>NZ_CP051206.1:3700000-4062938 GCF_012516395.1 Dolichospermum flos-aquae CCAP 1403/13F
AACGGTGATTACGGAGGTAAATTGATGAAAAAGGAGTAAAAAAATACATTTATCTATAAAAAAATAAATTTTAGATAGGAAAGTTGGTTCAAATATATTCTCAATAAGAAGCAATAAAGAATAAGGGTGGTTTCTGGCAAAAAATATAATATAATTTTATTGTTAGTCTATATTTTCAGGACTATTATCAAAAAAGCATTTTAACAAACTACCACAGATATTTTCCATCTTTAGTGAGTTATAATCGCTTTGTTGAATTAATGCCTGATGCTTTACTGCCTTTAATTTGTTATCTTAATAGTCGAAAAGGTCAATGTAGTGGCATCTCTTTTATTGACAGCATGGGTATTCCTATTTGTCATAATAAAAGAGCAAAAAGAAATAAAGTTTTCCGTGGCTTATCGGGCTGGGGCAAGAGTTCTGTGGATTGGTACTTTGGATTTAAACTTCATTTAATTATTAATGAACAAGGCGAATTATTAGCTTTTCAAGTTACTCCCGGAAATGTTGATGACCGGAAACCAGTTCCTACTTTGGCACAAAATTTATGGGGAAGACTTTTTGGAGATAAAGGATATATTCCTAAAAGTTTATTTCAGAAACTATTGGAAAATGATGTGAAATTAATTATTCCTTTTAAGAAGAATATGAAGAATAAATTAGTTGAATTGTGGGAAAAATTTATGTTAAGAAAAAGAGCTTTAATCGAAACTGTCAACGACCAACTATGGCTACGCCACGCAGGCTATCAAAATATTTCCCAAGTTGTTCATTCTCGTCATCGCAGTATTTCTAATTTTATGGTTAATATTATTGCGGTTCGGCTTCGCTCACCGACCACTGGTTTAATTGCTTATACTTGGCAAGATAAAAAACCTTCTTTAAAATTAGATAAACATGAAGTAACTTCTCTACCAGCTTTATTAATTTAATTATTTTCATGCAATTAAATTATGAGCCCAAAATATTCAATTTTGGATTGTTTTCTCTTGTTTATTTATTGTCAACAATCATTGCTAATTGAGAAAAGCCTGATATAATTAGTTCTCAGGATGATTATTTATATCGAACTCAGGTAATTAAATGTTCACAAGCAATTAATTCAAAGAATTTTGGAAACATATATAACGGCTGTGACATCATACTTAAGCAGTTCAAAATCATCGCTTTTACCACCTGACCTGCACTGACTTTTTCTCCTGGCTCTGAACCTACTAAATTATTAATTATTTCTACAATCCCTATTGAATCTACTATTCCTGCTACTATCCCTAAATGGTCTATCTTCTTCAATTCCAGGTCTTTTGTACTAAACATGGTAACAGAAACTCCATATAAGTATCTGTTACCATATTCTCATTTTTCTGTTGATTTAAAACGTTTTTTTAGTTTTTTTTATAGTCATTGAGGATAAAGCTTTCAATGATTGTGGACTAAGTTTTCCATTACAATCACCTCAGAATCAAAATTTTGTACTTAGTCGTTTTTGTTGACTGTATATCTACTTTAATAGTAGTTATTCCTATTTAGCTTCAATAAATTTTAGTCAACCCTCACAAGCATTAGTTCTTATGTACTAAATACATCGGTTTCCTTGGGGTGTGACACTTGAGGGTGCGGAATGTGGGATTATTGTCTCACCCTCGTAAATTGGCTAAGGTATTGTTCATATGTCAACTTTTACAGCACTTTTAGACATTTATTGATACATTTTTTAATATTGTTTAATGAATATAAATAATAGTTTGGCATAACAAGTACCGAAGAGCCAAACTTTATTTATATCTGTATCCTTGAAAACAACTGAAAAATCCGGATCTTACAGCAGTTTTCGATCAAACCCACTACAAAAATAAATCGTATAACGAAGTTTAGTAATGGGTTTAACCTTTTCCACCTGTAGCACGTTTGATAACAATTTGCTGTAACCTTTTTTCTGAAAAATATTGCTAGTCCTGGCAACTTGCAAATAATGTTACTTTCGTGTAATATACATCTTTGGTTGTAAAAATATTTTTACAACGGGGTTTCCAATCATCAATTCAACATTCCGACAATAACCACACCAGGAAAAAATATGCTGTTTTTTTTCAAGTTGATTGATTATTTATTAGCCGCAGTTGCTATCACATCAATTTTCATCATTTATGTTGGTTCTAGTGATCAACAATATATAACTGCTGCATCCGTTGCTTTAAGTGTTTCTCTTGGTTTGTTTATCTTCAATAGACAATCTGTGAAAAATGCTCAAAAGGAATCACAAAAAACTGAGCTTTCCAAAAAAGCTGAACTATATACCTCTCTATTAAGCAATGGTACTACATTGGACTATAATACAGTTTTACCAGCACGAGCTAAAGCTTTAGAATATTGTCAAGAGTTGATTGATGATTATAAAAGTTCTCGAAATCTCGCCAGAACTCTTTACTATGTTTTGCAAATTTCTACCGTTATTTTGTCAGGTGTCACACCAATTTTAGTGTTGGTGGATAAATTAGAAGCAGGACAAAGCTGGTTAAAATGGCTGCCTGTTATTTGCCCAGCCGTTGCTTCCATTGTTGCTAGTATCGTTACCTCATTTCCTTTTGAAAAAAATTGGATGGCTGCTAACAAAGCCGTTGAATTATTAGAAGCCGAACAGGAAAAGTTTATTTTGGGAATTAGCCCAGCCTATCGTTGTTATGATATTTCCGAAGAAGGTAAACAACAACAAAGAGTAAGTCAGGCAATAGAACTATTTATTAATCAAGTGAATAATATTCACCTCCAAATAGTTCAACCCAGCAGTGATTCAGAACAAGGAAATCAAGAAAAACAAGAGTCACCACAATCTGAAGAATCAACTACAGGACAAAAAGTGGCTGCATAATCTTAGGCGCAGGGACTAATCTAATTGGACGCAGGACCTGCGCCCCTACGGAATTTCTGAAGGATCAAAAATGTCAGTTATCCCTGACATTACGGTTTATAGTAAAAAAATAGTTAGAATAGTGTAGACCCTCTTTTCCAGGGAGTCAACCCACTCGTGATTCTGATTAATTGCAACTTTGTATGAATTTAAATAGCCAGTCTGCCAATTCTTCCGATACATATTCCCAACGTTTGGCAGACATTGTGGGAACAGTGATCGCTTTGATCACCCTCACTTTACCAGTATTTATCATCGCCCACTATTCTTCAGTAAATGTTGAAAACAATCAGCCATCCTTAAGCTATAACCTATCTATTCCTGGAGATTAAAATATACAGCAGAATTTAGGAGTCAAAGCAGAGGATAATGAGCAGGGAGTTTTTTTCTCTGCTTTTTTTTGATCATTTGTGAAATTCACCAAGATTTTTAGCAGGAATCTGGGGGAAGAGATCCACAATGCCTTAGAATCTTACACTGGGAGCGAAAATGGCTGCTACCGCTTATTCACTTTTAGTAAAGGAGTTTTGTTGTGGATTTATCTTTGATTCCTGCCCAACCAAAGCCAGGTGTAATTAATGTCCTGATTGAAATTGCTGGCGGAAGTAAAAATAAATACGAATACGATAAGGATTTACAAGCATTTGCTTTAGATCGGGTTCTCTATTCTTCGGTCAAGTATCCTTATGATTATGGTTTTATCCCTAATACCTTAGCTGATGATGGCGATCCGTTAGATGGTATGGTAATCATGGATGAACCAACATTTCCCGGTTGCGTGATTGCGGCTAGACCAGTTGGTTATTTGGAAATGATTGATGGTGGCGATCGTGATGAAAAAATTCTTTGTGTTCCCGATAAAGATCCGCGCTATGCTCATGTAAAGTCTCTCAAAGACATATCCCCTCACCGACTAGAAGAAATTGCTGAATTTTTCCGTAGTTATAAAAATTTGGAAAAAAAGGTCACGCAAATTCTCGGTTGGCAGGATGTGGATAAGGTAGCTCCCTTGGTGGAAAAGTTCATTCAAGCAGCTAAAGCTAAAGCATAATAGATGATGGGTGATGGTAATGTGAATTACTCATTACCCACTAAACCGATAATTGTGGAATCATCAGTAACAACTTACTGAGTCTAATTCCCAACTGTCTTACTGGTTGCAAAAAAAAATTTAAACTCAAATGCAGCGCACTCTCTTGTCGGCAAAAATTCATAACTGTACGCTCACAGCAGCAAATATTAACTATGTGGGTAGTATCAGCATTGACGAGGTTCTCCTGAAAAAAGCTGGTATATTCCTCTATGAGCAGGTACAAGTAGTGAATATTGCTAATGGTGAGCGTTTTATTACTTATGCCATACCTGCTCCCGCTAATTCAGGAGCGATTGAATTAAATGGAGCAGCGGCACGTTTAGGCGTGGTTGGCGATCGCTTGATTATCATGACTTACGGGCAGTTTACTATGGAAGAGTTAAAATGTCACTCTCCTACCGTTGTAATTGTGGGTGAAAAAAACCAGTTATTAGAAGTGCGACATTATGATGATCTGCTCAGTAATCTCCTATCATCATCCTGATGATGATGATTTTCTTGATCATGTTCAAACTGAAATTCAGTCAGTATTCCGTGAACTACCTACACTTCCCTTGCGGGTAAGTATAGGCTTCCTACCCAGTTAGCAGCTTTTTGCTCTTCGAGAACAACAAGACTGATGTTAAGGCGATAGGCTGACCCCTCGTTCCAAAGGCAAAATCAAGGTTAATCAACAAAAATGATCATGTATCTAGCTTGGTTATCGCTATTCTCTCGCCTTGCCGAGATATTCAATTCATAACACAAATTTTGTGAATTGTCTCCATGTTTTCCTTCCTTGCTGTCGCGTTGGTCGGAAAACCGTCGTCAATTCACGCGCCATTCATCCCCCGCTTCCCTATCGGATCAGACGTGGGGCTTCTGTCGGTTAAGCTAAAGCATTACTAGCTCGTGAAGGACTTATTTTAAGTATTAATTAATATAACCGCCTAAGAGGTTGTTTGAAAAGTATTATATGAAACCCATAATCTCCAAAAACCTAACCCCCCTCCCCCCCTTCCCTACAAGGGAATGGGGGTTTTAAAGCCTCTCCCCTGGTAGGGGAGAGGTTTGGAGAGGGGTCTGTTTACACATTAAAAACTTTTAAAACATCCTCTTATACGGTTATGTCATTATGGAAAATCATCTTCATCTTATAGCCCACATTCCGCACCCCAAAATGTTACAGAGGGAAATTACGGAGATGAGAATCAAAGGGAGCATCAAAACAAACAGATAAAGTGAAAAAAGGCATTTGAGAAACAGTAAATCACCAAAAATGTCATCAAAATCTATTCTCAATAAGAAGCAATAAGAATGCACACTACCTGGAGAGGCAGGGCAAACGCACCTAAATTCTGTAATCCATGCCCAGCAAGGGTTTCAACCTTTAGTTACAAAAATTAACAATCGTCAAAACCTTTGTCCAGTAAGCATTCTAAAAATAAGATGCGCTTGCCCTGCCTGGAGAGGTCAACAGATAAGCGAAAGAAGATATTCAAGAAACAATTATAAGTTAGACTAATCAATTAAAGTAAAAAACGAAATTATAGACATAGTAAAATGGAGCTATAAATCAAAGAGATTAGCTCATCTTTACTCATAGAAATTAAATTGATAGAGATGATAATTAGCTGACTAATTGATAGTAACGTAAACAATCATCTGGTAAAAGACTCAAGATAAAATCTCTGTCCTTATTCCAATTAGAAATATGTTTCTCCTGATTGAGTGTAACCAAATGAATACACTGAAAGCATTGAAAAATCCAGCGTAAAGTAGGACGATTAGTTGCTTTGCCTAATTGATTTTTAATTGTTGATTTAGACTCCAAAAGAGCATTTCTAATATGACGTTGAGCCAAAGTATAAACCAGTAGACATAAACCCATAATCATTCCCAAAGACTCTATTCTCTCAGGACTTTTGAGGAAAATACTGTCGGCAAAAAATAATGGGTCTTTGAGAAAACCAAACCCTCTTTCACATGATTGTTGAGCTTTATATTCCCTGAGCATAGAATCATTGCTTAGTTCCTGTGAATCTAAAACATTTGTCGCAATAATAAAACGTCCCGCACTCAGCAATTCTGTATTAATTTTACTTTCATCCTCGGAGACTGTAGCTGATATTTGATAAGATATTTCTTGTGGAGAATCTTTTGTCTTAGATTTGATTTGAGTAACAATACTTACGTTAATTTCGTGATATTTAAACTGTTTTGATAATTTTGATAATGCCTTAATAGCATCTGCAACACATGCAAATTCTTCTTGTGATAATTTTTTCAAATCTTGCACAGCTTTTGATTCGGCTTTGATAACTTTTTGTGTGAGTTTACGCAAGTCTGATTCTCTTCTCTCTTGACTTTGTACTACTAGCCATCTCTGTTCTATTCCGGCATAATTTTCGGTTTTTGATGCTAATTTATATCCTGGTATTGCACTATCAATCAATTCTGATTCTGGTATTGTTGATATTAATGATTTTGCTGTTTTTATGCTTAATGGTACTCGACATAACCACTGTAAATCTGACATCATTTTCAGGTTTGATTCTGTATATAAGGCGCAGTCAGCTACTATGAGACTATTAACTTCTAATTGTTTGTGATATTCTACTGCTATTTTACCAAAACATGATGAGTCAGCTTGGTTTCCCGATGCTAGTTTTAAAAATATTGGGATGTCTCCATCTCCTGAACATATCATTTCTATAATGAACTGTTTTAAGTCCAATACCCGTGAATGAAATTAATAGCCTACAAATAATTACTAATATTAATTCTGCAAATATTAAGGCATAAAAATAACTTCAGTTTAGTCTAAACTCCAGGCAAAATGTATCTAAAATTATATGATCATGAGATTTTTCTTGAATTTATAAATCATCAATCTTGTCAATTATTTGAAATCAAATTTAAAAAATCATAAATGTGTCATTTTTTTCGTCGAGAATTTTTATTCCTGCTCCAAAATGAGTAGCCTGATAGTATATATTGACAAAATATGAAAGAATATTTAAGCTTTATAAGAGTTTATTTCAAGTCATCCTTGACAGTTTTGTATGGGAATTCAAAAAGAACATCATCAGATGCTTACTCAGTTTACGACAGAATATGATCTGCAACCAATTGCAAAACATTTATCAACTATTATCAAAGAATCTTTGGCGAGTGTTTCATCAAGTAAATGTCGTCAAGGAACGATTCTAGTACCAACGTTTGTCATTTGGTTTGTAATTCTCTCCACTATCCGTCGTGATTTAAGTTATTTAGGAATAATGGATTGGATGATATCAGGATTGAGGTGGTTATCCTGTTGTCTACCAAAACAACTTATTTCTGAAGGTGCTATGAGTCATGCCAGAGTTCGTATAGGATTAACAGTTTTTCAACTAATATTTAAAAAACTCACTTCTAGTTTGACAACATTGAAATATGACTTTCATAAATGGACTACAGTAATATTTGATGGTTCCACAGGTACGACACCTGATACTGAAAGTAATCGTGATAAATTTGGGAAGTCTAAATGTGGTCGAGGAGAAAGTGCTTTTCCCATGCTGAGAATAGTCACATTAATATCAGCATCAACACGCCTGATCCTAGATTTTACCTATGGTTCGAGCCAAGGTAAAGGAACTGGTGAAAGGACTTTAATGACTAAATTACTGGCACAATTTAACCAGAAAAACTTATTATTTTTATTAGATGCTGGTTTATATTCCTTTGCAACTATTTTTAGTATTCGTACAAAAGAATGCGACTTTTTACTTAGGGTAGCTTCTAATGTTAAACTACCTGTTATCTCTGATTCTCGTTTGCCAGATGGATACATGGCTAGATATCCAGATGGAAGTTATTTATCAGAAATTAATGGCAAAATTCTCAATTTAGAAAAATCTACAGAATCGCATAAACAATGGAATCAGGAAAGTATCATTGTCCGAGTTATTGAATATCAAATTCCTGGTTTTCTCCCTCGTCGTTTAGTTACTAGTATTATTGACCCTAATATTTCTGCCAAAGAATTAATTATTCACTATCATTGCAGATGGGAGGTGGAAATTAGTTTCTGTGAAATAAAAACACATCAATGTGCTACGCTCAAAGGACAAATGCCCACTATTTTTCGGAGCAAAACATCTGAATTAGTCGAACAAGAACTTTATGCTATGTTAATTGCTTATAATCTACTCCGCGATTTAATTTACCAATCTGCTAACGAATATAATAAAAATCCTTTACTCCTTAGTTTTCTTGAATCTTTGCAACTAGTTATAGATTTAGTACAACTCATCAGCCATTCATCCTTAAAATTACGAGAAATTCAACATCAATATTTATTATCATTAATTTCCCAGTCTGAAATTGATCGCCCCCGACGAAAACGTATTAATCCCCGTGTTGTCAAAATTAAAATGTCCAAATTCAAGCGCAAAAACTCTTCCCATAAATCTGAAATCAGAGATATAGAAAAAGACTTGAAAATCCTTCCCCCACAAGCAGTTTGACAATTTCATTCACGGGTATTGGTTTTAAGTCGGGTCTGTGGTCACGGGAATAACCGTAGGTGATGGTTATTTCTTTGGGTGATTTTACTGCTAATTCTTTTAATTCTGGACTATTTTCTACCTTTTGACTTTCAAATATTACGAATGGTAAGCTGGTATTATATTGCCCATGCACGTGCATTGATGATGAGTCTAGATGTGATGTTGATAGTGATACTCCAAATTTTTGGGCTGCTTTTACTGCGATGATAAAAAAGATTGTATCTAAGCCTTTTATAAACAGTTTATCCATGACTCTCCCCAGGGGAAACGCATCTAAATTATCTTGACAGAATACTATATTAGTGCATCAATATGGGAAAATATCTAACTTCATTCAAAATCTGATAAATTCCTTTATTAAAATTATAAAAATTTCATAAATTTAGAGTAATTATTTATTTTTAATGATGGATTTATTTTGTTCAGTTCTATATATTAATATCTATATTTTTTGGCATCAAAAATATAGATTCTATTGTAGAATCAACAGAAAAATAAATTGGTTATATTTATATTTGTCTATATTTTCTGATTTTTATCAGATACATTCTAAAATCTTCTCTAAATATTCATCATCCCATCCTGCACAAAACTGCTTACTTTTAGTTCCTAGTTTTTGGCTTTTTTCTTTTCCTAAAAGATTAACTGCTATATGACGAATAACTGCAAAGTTTTGTGGTGCATTATCCTTTCTTATCCGACAATCATCTTCTCTAAAAGCTACATCTAAAACCCAGTGTAATGAATTCTCTATACCCCAATGAGTGCGGACTGATTCTCCTAGTAATTTCGCATTATTTGTCAAACTACTTATATAATAGCCTGTCTCAACCTTCGTTTTTCCATTAACTTTTCGTATATATTCTACCATTCCTACACTTTGAAGATTTACCCATTTCTTATCAGTATCTATTCTTTCTTCTATGTCTGATAACATGAGATAATGACGAATCTCTTCTCTTCCATGTTTGTCTTCTTTTGTATGAAATTCACTATATTTGAATCCCTCAAACCCTTTAGATATAGCTTCTTTGAAGATTTCTTCTACATTCTTATATAAATTACCTTGATTCTTTTTGAGTGCGATAATATATTCGCCTGATTTTTCTGCAATTGATTTTACTATCTCTTTTTGACACCCCATCGCATCAATCGTTACTAAACATCCGGCTATA
Source organism: Dolichospermum flos-aquae CCAP 1403/13F (assembly GCF_012516395.1). Taxonomy (GTDB): domain Bacteria; phylum Cyanobacteriota; class Cyanobacteriia; order Cyanobacteriales; family Nostocaceae; genus Dolichospermum; species Dolichospermum lemmermannii. The sequence continues at coordinate 3,709,712 of NZ_CP051206.1, forward strand.
TCTAATACTTTAATTAATTCCGGTATGGCTGTTATTTCATTTGACTTTTCTTCTACTTTACATTGTCCTAATACTAATTTATTACTAGTTGCCCATGCACTTACCATGTGAATCGCACCTTTATCCTTTCCTTTATCATATGAATGCCTTAATGTTTTCCCATCTATTGCTATGACTTCTCCTTCTGTAATTTTATTGATAGATTTTATCCAACTCAAAAAACAATTCTGAAATTGTTGCGGATCTATTCTCGCAAATACTCTGGCGAATGTATCATGAGATGGAATCCCGTTTGGAAGTTCTAAAAATTGTTTTAGCCATTTTTCTTTCTTTTTTCCATAAGCCTCCATCAATACCCAACTATCTACTCCACAGATCACTGCACAAATCGCAATGGTTACTATATCTATTAATTTATGCCTTTTTGTTCTCTCAACTCTTTTATCTTCTAAATCTTTAAAGTGATCTACTATTGTGATTTTTGGTGGTAGCTTCATTTTGTGAATTTTGTCTCTTTAGTTTTATTGAGAATACCACTTCAACTCATTTTATTGATTCTTATAGAAACGAATTTACCATCAAATTTTCTTCATACTCATTTATTGGCTTGATATTAACATGGTAATACTGCCCTTTTTATCTATTCATAGAAGTTACATTTTGTCAAAAAAAATTAGATGCGTTTCCCCTGGACGACCACCTGATTTAGGCTCTGTAATCATGTCACTGACAAATTCATATTGAGCGTGGGTCAGATTGCTGGGGTATGCTTTACTCATGTTACTCTCTCCGTGCTGTCTATTATCTATTTACAGCTTATACTGAGAGAGCTTTTTTACAACTTGTCCGACTTTTCAAACACCCTCTCAAAGAATTTCTCGTTTGGTCAGAAAAACTTTATCCTTTTCTAAAAAGTTAGATAATCATATTGGCGCTATCTGGTATTTTATTCATCATTATAATTCTTGTTGTAATGCCTAATTTTATTATCACTACATATTTACCACTACCATCTTGAGTACAACATTAATATAGATAGAACATTTACCATTTGCTATAATTAAAATATTGGTTAAAAGTTAAAATAATTAATAATTCCCAATTCATAAAACTGTAAAAAAGATCACAAATTAACTTCCTGACTTTAGCTATTTCCAATGCTTATCTTTTTGGCTTCTCTGCATACAGTTTAAACAACCAGAAAAGACACAAAAAGGAAAATCATGACCAAATCATATGCCACAATTGATGGTAACGAAGCCGTTGCCCGTGTAGCTTACAAACTAAATGAAGTCATTGCCATTTATCCTATCACCCCATCTTCAAATATGGGTGAATGGGCTGATGCTTGGATGTCTGAAAATAAACCCAATTTATGGGGAACAGTTCCCAGTGTCACCCAAATGCAAAGCGAAGGAGGGGCTGCTGCTGCTGTCCATGGGGCATTACAAACAGGGGCATTAAGTACAACTTTCACCGCTTCTCAGGGATTATTATTAATGATTCCTAACTTGTACAAAATTGCCGGAGAATTAACCAGTTTCGTACTTCATGTTTCTGCTCGTTCTTTAGCTACCCATGCGTTATCTATTTTCGGTGATCATAGTGATGTCATGGCTGCAAGAGCGACTGGTTTCGCTTTTTTATGTTCCGCTTCTGTACAGGAGAGTCATGATTTTGCACTGATTTCTCATGCAGCAACATTAGAAGCAAGAGTACCATTTATGCACTTTTTTGATGGATTTAGAACTTCCCATGAAGTGCAGAAAGTTGAATTATTATCTGATGAAGATTTACAAGTGCTAATTCCCCAATCTTTAGTATTTGCATATCGTCAACGGTGTTTAACTCCAGACAAACCAGTATTACGAGGAACCGCACAAAACCCCGATGTTTACTTTCAATCTCGTGAAGGTGCAAACCCTTATTACAATGTTTGTGCTGATATTGTCCAAAAAATTATGGACAAATTTGGAGAACGCACAGGCAGATATTACAAACTTTATGAATATCATGGAAGCACTGACGCAGAAAGAGTAATTGTGATTATGGGTTCTGGTTGTGAAACTGTTCATGAAACAGTGGATTATCTCAACAACCAAGGGGAAAAAGTCGGAGTTATCAAAGTGCGGCTTTTCCGTCCTTTTGATGTTTCCAGATTTATAGAAGCATTACCAAATAGTGTTAAATCTATTGCCGTTCTTGATAGAACCAAAGAAGCCGGAAGTGCAGGAGAACCATTATATTTAGATGTGGTGACAGCCATTTATGAAGGCTGGAAAAAAACCACATTCCCGAAAATTGTTGGGGGAAGATATGGACTGTCTTCTAAAGAATTTACTCCCGCAATGGTGAAGAGTGTATTTGATAATCTCACCCAAATTAAACCCAAAAATCATTTCACAATTGGGATTAATGATGATGTCACTTTCACTTCTTTGAATTTTGACCCCAATTTCTCCACAGAACCAGATCATGTAGTTCGCGCAATGTTCTATGGTTTGGGTTCAGATGGTACAGTTGGTGCAAATAAGAATTCCATCAAAATCATCGGTGAGGGAACAGAAAATAACGCCCAAGGTTACTTTGTTTATGATTCTAAAAAATCCGGTTCAATGACAGTTTCTCATCTGCGTTTTGGTGCTGGAAAAATTCGCTCAACTTACCTCATAGACAAAGCTAATTTTATCGGTTGTCACCATTGGGGATTTGTGGAAAGTATTGATATTTTAAAAGCGGCTGCACCGGGAGCGACTTTGCTGTTAAATAGTCCTTATGATGCTGATCATGTTTGGGAAAATCTACCCCCAAAAGTCCAACAGCAGATTATTGACAAAAATCTGAAAGTTTACGCTATTAACGCTAGTCAAGTAGCGAAAAATAGTGGTATGGGACACAGAATTAATACTATCATGCAGGTGTGTTTCTTTGCTTTAGCGGGGGTATTGCCAGAAAAAGCAGCAATTGCTAAAATCAAACAAGCCATAGAAAAAACCTATGGTAAAAAAGGCGCGGAAGTTGTCAACATGAATTTAAAAGCGGTAGACAACACTCTAGAAAATCTCCATGAAGTCGGTAATAGGTCATTGGTAAGAGGTAATAGGGAAGAAACGCAATTAGCAATTACCAAACCCAAATTTATCGAGAATGTTCTTAGCAAAATCATGGTCTGGGAAGGTGATGATTTACCTGTCAGTGCTTTACCTGCTGACGGAACTTTCCCCAGTGGCACTGCAAAATGGGAAAAACGCAACGTTGCAGAAGAAATACCCGTTTGGGATGGTGATGTCTGCGTTCAATGTGGTAAATGTGTGATGGTTTGTCCTCACGCTGCTATTCGCGCTAAAGCTTATCAACCCAGTGAGTTAGTCAACGCACCGATAACTTTTAAATCCACTAACAGCAAAGACAAGAACTTTGCTAACCAGAAATTCACCATTCAGGTAGCGCCAGAAGACTGTACAGGCTGTGAAATTTGTGTTAGCGTCTGTCCTGCCAAAAACAAGGCAGAACCCACCCGCAAGGCGATTAATATGAGTCCGCAATTACCGTTGCGGGAACAAGAACGGGAAAATTGGAATTTCTTTTTGAATTTACCAAATCCTGACCGGAAAACTTTGAAAGTAAGCCAAATTCGTCAGCAGCAATTACAAGAACCGTTGTTTGAATTTTCTGGTGCTTGTGCTGGTTGTGGAGAAACACCCTACCTTAAATTATTAACACAATTGTTTGGCGATCGCTCACTCATTGCCAACGCCACCGGTTGTTCTTCCATTTACGGGGGAAATCTCCCCACAACTCCCTGGAGTCAAAACGCAGACGGAAGAGGTCCAGCATGGTCCAATAGTTTATTTGAAGATAACGCCGAATTCGGTTTTGGTTATCGTTTATCCATAGACAAACAAGCGGAATTTGCAGCGGAATTATTGCAACAATTAAGTAGTGAAATTGGCGATAATTTAGTTAATGCCATTCTCAAAGCTGAACAAAAAACCGAAGCTGATATTTGGGAACAACGGGAAAGAATCGTCATTCTCAAACACAAACTCCAAGAAATTTTAAACGCAGATGAACACAGATACACGCAGATAGAATCAAAAAATATCCGCGTTAATCAGCGTTTATCTGCGTTTGAAAATCTCAAATCCCTCGCTGATTATTTAGTTAAGAAAAGTGTGTGGATAGTTGGGGGTGATGGTTGGGCGTATGATATAGATTTTGGTGGGATTGATCATGTGATTTCTACAGGTCGCAATGTCAATATTTTGGTCATGGATACAGAAGTTTATTCTAACACTGGAGGACAATCTTCTAAAGCTACTCCCAAAGCCGCAGTTGCTAAATATGCGACTGGTGGAAAACCTGCACCTAAGAAAGATTTGGGTTTAATGGCCATGACTTATGGTAATGTTTATGTGGCGAGTGTGGCGCTAGGTGCGAAGGATGAACATACACTCAAAGCATTTTTAGAAGCGGAAGCTTTTGATGGTCCATCAATCATTATTGCTTACAGTCATTGTATTGCTCATGGTATTGATATGACCAAAGGTTTACATCAGCAAAAGGCTCTAGTAGACTCAGGAAGATGGTTGTTATATCGCTATAATCCAGCATTACAATCACAGGGTAAAAATCCCCTCCAATTGGATATGAAAGCGCCTTCTGAATCGGTGGAAAAATCCATGTATCAAGAGAATCGGTTTAAGATGTTGACGAAGAGTAAACCAGAGGTTGCGAAGTTGTTACTAGAACAAGCGCAAATGGAAGTTAATGCAAGATGGGAAATGTATCAATATTTGGCTAATAGGTAATTTAATTTAGATCCCCGACTTCTTAGAGAAGTCGGGGATCTTGCTATTCACGATTTGGGAAAAATTATTTATTCGATTTTTAAATGCGAGTCCTTCTTTTTCGACTTTGGATTATCTCTAATCAAAATAATGAAAGTTGACCTTCTTTTTTTAATGTCCAACTATTTTCTCCTATTCGTTCTCCAATATCTTCTAATACGCTCAAAATAGTTTGATTTTCTGGGGTAGTTCCATTTTTTAAAAGCGGTAATAGATGCAAAACTATTTCATCAAAACTTGGCTTTTTCTTTTCTCGTTCCATTCTGCGTAAATAACTAATCAAATAGTATTTAATTCTCAATTTTACATCAATATGTGACTTGAATTTCGTGTCTTTTTTCAGAGTAAATAGTTCTGTTTTTTCGTCATATTCAAAATTATCAATTAAAATTGGTGTTAAATCTGAATACTGTTTTTTTAACAAGTCTAAAAAACCTAATTCTAAGCCTTTAATAATGAGTTCATCATTAATTTGTTCCAGGCTTGCACCATCATTTTTTGCAATAATTCCTTCAATAGTCTGAATGACAATTTCTGCAATATCCATCCCTAAATTGGCTTTCATGATGGCTTTAGGACTGCGAACTTTACGAAAATTAATGATTAGTTGTCCTGACAAAACTGTAAAAGGATTTTGTCTTTTCTTAAAACTTGTTTGTCCGTTTTTTTGCGGTACTGCACCAACATATTCAAAACCACAACTTTCCGCAGTGTCAATAATTAAATGCCAAAATTCAGGATCTTTATGAGCAAATACAAATGATAACCAACGATCAAACTTTAGCACTCGATACATTTCTTTGATACTTTCGGCTATTAATTTGTTATATTCATCTTTAGTTTTTTTATGTTCTCCTCCTTCAATTGCTTCTTGTTCATAGTCTTCTTCTGTTACTTCTAAATCTAACCAAGCATTCCACATCACTGATAAATCTAAATACGGAATCTTTTTACCATAAGGAGGATCAGTATATATATAATCTACACTTTCTTTAGCAATAAAATTTAAATTAGTAGCTGAACCTTTAATAATTTGTGCATGGGAAATAGTTTTTTCATTAATGAAGTATTGCATTTCTTTTTTAGCCGCAAATACTTTTTTCAAACGCAGTTCAAAATAAGTTAAGATGTCAATATCTACTGGTGAAGGAGCAATTCGATAACGATAATATCTAAAAGCGGAAGAATCACCTTGTCCAGTGGCTGGTTTATTCGGTGTTGTATGATAAGTTAAATTAGCTTTTGTCAGAAGCCCAGAAAACATTAACATTAATGAATCTCTAATATTTTTGTTTTTCTCCTTTTTAATGATTGACTTTAATAAACCTAACTGTGCTAATTGCTTATTACTAAATAACTGTTCTACTGTTTCTACATCTGAACCTTTAGGTAATTCTAAACCTTGAGGATAGGGATATTTTGTTAATGCTTTTTGAATATCCGCTTCCGTTATAGGTTCTTTCTTTTGATATTCTGTTTTTACTCTTGCAAAAGCTGCTGAAAGTTCATCAAAATCCACACTACTAATTAAGGAATTAACTAGAAAAACCGCCATAGGATTAATATCTGTACTAATGGCTTTTCTATTATTCATTAATGCTTCAATTGCTGTAACTCCACTACCACCAAAAGGATCAAGAATTAAATCCCCCGGTTGACTAAAATTTTTAATATATTCAGCTACTACATTCCAAGCCTGTTTAGTAAAATATCCATGAACGCCAAAATGTCTTTTAGCAGATTGTTTTTTAACTAAAATTTCTTCTAATAAAGGACGGGTATTATAATTAAAATCACCCTGAGTCTTAACTGTAGCTATGGTAGTTTCATAATTAAAGTTTTTACCAGATTGAAAACTATTAGGTGATAAATATTGAGTTAATTTTTCCCAATGATATTCAATCTCATCAAGGGTAAAAAATAAAACAGGTATATTAGTTGCAGTAGTTTTAAATATAGAAAACTCTACACCATTACAAAGAGCAAAATCTATTCCTCAGAAATTAACACTGGAGAAATGAACAGACATCAGATAACTAAAAATGCTACAATGTATAACATCCCTGAATATCATTTACATTTTGGTGGAGTATTGTAGGGTGTGTTAGCAATCGCGTAACGCACCTACGTATCTTTCCAAGAATTAAACCGGATTCCTATATGACAATCAATTAAGATTATTTTATGTTTAGTTAAAATTCATGTAATTAAATTATTTAATAATAAATTAACTTACTACTTTAATAAAGCATTTATAACAAAAATAATGATTTAAACTCACAAAAACCGTAGAGTTGCAGGGTATGCGCCCTCAATTCCATCACCACCAATCAATAATTAAATAATGACATTATCCAACATTGCCAGTAATAATAGATATTAGTAAAAAATCACATATTGATTACCAGCAAATATGAAACGTCGTGACTTTATAAATTGGGTAGGATTAGGTTGTTTAGCGAGTTCCTTACCTGTCGCAATTGCAGCCTGTTCTCCCGAAACGAGTACATCTGCTAATGCTGCCACGAAAGGCTGGCAAAAAGTGGGTACTGTGGCACAATTAGACAAAACTGGGCAACTATTAGTAGAAGATTCAACCATTGGCGCAGTATTAGTAGTTGGCACATCTAAAGCCGCAGAAAATCTGATTGCTGTTAATCCTACCTGTACTCATCAAGGTTGTAGCATCGACTGGAAAGCAAAACAAGGTAAATTTGTCTGTCCCTGTCATGGTGCAAAATTTGCTTCTGATGGTAAAGCACAAGAAGGTCCTGCTAAAAAACCGCTGAAAACTTACCAAGCTAAAATTGAAGGTGGTTCTATCTTAGTTAAAGCAACTTGACACTCTCCAGGCTGTCATCATATAGCAGATTTTGCTCTAAGAGGTTGTTTGAAAAGTATTAGATGAAACCGATAATCTCCAGAAACCTAACCCCCCTTCCCCCATTCCCTACAAGGGAATGGGGGTTTCAAAGCCTCTCCCCGCGTCGGGGAGAGGTTTGGAGAGGGGTTTATTTATACATTAAAAACTTTTCAAACATCCTCTAATGAGGTACAAACTTGAATTATGAAACTCTTGTAGTGCGGGCATCTTGCCCGCTGGATATGTACCTCATAGCAGGAATCGGGAGGAAAGAGGCAGAGGGAAATAATTTTCTGACTTTATTCCCTATTCCTTGTTATATCAGTTGTTATATAACGCATCAATTCAGTATGCACAAGTATTTTTGCTAATGTGATTATGTAAATTAAATGCTGGACAACAAATTAAATTAAATTAAAATTATACAGATAACCCGTTAAATTAATAAGAGTTATTCATTTATACTTAGGTTCTATTAAAATGCGTCTAGAGCAGTTGCAAGCCTTTTTGGCGATCATTCAAACAGGTAGCTTTCAACAAGCAGCTAAACAATGTGGTGTGACTCAATCAACTATTAGTCGGCAAATTCAGGCATTAGAAGCAGATTTGGGCATAGAATTATTTCATCGCAGCACCCATGCCAAATTAACCTTAGGAGGTGAACGCTTACTTCCTCGTGTGCATAAAATCTGCCAGGAATGGGAATCTGCTACACAGGAATTAACAGATTTAATGGGGGGAAAGCAACCAGAACTATGTATTGCAGCAATTCATTCAGTCTGTGCTTCTTACCTACCACCAGTGTTACAAAAATTTTGTCATCATTATCCAGAGGTGCAATTGCGAGTCACATCATTAGGAAGCGATCGCTCTCTGAAAGTCCTCAAAGATGGTTTAGTAGACTTAGCAATTGTAATGCACAATCGCTTTTTAATCACCGGCAAAGAAATGGCCGTAGAATTGCTATATGAAGAACCCATAGAAGTCCTCATCGCAGCAAATCATCCCCTATCTGAATATGAATCTATCCCCTGGTTAGAGTTAATTCGTTATCCCCAAGTGGTATTTAAAGATGGTTATGGAATGCAACGTCTGATTCAAGATAAATTTGAACAGATGAAAGCTACACTCAAAGCAGCTTTAGAAGTAAACACCCTGGATGCCTTTCGGGGAGTAGTTCGTCAAGGAGAACTCATTGCCTTACTTCCCCAATCAGCATTAATAGAAGCCAGACATGATCCCACCCTGGCAGTTCGTCCCCTAGCCGAAAATAGTAATTTAGCTGATAATTCCAGTTTAACTCGTCGGGTAGTGATGGTAACAACTCAAGATCGTCTCCACATTCCCCCTATTCAATATTTTTGGCAACTTGTCAAAGATAATATTCCGGAAATAAAAAATTAAAAATAAACTATTACCTTTTTCCACTGACAACTGACAACTAACAACTAACAAATGACTAATAAATTTCGAGAATTTATTCAAAAAGTAGGTAGTGGAACTCACACATCAGATAATTTAACCCGTGCTGAAGCCGCTACTGCAACAAAAATGATGTTATTAGGTGAAGCCACACCAGCGCAAATTGGCGCATTTTTAATTGCTCACCGCATTAAACGTCCCACAGGTGAAGAATTAGCAGGGATTTTAGACAGTTACTATGAAATCGGACCCAAATTGCTACCAATAGCCCAACCTGTCATAGTTTTGGGTATACCCTATGATGGCAGAACCCGCACTGCACCAATTAATATAATTACGGCTTTATTATTAGCTGCTGCGGGACAACCTGTAATTATGCACGGAGGAGATCGCTTACCGACAAAATATGGTTTACCTTTAATTGAGATTTGGCAAGGTTTAGGAATAGATTGGACTAGTTTATCACTCGAACAAACCCAGCAGGTTTTTGAACAAACAGGAATTGGTTTTATTTATACACCTAAGCATTTTCCTTTAAATCAAACTTTGTGGGAATACCGTGAGCAATTGGGTAAACGTCCACCGTTAGCAACAATGGAGTTGATTTGGTGTCCATATACGAGTGATGCTCACATTATTGCCGGTTTTGTTCATCCACCCACAGAAGGAATGTTTCAGACTGCTTTGGGATTACGTGGGGTGAATAAATACACTTTTATCAAGGGTTTAGAGGGTAGTTGTGACTTACCGCGCGATCGCACAGCTATCATTGGCTTATCTTCATCAAATCCAGAAGTATTAACCCGGCTACAACTCGCACCGAGTGAATATGGCTTTATCACTAAAAACGTTCCCCTCACAACCACAGAAGAACTCATTAAGGAAATGCAGGGGATTTTAACGGGAAAAACCAGCGAACTAAGCCAAACAGCCCTATGGAATGGTGGTTTTTATCTATGGCGCACTGGTATTTGTTCAGATATGCAAACTGGTATAGACACAGCCACTGAACTAATCAGCAGTGGTGTATTAGCAGCTAAACTGCAACAAATTAATACTTTGCTGCAAAGATTTTAATCGGTAATTGGTGATAAAGTTTTTGTTCTCACCCTATTTATCCTGTTTATCCTTTAATCCTGGACATCCTGATTCAGACAAAAGCTTACCACTGAGAAGACTGAAGTTGATAATTTTTAACCGTAGATTCTACAAGAATTGGAACTAACTGCACAGCACAGGCTTTTAATTCCGGTTGGAGGGAATCAGGGCAGGCTTCTGAATGGGTAAGAGCGTTAGCTTCCGCATCATCTGCCCACAGTTTACCCCAGTGCATAGGGACAAAGACAGTACCGGGAGAAATAGCTTTTGTAACTTTAGCTGGAAACTTAGTTGTACCACGACGCGATCGCACTTCTAACCACTGATTATCAATAATACCCAAAGCAGCAGCATCACGGGGATGAATCTCAATAAACGGTTGCGGGTGCAGTTTGCGAATTTTCTCAATTCTGCCCGTACGCGTTTGTGTATGCCAATGACCGTATAATCTACCAGTAGTTAATATAAAAGGATAGTTTTCATCAGGTGGTTCAGCAAGTCCTTTAGAATAATATGCACCAAACTTAGCGCGTCCATCAGCTGTATGAAATCGCAAATTAGTATATAGACGTTTATTTTCTGAATTACTACCCTGTGCATAAGGCCAATGAGTTGGACCTTGTGCGGCTAAAAACCCATGACTTAAACCCGACATATCACAAGGACGCTGACGAGTTAATTGGACAAATTCCTGATAAACTGCGGCGGAATTCTGAAAATTAAACTTATCATTAAAACCTAATCTTCTTCCCACTTCTGCGAAAATTTCCCAATCAGGTTTTGCTTCTCTGGGTGGTTCACGAAAAGCCGAACATAGCGTTACCATTCTTTCCGAATTCGTCATAATCCCAGTTTTTTCACCCCACTGTGCCGCAGGTAACAAAACATGAGCATAAGCTGATGTTTCCGTAGGGTAATAAGCATCTTGATAGATAGTAAAAGGAGATTTTAACAACGCCTTTTTAGTTCTTTCTAAATCGGGCATACTCACAGCCGGATTAGTGGCAGCAATCCACAATAAACCCACATTTCCAGTTTCTAAACCAGTGATCATTTCCCAAGCAGTTAAACCAGGAACAGGGGAAATTTGTCCTCTTTCCAAACCCCAAAAATCCTCAACTTCTGCGCGATGTTGGGCATTTTTTACCAACCGATAACCCGGTAATAAATGGGCTAACCCTCCCGCTTCTCTGCCACCCATAGCATTAGGTTGACCAGTTAAAGAAAAAGGACCCGCACCAGGTTTACCGATTTGTCCCGTCATTAAATGTAAATTAATAATAGTTCTAACTTTAGCCGTACCTTCTGAAGATTGATTAACACCCATTGACCATAAAGAAAGTACAGATTTTGATTTTCCCCAATATTTAGCAGCAGTTTCTAAATCTTCAATACTAATACCACAACGACTGGTGACAACTTCCGGTGAATAATGCCGAATCACCTCAGCATAAGCCGGAAAATTGCTAGTACAATCATCAATAAAAACTGTATCTATATAATTCCATTTCATTAATAAATGGGCAATACCATTTAACAAATCAATATCTGTACCTGGACGAATAGCTAAATGTAAATCGGCTGCTTCGGCTGTGGGAGTCCGCCGAGGGTCAACCACAACCATTTTAACATGGCGATTTTTTTTATGATATTTTGCTAACTTATTAAAAATAATGGGATGACATTCTGCTGTATTTGTACCAATTAAAAAAGCACAATCAGTTAATTCTAAATCATCGTAACAGCAAGGAGGACCATCAGCACCAAAACTTTGAATATACCCAGATACCGCACTAGACATACACAACCGGGAATTAGCATCGAAATTATTAGTTCCTAAACAACCTTTAAGTAACTTTTGAGCAATATAATAATCTTCTGTTTGAAATTGTCCAGAACCATACATACAGATAGAATCTGTGGCTTGATTCAATCTCAATGTTTGAATCCGGTGGGTAATAATATCAAAAGCTTCATTCCAACTCACACGCCGAAATTCTGCATCTAAAGAATCGCGCACCATGGGATAATGTAATCTACTTTTATCCAAAGATTCAGCAATAGTTGCACCTTTAACACATACCATTCCTTGACTAGAAGGATGGGATTTATCACCCCTAACTCGCCAAATAGGAATTCCTTCACTATCTCGATTTGTGGCTTTTCCATGTTGGGCTGGTGGAGAAACTTCTAAACCGCAACCAACCCCGCAATAAGGACAAAGTGTTTTTGTAAATTCTGTCATAATATTTGCAGGTTTAAAAAGTTATTTCGCGCAATCTCTCTTAGAGATCCCGCAGGGTAGACGCTAAGGAGCAAAGGCGCAAAGTTATGATAAACGAACCACAGAGGCACAGAGGACACAGAGATAATTTCATAAGAGGAGAAATATTTTTAATTTCTAGTTTTTATTTTCTTACCTTTGCGCCTTTGCGTGAGATAATTATTCTTCTATTAAAACAGATTGATGATTAATTATTTCTCCTTCATTTTCATTATCAGATGCAAATGAATTTTTTGGTTCTTTGAGGAAGAATCCACACATAAAGGCGCAAATCATGGCGGCTATTCCCATGGTGGCAAATAGGGTTGATGGGTCTGTTAAACTATAGATTGTTAGATAAACTACGCCGCCAAAGTTGCCGTAAGCACCGACGTTTCCGGCTATTTGTCCGGTTGCTTCTTTTTTGATTAATGGCACTATTCCGTAAGTTGCACCACAACCAGCTTGAGCAAAGTAAGCCGCAAACATTGTGACAGCAATTGCGAGGGGGATAGGCCAATCTTTGTTAATGAAATGTGCCATTAAATAACCTATTGCAATCCCCGCAGAAACTATTGTCATTGTCCATTTACGCGAACCTAATTTATCGGAAATTAAACCACCACTGGGACGAGAAACTAGGTTAAGAAAGGGATAAATAGATGCAATCATGCCGGCGACAATATGTTCTAAACCAAAGGTTTTTTCAAAGAATGCCGGGAGCATGGAAACGGCTGCAAGTTCTGAACCAAAGTTAGTAATGTAGGTAAATTCTAATAATGCTACTTGACCAAATTGATAACGTTGATTTGCTGGGTAGGTTTTTTGTCCTGTTAGTAATTCGTGATTGACTTGATAAGCTTGGTAACTTTGGTAAGCAAATAATCCTGCTAATACAATCCAAACTATATACATTTGGCTAAGTGTGAGGAAATGAATTTTCTTTTGTTCTAGTCTCCAAGCTAATAAACCCAATGCGAATATTAAACCAAGGTTGGAAACAATCAACGCCCAAAAGCTTTTGAGAGAAGTTACTTCTAATGAGCCATTTTTCTTGGGTTTTTGATAAACTTTGCCAATGGGTGTATCTTGAACGCTTTTAAAGTAGAATAGTCCGTAAATTGCGGTAACAATTCCTGTTAATGCAATTGTTAATCTCCAGTTAGAACCACTACCACCTACAAAGCTGGTTGCAATTGCAATTGTTGGTAATGCAAATTCTGATCCAAATGCTCCAAAGTTACCCCAACCGCCATAAATACCTTGAGCAATTCCCATTTCTTTGGGAGGAAACCATTCGGCTACCATGCGGATTCCTACCACAAATCCAGAACCGACTATTCCCATTAATAAGCGACTAATAACTAGTTGGTTAAAGTCTTGGGCTAATGCTGTTGCTAAACAAGGAACAACTGCAAACATTAATAAGAGGGAATAGGTAATTCTTGGCCCGAATTTATCCAATAACATCCCAATAATTAGACGAGCCGGAATTGTTAATGCTAGGTTACAAATTCCTAATGTTTTAATTTGTTCAGGAAGTAAATGTAATTCTTTTCCAATTGTGGTAGCGAAGGGGGCAAAGTTAAACCAACAAACAAAGGTTAGGAAAAATGCAAACCATGTCTGATGTAGTATGCGATAGCGTCCTTGGAATGAAAATAATCCTTTTAACATTTCTTTTCTCGCTAAATAATTGAATTTCTGAAAAATTGGATATAAAAATCCAAGGACAATTATGAAATTGCCTAAATTGATGATTTATCAAACGCGGATAAACGCAGATAAACGCGGATGATTTGATGTCTAGTTATTGAGGTTAAATTATTGCTGGTTCTCGCAATTTTGCCCCAAATTTGGTAATTAATATTTCTCTTAATATGGGCTGTAAGTCTTCGCAGGGAATACTTTTTTGCACACAAGTTCCTAAATGTGCGTCTTTCCCCACTGTTCCACCCATGTAAATGTCTACACCTTCCAACATTTTGCCATTTTTACGCACTTTAGTTCCCATTAAGCCAATATCGGCTACTTGGGGCTGTCCACAGGAGTTAGGGCATCCTGTCCAATGAATTCGCACAGGACGTGATAAAGTTAGTTCAGATTCCAATGATTTAATCATTGCTAAGGCGCGATTTTTGGTTTCTATTAAGGCAAAGTTGCAAAATTGTGCGCCTGTACATGATACTAGCGATCGCATTAATAAACCAGGATTAACCGAAAATTTCTCTAATATTGATTCTGTGAAAAATGCTGTTAAACTGGAATCGGGAATATTCGGGATAATGACATTTTGTTCTACGGTAAACCGGATTTCTCCGCTTCCGTAAACTTCCGCTAATCTGGCAATTTCCAACATATCATCAGCAGACAATCTGCCGACGGGAATATTTAAACCTGCGTAGTTAAATCCAGGTTGTTTTTGTTTATATATCCCGACATGATCCCGTTTTTCCCAGTCAATTTGATCTTTATCTACTGCGGGTAATAATGATTTTCCAAAATGCTTTTCCACTTCTGCGCGGAATTTTTCTATCCCCCATTCATCAAGTAACCACATTAACCTGGCTTTTAGTCTATTTGCGCGTAAGCCATGATCTCGGAAAATCTCGACAATCACTTTACATAATGATACAACTTGGGCGGGAGATACCCAAACATTTAAAGGAATGGCTGCTTCACAACGTTTTGCGGAAAATAAACCGCCGACAATGACGTTAAAACCAAAGATTGGGGTTTCATCTTCATTTCCCCAAAATGCGGGAATAAAGGCTAAATCATTAATTTCTGCGTGAACTGAATTATCTCTGCCTCCGGTAATTGCAATATTAAATTTCCGGGGAAGATTGCTAAATTCTGGATTACCTTCACCGTTGTTAGTCAGCATATCCTGGACTTGCTGGACTAATTCTCTGGTATCATAAAACTCATCTGCATCCAAACCCGCTACAGGATCACCTGTAATATTACGAACGTTATCCATGCCGGATTGGATAGTAGTTAATCCGACTTTGTGAAATTTATTAAAGATATCGGGGATATCTTCAAAGTTGATCCCGCGTAGTTGTATATTCTGTCTAGTGGTAATATCGGCGCTGCCATTTTCACCGTAACGCTGTACCACTTCTGCTAAAACTGACAATTGATTGCTGGTGAGAATGCCGTTAGGTAGACGCATTCGCATCATGAATTTACCGGGAGTGACAGGACGAAAAAATACACCTAACCATTTTAGGCGATGGTTAAGGTCGTTTTCGTCCATTGCTTCCCAACCGACTTGGGCAAAATTCTCTATTTCGTTTTTAACTGCAAGTCCGTCTTTTTCGGCTTTGAATTTCTCGAATTTATTGAGTTTGTCTGTGGTAGTTGCTGTTTCTATCATGATCTTTTTTTGGGGAACAGGACTTAATTAACTGTGTATCCGTGTTCTTATCGGTTCTGTATTTGCCACGTTGGGGAAATAACTGATAGTAGTTTCCTGGTTGGTGGTGTGACAGTTGCGATATTGTTACGTTAGTGTGATTTTTCATAACAGTTCGTATAGTAGGTTACTAAATTTTGGTAATTATGCGAAAATCGGATATAAATATTGCGGTTATTGCATAAATTATTTCAATATACGAATTTATATAGATACAAGCGATAATGGTAGTATGGTTATTCGCATAGGTAGTCTATTTATTTGGTTCTTCGGTATTTGTTATGCTAAACTATTAAATAAAATGCCAGGTTAACAGGCATCTAATTCGGAAATTTTCAAAGTTTTTAAATCCATCTCTAATAACTTGTTGTATTGGTTCATTTGATGACGAAATTATTACATTTCGCTGATATTTTAGGGGGGGTTAATGAAATGTAAGGCACCATTCATCTGTTTGAAATTAAAAACATCTGTTTAAGTGCGATTATTTATTTTCTCCGTTGAGTTAAGAGGCTATGCTATAATAACATATACTGTTAAAAATGTCTCACAAAAATATGAACAACACATCTCTAAAAGAAGAAACTGCCTTTAACCGCATTTCAGCAATTGTAAAATATTTGATTGCTAATAATAGTGTGTATCAAGAAAGATTGGAACAAGATAAAATGATCCAGAAAATGTATGAACTGTTTACTAAACCAAATTCTGGTGATGATGTAGACACAATTGCTGAAGATGACTTAACAGAAAGAATTAGTAAAATGTTAGCTGTAGAAGCAATCAGTGGTTTGTTAAATGATTTTACACCAGAAGAAATGGCAATATTTGATGAAGCAGTGAAACGTAAATAAGTCAATGGGATATCTACTAGATACTAATATGGTTACAGCAATTCTCAAGGAAAATCCAAAAGTAACCAATCAGCTAGAAAGTTTAAATCGTCAAAACGAGGAAGTTTTCATTAGTGGGATTACTTACTATGAAATTGAGCGAGGACTCTTAGCAGTTAAAGCGGTAAAGAAATTATCAGACTTTGAAAAATTTTTGAAGAAATACCAAATTTTACTCTTGGACGATATGGCTATATTTCAAAAAGCGTCAGAAATTTATGCTGATTTAAAACAAAGAGGTTTACCAATTCAAGACGCAGATATATTTATAGCAGATACGGCTATTATTCACAATTTAATTGTAGTTTCCCATGATTCTGATTTATTAAGAATCAAAGAATTGCAATTAGAAGATTGGTTACAAGAGGAATTAAATTAAATCGTTTTTAATCAACCGTTTTTGTAAAGCCACAACAACAGCTTGAGAGCGATCGCTCACTTCTAGTTTATGTAAGATAGCATGGACGTGAACCCGCACTGTTCCCGGTGTAATATAAAGTGCCAGAGCAATTTCTTGATTAGTTTTCCCCGCTGCCAATAGTAATAAAATTTCTTGTTCTCTTTGTGTTAGTTTATGAGTAGGTTTTGAGCTATTTTCTGCATCAACTTGGTGATTATTGGCTAACGCCACGCTATCGCTATCAGGTACAAATACTGAACGAATTTCCCTAGTTGCAGTTTCATCCCACCAAGATGCCCCAGATGCGACGGAATACAGAGCCAATACCAATTTTTCAGCCGCAACACCTTTAAGACAATAACCTTGAGCGCCCACTTCAATTAACCGCGTAATCAGAGATTTTTGGGAATGGGAAGTGAGGACTAAAACTGGCAAATTAGGATATTTTTGTTTAATTTGATAACAGGCTTCAATCCCGCCAATTCCTGGTAATCCTACATCTAAAATAACGACATCAAGAGGGTGCTGGTTGACTAACTCAATGGCTGTTTCACCATCTTCCGCTTCCGCGATAATCTCCAAACCAGTTTCTTGCTGCAATCGCACACGCAAGCCCAAACGGAAAAGTTCATCATCCTCAACTAGGAGGATTTTTATGGGGGTAGAAGACATCTGATGTTGTTTAAGATTGAAATGGCAAAACAGGGAGCTTGAAGGCAAAAATAGCGCCATTGGGAACTCTGTTTTCTGCCCATATTATACCGTTATGAGCTTCAATAATTTGCCGAGATAAATAAAGTCCTAATCCCGAACCTTTAGCTTGGCGTTGGGAAAGCTCACCGCGATAGCGTTCGCGGAGCGTCCCGGAGGGAACTAGCGCTCCGTAGGAATCGCTATTTCCTTGGTAAAATCGTTCAAATAAGTGGGAAAACTGTTCAGGTTGGATACCTGCACCTGTATCTAAAATTTTGACAACTTGATAGGAAGTTTGCGATTCTAAGACAATTTCGACATGATCACCGCGTCGAGAATGGTTAATAGCATTAATCAGCAAATTGCTAAAAACTCGTTGCAGTTGCAAAGCATCACCGCGCACCCAAAGAGAGCGTTTCCAATCAGAATCACCATAGTTTAATGATAGATGAATGCGACGATTTGCTGCTAATTCAATTAAGGTAGCCGTTGCTGTTTCTGCTAAGATACTTAAATCCACAGGAGCTAAATCTAGTTTTAAGCCTTCTGTATCATTGCGATAAACATCTAACAAAGTTTCTAATAAATCAAGGGAAGTTTCATGGCTGCGTGCCATTGTTGCTAGAACTTTCTGTTGGGTTGGTAAAACTGCACCAAATTTTTCTTTTTGAAAGGCTTTAATAGTTTCAACTGCTCCTAAAAGTGGCGTTTTTAAATCGTGAGTAAGTGTGGAAGCAAAATCTTCTCTTAGTCTCACTAATTGGGCTTGGGATTCGAGTTTAGTTTGAGTGAGGGCAATGGCTTTTTGAGATTTTCGTAATCGCTGACTTAAAAATCCGGTGACTATCAAAGCTATTGCAGCAATTACTCGACTAGCAACAGTAGAAGCTCGAATTGATTCAGCTCCAGGTATCCACGCATTTAACATAGTTAGAAAAACAGCAAGAAATGTTGCGCTTATTGTTGCCATTCCCCCAAACCAAGAATTGACTAATAAAATTGCTCCACTGTAGAGATATCCAAAAACATAATCATTGGGGGTAGAATATTCTAAAACTGCTAGAAAGATAAATATAGTGACAATTAGTAATATTTTACCAAGACGTAAGTTATTGTTTATTAATTTATTTTTTAAAGATGCCATTTACTAACTTACCTTTTCTCAACTTATACAACTATAACAATTATCAAGGCTCAGATCCCTGACTTCTTAAAGAAGTCAGATATCTTGTTTACTAGCGTTTAGATTTCCTCTAAACTTTACTAAACACTGATATATATCTTTAGGTAGACACATAAATAGAAAAATAAACGATTTTTATATCCTTGTACTCCTTGTTTTTATTGCCACAATAATTGATGATATAAATTAATCATCTCAAGATTACTATCTAAATCAGGATTTTTAGGATGAAATAATTAACAGAAATGATACTGAAAGTAAGCATTTAGCCGTCAGCTATTAGAGGATGTTTGAAAAGTGGTATTCCGTAATTTTCATCACATTGCTACCCCCCTTTCCCCTTGTAAAGGGGGGAAACAATAAAAATCCAGTTCCCTCCCCTTTACAAGGGGAGGGTTAGGGTGGGGTAAAAAATATTTAATACATCAACCATAACTTTTCAAACACCCTCTTAGGAAGAATTGAATTGATAAGCATTCTGAATATTAATTACTGATGTCAGCCTCCCCCCACTTGAAAACCCGTAAAATCTGTTTTTAGCTGACTGCTTAATACTGAAAAGCCATAACAACTTTCTTTGAGGAGATTTTATAATTCATGTTACAAGGTTGGATACAAATTGCATTGACATTAATTCTTGTCATTGCCACCACTCCTTTATTAGGGAGATATATCGCTTGCGTTTTTCTAGGAGAAAGCACACTGCTTGACTCTGTGTTAAATCCCATAGAAAGAATAATTTTTGTCTTAATTGGAGTTCGTCCTCAAGATGAAATGACAGGTTGGCAATATGCCAAAGCTGTACTTTACAGTAATATCGTTATGGGGATTTTGGTATTTACTATTTTGATGACTCAAGCATGGCTACCATTCAATCCGACAGGGTTAGGTACACCAACTTGGGATACAGCATTACACACGACTTTTTCTTTTCTTACTAATACAGATCAACAACATTATTCTGGAGAAACAACCTTCAGTTATGCCAGTCAAACATTCGCTTTGAGTTTTTTGATGTTCGTTTCATCAGCGACCGGTTTGTCGGTGGGAATTGCCTTTATTCGGGGCTTAACTGGCAGAACATTGGGTAACTTTTATATTGACATCACCAAGTCAATTACGCGGATTTTGTTGCCCATGTCAATCATTATGGGATTGTTATTGATCATGGCTGGTGTGCCTGAAACCCTTGCCGGAGTGGCAACAGCGACAACATTAGAAGGTGCTACTCAAGCGATCGCTCGCGGACCAGTTGCCCACATGGAAGCGATTAAACAAATTGGTGAGAACGGTGGTGGTTTTTTTGCTACTAACTCAGCACATCCCTTTGAAAATCCCAGTGGTTTTTCTAACTTATTGCAAACCTGGGGCATGATTTCTATCCCCACAGCACTAATTTACACCTATAGCGTATTTGCTAACAATCTCAAACAAGCATGGTTAGCATTTTGGATGGTTTTTACTATCTTTACCATCTTGTTGATTGTAACTACAATTGGTGAGTATCAAGGAAATCCCTTAGTTAATTCTCTTTTAGGATCACAACAACCCAATTTAGAAGGAAAAGAAGTAAGATTTGGTTGGGCGCAAAGTTCATTATTTGCAACTATTACCACCGGGACAATGTGTGGTGCTGTTAACGCACTTCTCGACTCATTTATGCCCCCAGGTGGATTTGTATTTCTCTTTAATTTATTCTTGCAAATAGTTTGGGGAGGTCAAGGAACTGGGACAGCATATTTATTTATCTACTATATTTTAGCAGTGTTTTTAACTGGCTTAATGGTAGGACGGACTCCAGAATTTTTAGGTCGCAAAATCGAGAAAAAAGAAATCGTTCTGTCCAGCGTTGTTTTATTAGTTCACCCCTTCGCCATTCTCATCCCTTGGGCAATAGTTTTTGCTTTTCCCGATGCACTTTCAGGTATTAGTAACCCAGGCTTTCATGGCGTTTCTCAAGTAGTTTATGAATATGCTTCCGCAGCCGCAAATAACGGTTCTGGCTTTGAAGGACTAGCTGATAGTCAACCAGCAGCAACAGGACTTTGGTGGAATCTCAGTGCTAGTTTCAGTATTCTCGCAGGACGTTATATTCCCATTATTGCCTTGTTGCTATTAGCAGATAGTATGTCCAACAAACAACCAGTTCCTATGACTGCCGGTACTCTCAGAACCGACACTGGTTTATTCACTGGAGTTACAGGAGGAGTAATTTTAATTCTTGGGGCGCTGACTTTCTTTCCTGTATTAGTTTTAGGTCCAATTGCAGAATGGTTTTTAATTTCCAAATAAACTTATGACTTACACAAAATATGTTTCAATCTTTTATTCCTCTGCGTCCTCTGTGCCTCTGTGGTTCGTCCCTGACATTTTTGAATAACTAAACATCCATGAAAACTACAAAAACTCGACAAGAACGAAAACATACTCCCAAAGTTAAAAATACTGGAATCTATACTAGAGCATTTAAACAAGCATTTGTCAAATTAGACCCACGCAATATGCTAAAAAATCCAGTTATGTTTTTAGTGTGGGTGGGGACGATTGTTACAGCTTTAGTAACTATTGAACCAAATCTTTTTGGGATTACTCCTGATAATAATCCGCGACTTTTTAACGGTCTAATTACCATAATTCTGTTCTTGACTCTTATTTTTGCAAATTTCGCCGAAGCGGTAGCAGAAGGACGAGGAAAAGCGCAAGCTGACTCATTACGGGCGACAAAATCCGATGTTGTAGCCCGAAAACTTCTCCCTGACGGTTCTATTCAAGAAGTTAATTCTGCTACTTTGCGTCGTGGTGATCAAATTAAAGTTATCGCTGGTGATGTTATCCCCGCAGACGGAGAAGTAATTGCTGGTGTGGCTTCTGTAGATGAATCTGCTATTACTGGAGAATCTGCGCCAGTTTTAAAACAACCAGGAACTGATATTGCTAGTTCTGTAACGGGAGGAACGCGCATTAATTCTGATGAACTAACTATTAGGGTAACATCAGATCCAGGTCAAGGTTTTATTGATAGAATGATTGCTTTAGTAGAAGGGGCTTCTCGCACTAAAACCCCCAATGAAATTGCCTTAACTGTACTTTTGGCAGTGCTAACTCAAGTTTTTTTAGTGGTAATTGTCACGCTACCAACAGTGTCAGTTTATGTTAAATCACCTGTGAGTATTGCGGTATTAATTGCCTTATTAGTGGCGTTAATTCCTACTACAATTGGCGGATTATTGAGTGCAATTGGCATTGCCGGGATGGATAGAGTGGCTCAATTTAATGTCATAGCCACATCTGGAAGGGCTGTAGAAGCCTGTGGAGATATTAACACTTTGGTTTTAGACAAAACGGGAACAATTACATTAGGAAACCGCATGGCGGAAGAATTTATTCCTGTTAAAGGTCATTCTCTCAATGAAGTTGCCCAAATTTCCTTGGCATCCAGTATTTTTGATGAAACTCCCGAAGGAAAATCAATTGTTAAATTAGCCGAATCATTAGGAGCAAAATTGAGTTTTAATCCCACAACTGCGGCAGGAATTGAATTTTCAGCAAAAACGCGTATGAGTGGCATTGATTTACCGAATGGCGTAGAAATTCGCAAAGGGGCTGTAGATGCAATTAAAGGATTTGTGCGTTCTCGAAATGGACAATTAACCGCAGAACTTAATACGGCTTATGAGCGAGTTTCTAAATTAGGGGGAACACCATTAGCAGTTTGTAAAAATGATGATATTTATGGTGTAATTTATCTTAAAGATATTATTAAACCGGGGATTAAAGAACGATTTGATCAAATGCGAAGAATGGGAATTAAAACTGTGATGCTGACAGGAGATAACCGTCTCACTGCTTCTGTAATTGCCGAAGAAGCTGGTGTAGATGACTTTATTGCTGAAGCAACTCCAGAGGACAAAATTGAAGTAATTCGCAGCGAACAAGCACAAGGAAAATTAGTCGCTATGACTGGAGATGGTACTAATGATGCCCCAGCTTTAGCACAAGCGAATGTTGGTGTAGCAATGAATTCTGGTACACAAGCTGCAAAGGAAGCTGCTAATATGGTAGATCTGGATTCTGACCCGACAAAATTAATTGATATTGTCACTATTGGTAAACAATTACTAATTACCCGTGGGGCTTTAACAACTTTTTCTCTGGCTAATGATGTCGCTAAATACTTCGCAATCATTCCAGCAATTTTCCCTGGGATTGGGGTAAATGGTTTAAATATTATGGGTTTGGCAAGTACCCAATCAGCAGTTTTATCAGCTTTGATTTACAACGCTTTGATTATTCCGGCATTGATTCCTTTAGCATTAACTGGGGTGAAATTTCGTCCTCTCACTGCTAACCAACTTTTGCAACGGAACATCTTTATTTACGGATTAGGTGGCGTGATTGCTCCTTTTATTGCTATCAAAATTATTGACGTTTTCATTGTATCTATAGGATTAGCTTAATCAATGACAATTTCTAAAGGTCATCGTGTTCCTCTGGGTCTGTTTTTACTACTTTGCTTGAATTTATTATTAGCACCAGCAGTTCAAGCAGCGACTTCGGTAGCAGAATCGCGTTTTTCGGCTTATACGATTACTTTGTTGGGGCTTGTTACTCTGTGTCTTTGTGTTTATTTGTTTGTGGTGATTTTTCAGCCTGAGAGGTTTTAATATGAACCATATTTTTTATTTCGCGCAGAGACGCTAAGGAGCAAAGGCGCAAAGGAAGAAATATATTTTGTTGTGGTTTTTAAATTAGGGAGGTTTTAATATGAGTCAGAGACATCAAGTTAGTAAGGCGATTCGTTCGACTTTGGTTTTGTGGGTGATAACGGCTTTTATTTATCCGTTATTTATGTTGATTTCGGGACAAGTTGTTTTTTCTGATCAGGCTAATGGTAGTTTAATTAAAAATTCTCAAGGTGTGATTATTGGTTCAGCTTTAATTGGTCAACCTTTTGCCAGTGAAAAGTATTTTTGGGGTCGTCCTAGCACTACTAATTACAGCACAGCAGACCCTAAAAAGGATGAAGTTGGTGTTTTGAAGACGGGGGTATCTGGTGCTAGTAATTTAGCTCCCAGTAATCCAGCATTACTAGAACGTATTAATGGGAATGAAGGTGAAATTCAGCGACTTAAAAAAGCGGGTATCCAACCTACTGCGGATTTAGTTTATACTTCTGGTTCGAGTCTTGATCCTCACATTACTCCTGAAAGTGCTAAGGTACAAATTGCCAGAGTAGCAAAAGCGCGAGGAGTTGAACCAAAGCAGTTGGAAACTTTAATTTCTCAAAACACTGATGGTCGTTTCTTGGGTATTTTTGGTGAACCGGGAGTAAATGTTTTAAAACTAAATCTAGCAGTGGATAAAATTAGTAAATAAGTAGGAATTTGTTCATGTTTTACCCTAATACCCCTTCTCCTGACAGTTCTTATATTCGTCCTGCTCGACGGGGAAAGCATAAAATTTTCATTGGTATGGCTCCCGGTGTGGGGAAAACTTATAGAATGCTAGAGGAAGCACATCAACTCAAACAAGATGGTATTGATGTTGTTATTGGCGTTTTAGAAACTCATGGACGCAAGGACACGGCTGCAAAAGCCATAGGATTGGAGATAATTCCTAAAAAAGCCAGTATTCACAAGAATATCAATCTTCAAGAAATGGACACGGAGACAATTTTAGAACGCTCTCCCCAACTGGTTTTAGTTGATGAATTAGCGCATACAAATATCCCCGGTTCAGCTAGAGAAAAACGCTATCAAGATGTAGAATTAATTTTAGCAGAAGGTATAGATGTTTACTCTACTGTCAACATTCAACATCTAGAAAGTTTGAATGATTTGGTAGCTAGAATTACGGGTGTTGTGGTGAGAGAACGTATCCCTGATCTTCTCTTAGATGAAGCTGATGCTGTTGTTGTGATTGATGTGACTCCAGAAACTTTAGAAGAACGTTTACGGGAAGGTAAAATCTATACTCCTGATAAAATTGAGCAATCTTTAGAAAACTTTTTTCAACGTCGAAATCTGATTGCTTTGCGAGAATTAGCATTAAGAGAAGTCGCAGATACGGTTGAAGAAGAAGCAAATACTTCCATTTCTGCTGGGCAAATTTGTAATGTCCACGAACGAGTTTTAGTATGTGTATCTACTTATCCCAATTCGATTCAATTATTACGGCGTGGGGCGCGACTTGCTAATTATATGAATGCCAAACTTTATACTCTATTTATTGCAGATCCTGAACGTTTTCTCAGTAAGGAAGAAAGTTTACACATTGATACTTGTGAAAAACTATGTCTTGAATTCGCTGGTGAATTTCTCCATATTAAAAATCACAATGTTTCTCAAACAATTGCCCAAATTGCCGCAACTTATCATATCACTCAGATAGTTATTGGTGAAAGTCAGCAACCTCGATGGAAAAGATTTTTCAAACGCTCTTTTACACAACGCTTGCTGGAGTTAATCAGAAATCAAAACATAGATTTACATATTATCGCTACAGAGAAATAAATTTTAATATTTTTTAATCTATCTTCGATGAGATGCAATTTTTTTCTTTTTCGTCTAGCATAAATATCGAACATTAACTTAAATATCTATTCTCGCCAGTTACCCAAATTCTTTGTAGCCAAGCCGCGCTCGTTTCCCACTTACCGGGTATTCTTATGAAGTGTAAAATTTAATTACAAAACTATGCCATAAAAGGCTTTGACTCTTGACCCCTGTTGTATGATTGTTAGTAAATGTTAAGGATGCTTTTACCAAATATTAACCTAAAAAGCCGAATATACTCATTATCATTAGTTAGCAAGCTAACATCGAGGTATATATGTTTAACAGAATTTTAGTCGCAGTAGATCGCTCAGAAATGAGCGTAAAAGTTTTTGAACAAGCTTTATCTTTAGCCAAGATCACATCTGCAAATTTAATGTTACTGCACGTTTTATCACAAGAAGAAGAAGGCAGTCCAGAGGCGCTGGTTTTCCCCAATATTGACTACTATCCCGGTTGGAATGAGCAAAGTTTTCAATTATACCAAGAGCATTGGGAAAAATTTAAAAATGAAGGCTTGCAAATGTTACAGTCATGGAGCGACCAAGCTAATAAATCTGGTGTTAATACGGAATTTACGCAAAATACTGGTAATCCAGGACGAATGATTTGTGAATTAGCCATTGACTGGAATGCTGACTTAATTATAATGGGACGACGGGGACGTTCTGGAATAGCGGAATTTTTCCTTGGTAGTGTGAGTAATTATGTTTTACATCATGCACCCTGTTCAGTGCAGATTGTTCATCCTCCTGTTGCTTCTAAAGCGGTAAATGTTACTTCAGCAGCTACTACATTTAGTAACTAATTCTCAATAAAGCTGCATAGAATCACATTTCAAGATTTATTAACCGCAGATAAACGCAGATAAACACAGATAAAGAGGGATGAATATTTGTCGGGTGCGTCAGATATCAACAATCTGTTTATTTGCAGGATTTATGCCTTCTGACGCACCCGACAACAGATTTTTAGTGTGACACTTGCGTGAAAAATATGAAAACATCAGTTCCACATTCTTCAACTCATCCAAGTGGAGACAAGCGTTTAAAGATTTTAGACGCAACTATTAAGCGTCATCAGTATCAACAAGATGCACTCATTGAAATTCTGCATCGGGCTTCTGAACTATTTGGTTATTTAGAACTGGATTTATTGCTTTACATTTCCCATAGTCTCAAGTTACCACCGAGTCGGGTTTATGGGGTAGCTACCTTCTATCATTTGTTTTCCCTAGCACCGAAAGGGGTTCATAATTGTGTGGTTTGTACGGGTACAGCTTGTTATGTTAAAGGCTCAACGGCGATCTTAACAAATGTGGAACAGTTTACGCAAATTCACGCAGGAGAAACTACTGCAAATGGTCAAATTTCTTTGATGACGGCTAGATGTTTGGGGGCTTGTGGAATTGCCCCTGCGGTAGTGTTTGATGGTGCTATTTTAGGTAATCAAACTCCAGAATCGGTTTGCGAAAAAGTGGGAGAATGGTGGCAAAATGGAACTAAATGAGTTATTAGAAATTGCCCAAACGGAACTTTCTCAACGGAAATCTGTGCAAGTTCGGTGTTGTACTGCTGCGGGTTGTCTCTCTTCTGATTCTCAAGCTGTGAAAGACAATCTCGAAGCATCTGTGAAAGCTGCGGGTTTACAAGATACTGTGCAAGTTTCTGGTGTGGGTTGTATGCGTCTGTGTTGTCATGGCCCATTGGTACAGGTAGAAAACCAGGAAAATTCACTCATATCGCAATTGTATCAAAAAGTTACACCGGAAAATGCAGCCGAAATTATTGTGGGGGTAAATGGAGAAGTCACAAATTTACAACAGGGTGATTTAAATCAGCCATTTTTTAGCCGTCAATTGCCGATTGTTCTAGAAAACAGTGGTAAAATTGACCCGGAACGGATTCAAGCTTATATTGCGGCTGATGGTTATCAAGCCCTTTACCAAGTGCTACGGGAAATGAAACCTAGTCAGGTGGTAGAAACTATTACTAAAAGTGGTTTAAGGGGACGCGGTGGCGCTGGTTATCCCACTGGTTTAAAATGGGGAACAGTAGCAAAATCCGCCGGTGAGAGGAAGTTTGTAATTTGCAATGCTGACGAAGGTGATCCTGGTGCATTCATGGATAGGAGTGTATTGGAAAGTGATCCCCATCGAGTTTTGGAAGGGATGGCGATCGCTGCCTACTCTATCGGGGCAAATCAAGGCTATATTTATGTTAGGGCAGAATATCCTATTGCTATTCAACGTCTAGAAATTGCTATTCGTCAAGCCCAACACTTAGGGCTTTTGGGTTCACAAATCTTTGACTCTCCCTTTGATTTTAAAGTAGAAATTCGCATTGGTGCGGGTGCTTATGTCTGCGGTGAAGAAACGGCTTTAATGGCTTCCATTGAAGGTAAACGTGGTGTCCCTCATCCCCGGCCACCATACCCGGCTGAGTCCGGTTTATGGGGCTATCCGACGTTAATTAACAATGTGGAAACCTTTGCCAATATTGCGCCGATTATTCGTAAAGGTGCAGATTGGTTTGCTAATATCGGCATTGGTAAAAGCAAAGGTACAAAGGTATTTGCGTTAGCGGGAAACATCCGCAACACGGGTTTAATAGAAGTCCCAATGGGAACATCTTTACAGAAAATTGTCGAGGAAATGGGAGGAGGTGTTCCCGACAATGGTATTGCTAAAGCAGTACAAACCGGCGGTCCTTCAGGGGGATGTATTCCTGCGTCGGCTTTTGCTACACCTGTAGATTATGAATCCTTAACCGCCTTGGGTTCAATGATGGGTTCGGGGGGAATGATTGTCATGGATCAAACTACAAATATGGTAGATGTCGCTCGCTTTTTCATGGAATTCTGCATGGATGAATCTTGCGGTAAGTGCATTCCTTGTCGTGTAGGAACTGTACAATTACACGGTTTATTAACAAAGATTAGTCAAGGAAAAGGTTCACTAGCTGACTTGGATTTGTTGGAGGAACTTTGCGATATGGTAAAACACACAAGTTTATGTGGTTTAGGACAGTCTGCACCAAATCCGGTTTTTAGCACTTTGCGATATTTTCGAGATGAATATTTGGAATTAGTCAGTAGTTAGTTGTCAGTTGTCAGTTGTCAGTTGTTACTGGTAAGAGTTATTTACCAATTACCAATTACCAAATTATTATGACTGTAAAAACTTTAACAATAAATGGGGAATTGATTAGCGCTCGTGAGAATGAAACCTTACTAGAAGCAGCGCAGGAAGCGAGTATTCATATTCCTACATTGTGCCATTTAGAAGGTGTAGATGATATTGGTGCTTGTCGTTTATGTTTGGTGGAAATTGCTGGTAGTAATAAATTACAACCTGCTTGCGTGACAAAAGTGATAGAAGGAATGGAGGTAAATACAAATAGCGATCGCTTACAAAAATATCGGCGGACAATTGTAGAAATGTTATTTGCCGAAGGTAATCATGTTTGTTCCGTTTGTGTTGCTAATGGTAACTGTGAATTACAAGATTTAGCCATAGAAATGGGCATGGATCATCTCCGCTTAGAATATCAAAATCCTCAGCGAACTGTTGATACTTCTCATCATCTTTTTGGCATAGATCATAATCGTTGTGTGCTTTGCACTCGCTGTATTCGGGTCTGTGATGAAATCGAAGGCGCACATACTTGGGATATGGCAGGAAGAGGATCAAAATCTCACGTAATTACTGATTTAAATCAACCTTGGGGAACTTCCCAAACTTGTACTTCCTGCGGTAAATGTGTAAATGCCTGTCCCACAGGAGCGTTATTTGATAAGGGTTCAAGTGTTGGTGAAATGAAACATGATCGGGGCAAAATTGAATTTTTAGTAACTGCACGAGAGAAAAAACAATGGAATTTTTAGTGCTTAGTTATTTGCAGAGAAATCAGATCCCCGACTTGTTCTTTGATGAGGTCAATAAGTAATGAATCAATATGAGAAGTTGGGGATCTTACAACGTCATTAGTCATTAGCAATAAGTTGAAATAAAATCTCATGTTACAGTATATGCAAATTCAAAAAATATTCAAGCGAATTCTATTAGTAGGAATATTGACAACATTGATATTCCTGGGTTTAGTAAATTTCACGTCACAGACAGTAATTGCTGCTGTTACTCAGATAGGAAACCCGCCCGAAGAAGTTATTTATCGCTCACAAGTTAAATTAGATGATCAATCAGGAAAAGTCTGGCAAGTTGTATTATTTAAACAAGTGTATTCTGATCAAACATCTAATATCAATCTTCGCCTAGTTGGCTTTCCTGGTTCTGCGGAATTAATTCACCCTCAACCGTTAAAAATTACTGCCAATACAGGTAAAGTGTGGAGTGCTAATGATATCTTTTTAGATAAAGCTCCAGCCCCTACAATTGGTCAATATGATTTCACAGATATATTATTCCAATTACCTTTAGAATCTTTAACTTTATCCATACCTCTTCCCGCTGCAAACTTCATTAATATCTCAGTTCCTATTCATGTTGTCAAAGAATGGCAATCATTAATTTCAACTGAAGAGGTAAAAAAATGACTAAAATTAAATTAGCAACAGTGTGGTTAGGTGGTTGTTCTGGCTGTCATATGTCATTCCTTGATTTAGATGAATGGTTAATAGACTTAGCTGCACAAGTAGATATAGTTTATAGTCCCATTGCTGATATTAAAGAATATCCCGAAGGTGTAGATGTAGTATTAGTTGAAGGTGCTATAGCTAATGAAGAACATCTAGAATTAATTCACAAAATTAGAACCCGAACTAAAACAATAATTTCCTTTGGTGATTGTGCTGTTACTGGTAATGTTACCGCTTTGCGTAATCTTTCCGGTGGTGCTGAACCAGCCCTACAATTAGCTTATATCCAAGAGGCTTGTATTAATCAACAAATTCCCAATTCACCAGGAATTGTTCCCCCTTTACTAGATACAGTTGTCCCTGTGCATAAGGTAGTATCAGTTGATATTTATTTACCCGGTTGTCCCCCTTCTGCACCTCGCATTCGTGCCGCACTTGCACCACTATTAAAAGGAGAAAAGCCGGAAATTGTCGGCCGAGAAATGATTAAATTTGGTTAATTAGTGATCACGACCAAATAAATATCTTCTTTCTTTCTTCTTTCTGACTACTGACTCCTATTTTTTCTGAGGTGACTTATGTTAACAGCAGCAGATGTAATGACTAAAGATGTGGCCATGATTCGCAGTTCAGCCACAGTCAAAGAAGCAGTTGATTTAATGAAAGCTAGAGATTGGAGAGCATTAATTGTAGATCGTCGTCATGAACAAGATGCTTATGGAATTATCACAGAGAGCGACATTGTTTATAAAGTCATTTCCTACAGCAAAGATCCAAATAAAATCCGTGTTTATGAAATTATGACTAAACCTTGTATTGTCGTCAATCCAGAATTAGGTTTAGAATATGTAGCCAGATTATTTGCTAACCACCATCTCCGCCGTGCGCCTGTAATTAGTGGTAAATTATTAGGAATAATTTCACTTACTGACATCTTAGCCAGAAGTAGTTGTTTAGAACAACCGCGCTCATTTTTGTTAGAACAAGAATTACAAGATGAAATTAAAAAAGCTCGAATTGTTTGTGCAGAAAAAGGCATTAATTCCACAGAATGTGCAGCAGCTTGGGATGTGGTAGAAGAAATTCAAGCCGAAATTGCCCACCAACTCGCTGAAAAACCTCTGAAAACTGCCTTTGAAGATTACTGTGATGAATATCCAGAATTAGCAGAATCTAGAATTTATGATTTGTAATTACTATATGTAGGTTGGGTTGACGCAAGGAAACCCAACATGATCATTATCGAAGATTTTGTTGGGTTTCACTTTGTTCTACCCAACCTACAATTGCTTATTATTACCAATCACCGATTATTTATTTATGAAAACAATCATTATTGACCCCGTTACTCGCATTGAAGGCCACGCGAAAATTAGCATTTATTTAGATGATGAAGGTCAAGTAAATGATGCTAGATTTCATGTCACTGAATTTCGCGGGTTTGAAAAATTTTGTGTCGGTCGTCCATTTCCAGAAATGCCAGGAATTACTGCGAGAATTTGCGGTATTTGTCCAGTCAGTCACTTATTAGCATCAGCCAAAACAGGCGATCGCATTTTAGCCGTCACAATCCCCAAAACAGCCACCCAATTACGCCGTTTGATGAATTTAGGGCAAATTATCCAATCTCATGCCCTCAGCTTCTTTCACCTCAGCGCACCAGACCTATTATTAGGTATGGATAGCGAACCCGAAAACCGCAATATTTTTGGTTTAATTGCCGCTGAACCGGAATTAGCCAGAGGTGGAATCCGTTTACGCCAATTTGGACAAGAAATCATTGAATTATTAGGAGGAAAAAAAATTCATCCTTCCTGGGCTGTTCCTGGTGGAGTTCGTGACCCTTTAACCACAGAAAATCGCACCCACATTCAGCAAAAAATTCCTGAAGCCAAAGCCACTGTAATTAGTGCCATAGCTTTATTTAAAACCCTATTAAAAACTTATGAGAAAGAAGCAAAAACCTTTGGTAATTTTCCGAGTTTATTCATGGGTTTAGTCAGTTCTGAAGGTTTATGGGAAACTTATGATGGACATATCCGATTTGTTGATAGTGGAGGAAACATCGTTGCTGATAATCTTGATGCTGCTAACTATCATGAATTTATCGGTGAAGCAGTTCAAGCAGACTCTTATTTAAAATCACCTTATTATCTTCCTTTAGGTTATCCTGATAGCAGTGATCATTGTCGTTTAGATAGTGGAATGTATCGCGTTGGACCCTTAGCAAGATTGAATATTTGTAGTCAAATTGGCACACCTTTAGCAGACACAGAATTAAAAGAATTCCGCAGTTATGAAAATGGTACTATTAAATCATCATTTTTCTATCATTATGCCCGGTTAATTGAAATTTTAGC
The DNA here is from genome assembly GCF_012516395.1 of Dolichospermum flos-aquae CCAP 1403/13F. Taxonomy (GTDB): domain Bacteria; phylum Cyanobacteriota; class Cyanobacteriia; order Cyanobacteriales; family Nostocaceae; genus Dolichospermum; species Dolichospermum lemmermannii. The sequence goes on from NZ_CP051206.1 coordinate 3,742,308, forward strand.
AGCAATTGAACATATCGAAATTATCCTTGATGATCCAGATATTTTATCAACTCGTCTCTGTGCTGAAGCTGGTATTAATTGCCTAGAAGCTGTGGGTGTAAGTGAAGCCCCAAGGGGGACATTATTTCACCATTATCAAGTTGATGAAAATGGTTTAATGTTAAAGGTAAATTTGATTATTGCCACGGGTCAAAATAACTTAGCAATGAATCGTAGCGTTGCCCAAATTGCCCGCCATTTTATCCAAGGTGATAACATAAAAGAAGGAATGTTAAACCGTGTCGAAGCCGGAATTAGGGCTTTTGATCCTTGTTTGAGTTGTTCAACTCATGCCATGGGACAAATGCCTTTATTAATAGAAGTAGTAAATAACAATGGTGCTGTAGTTAATCAAATTTGCCGTAATTAAGTATTTAGATTCCCGACTTCTTGAAGAAGTCGGGAATCTGGGGATCTGGTATTTTTATGATATAATTTAAGCTAAACTCATATTACCTAAATTTTATGACTGTTGCTACTGCTAAACGCTTTACCATAACTGAATATCACCGTCTAGCAGACCTTGACTTCTTCACGGAAGATGACAGAGTTGAACTAATTAAAGGTGAAATTATCAAAATGGCTGCAAAAGGTAAAGCACATTCTGTTTGTAATACTCGTTTATATAGAGAGTTATTCAAGTTACTGGAAGAAAAGGCTACTATCCGCGGACAAGAACCTATTATTATTAATGATAGCGAACCAGAACCAGATTTAACAATTGTTAAAAATACACCTGATGATTACTTTCTCAATCATCCCACTCCATCTGACATTTTCCTAATTATTGAAGTAGCTGATTCATCTTTAAAATATGACCAAGAAATAAAATTATCCCTATATGCAGAAGCCGATATTTCTGATTATTGGATTTTCAATTTAGTAAATTATTATTTAGAATGCTACAGTGACCCATATCAAGATTTACAAGGTAAATTTGGCTATCGTCACAAATCAATTATCCTCCCTAATGAGTCTGTCAAATTGCCATCTTTCCCGGAATTAATCTTAGATTTAACTAAAGTATTTCCAGGGAAAAATTAAGTTATAAAATTAAAATTTGCAAAAATTGATAAAATATGCTATTCTAATTGTCAAGTGATACAATGGGTTTTTTGTGACAATTTACAATATTGCCAGTATAAATAATAAGCGGCTATAGCAGCCGCACCAGTATCTATACAGATGGGTTACTTATGTTTACACCTGCTACAATAGGGTCAAAATTTGCGGGAAACCGGGTATTATGATCACAATCTGCTTTTTCTAAATGCGTCCCCTGTAAATTAGCTGTACGTAAATTTGTAGAAAATAACATTGCTCCGCGCAAATCTGCATTTTCTAAATTAGCTTCACTTAAATCAGCAAAACTCAAATCACATCCTCGCAGATTTGCACCACTGAGATTAGCTGTACTCAAATCAGCATAACTGAAATCAGAGCCTTTCAAGTCAAAATTTTGTAGATTAGCTTCTCCTAATTCTGCTTTTTCAAAGTCTCTTTTTCCGACTGCATATTCTTCTACAATGGTAGCAGTACTATTAATTGACTGTTGAAAATTAACTTCAGGCATAGAGCAGCCTCACAATTTATCTAAATTTTTTACGGAATTTCCAATCCTACCTACATTCATATTTTATCCCACATTCCGCACCCCAAACTGTCACAGAGGGAAATTCCGTAGAGAAAAATCAAAGGGAGCATCAAAACAAACATATAAAGTAAAAAAAGGCATTTGAGAAACAGTAAATCACCAAAAATGTCATCAAAACCTATTCTCAATAAGAAGCAATAAGAATGCACACCACCTGGAGAGGATAACAAATAAATAAAAGAAGATATTCAAGAAAAAATTATAAGTTAGACTAATTAATTAAAGTAGAAAACGAAATTATAGACATAGTAAAATTGAGCTATAAATCAAAGAGATTAGCTCATCTTTACAAGAAAAATTAAATTGATAGAGATAATAATTAGGTGACTAATTGATAGTAACGTAAACAATCATCTGGTAAAAGACTCAAGATAAAATCTCTGTCCTTATTCCAATTAGAAATATGTGGCTCTACCGGACTTAGTATGCTAAGTCCGGTAGAGCCGTTTATATCCTGGTATTGTACTATCAATAAATTCTGATTCTGGTATTGTTGATATTAATGATTTTGCTACTTTTATGCTTAATGGTACTCGACATAACCAACGTAAATCTGACACCATTTTCAGATTTGATTCTGTATATGAGGCGCAGTCTGCTACTATGAGACTGTTAACTTCTAATTGTTGCTGATACTCAACTGCTATTTTACCAAAACATGATGAGTCGGATTGGTTTCCCGATGCTAGTTTTAAAAATATTGGTATGTCTCCATCTCCTGAACATATCATTTCTATGATGAACTGTTTTAAATCTGGTCTATGGTCACGAGAATAACCGTGGGTGATGGTAATTTCTTTTGGTAATTTTACTGCTAATTCTTCTAATTCTTGATTATTGACTACTTTTTGACTCTCAAATATTACTTCTGGTAAGCTGGTGTTATACTGCCCATGTACGTGCATTGATGATGAATCTAGATGTGATGTTGATAGTGATACTCCAAATTTTTGTGCTGCTTTTAAGGCAATGATAAAAAATATTGTATCCAATCCTTTGATAAATAGTTTATCCATCACTCTCCCCAGTTTATCGTCATTGAGATATTCTGGTTTTACTCCTGAACAATTAGATGTTCACAAGCGATTGTTTCAAAATATTCAGGAAACATATATAAGGGTTTTGATACGAATCCTAACCCGTTTATTATCATGGCTTTTACTACTTGACCCGGACTTACTTTCTCTTTTTTTTCAACCCTGTATCTGTTCACATTATCTCACCCAACCATTACCAACTATCATGTAAATGAGAGAAGACAATATAACCATGACATTGTTTTGTTTCCCTAAAACCTTTTTATCGGATTTCGGGTATTCTTTTTTCTATCACACTTTCTGCATTAAGGAAATCCCTGGCTTATCTGTCAAAATTAACACACTAGTATCTCCTGTCAAAATACTTTATTTGTTTCAAAAAGGTTCAGTATTTACGTATTCGCATAATATTTAAAGTTATCATTGACTCTTAATAGTATTAATCTTACAATTAAGGGCGGGGTTTACCCGCCCCTACAGGCAATTTTGCCGAAATAAATGGCAAGAATTAACTAGAAGTGTTTTACTTCTGAGCTTCAGCAATGGGAACCCACTCAGTGTGGAAAGATCCTTCTTTGTCAGTTCGTTTGTAGGTGTGAGCGCCGAAGTAGTCCCGTTGTGCTTGAGTTAAGTTTTGTGGCAAGCGATCGCGGCGGTAACTATCGAAGTAATCTAGAGAAGCACTGAAAGCTGGAACAGGAATACCCAACTTAGCAGCAGTGACAATTACTTCACGCCAAGCAGCTTGTCTATCGAGAATTGTTTGCTTAAATTCAGGCGCTAACAACAAGTTAGGTAAAGCGGGATTTTCGTCAAATGCTTTCTTAATCTTATTCAAGAAACCAGCGCGAATAATACAACCACCTTTCCAAATCCGCGCCATTTCGCCCAGATTTAAATCCCAATTGTAAGTTTTGGAAGCTGTAGATAACAGCGCCATACCTTGAGCATAAGAACAGATTTTGGAACAATAAAGAGCATCACGCACCATGTTCACAAAAGCTGCAATATCACCACCATACTTAGCATTTGGTCCGGTGATGACCTTAGAAGCAGCAATCCGTTCATCTCGAATTGAAGAGAGAATTCGAGCATTTACCGCTGCTGTAATTGTCGGAATAGCTACACCCAATTCTAAAGCAGTTTGTACAGTCCAACGACCAGTTCCCTTTTGACCGGCTGCGTCAACAATCAAGTCAACCAGGGGAATCTTGGTATCAGGATCTACGTAGGGGAAAATATTCGCGGTAATCTCAATCAAGAATGAATTGAGTTCATCCGTTGTATTCCATTGAGCAAAGACTTCATGGAGTTGTGCTGGACTTAAACCAGCCACATTTTTCAGCAAATCGTAGGCTTCTGCAATTAACTGCATATCACCGTACTCAATACCGTTATGAACCATTTTTACATAGTGTCCAGAACCACCAGGACCAATGTAGGTTACACAGGGACCATCATCAACTTGAGCCGCAATTTTGTTGAAAATGGGAGATAGGTACTCATAAGAGCTTCTTGTCCCACCAGGCATGAGAGAAGGTCCATTTAAAGCTCCTTCTTCACCGCCACTCACACCCATACCGATGTAGCGTAAACCGATGGGTTCTAATTCTTGAGTGCGTCTATCGGTGTCTTCAAACCAAGAGTTACCACCGTCAATAATGATATCACCTTCTTGGAGTAAAGGCTTGAGCTGTTGAATTACCGCATCAACAGGTTTACCAGCTTGTACCATCACCAAAATTTTGCGGGGACGTTCCAATGAGGCGACAAATTGTTCGAGGCTAAAAGCGGCTCTAACGTTCCGTCCTGGGGCGCGGTGCGCCATGAAGGCATCGGTTTTTTCACGAGAGCGGTTGTAAACTGCAATTGGGAAGCCATTTCTTTCTACGTTAAGTGCGATATTTTCGCCCATAACTGCTAATCCAATCACACCAAAGCTTTGTAGTGTCATAGTTCAGTTTAAATCTTTTGTTTGGGTTTGGCTCTTTCTCTTGCAGATCCTTTCTCTTTAAGGGTAGTCCGAGATTTTCGCTTCACTCCTAAAGAAGATATTAAGAGTTTTTCTAAAATTTAAGAAATCATCACTCACATCAATGAATTAATTTTAATTTGTATTGAAGTCCACAATTTAGTCCCAAATTTTGCAAAATTAAAATACATATAGCAGGAGTTCAGGAGTATGGCTAACGCCACGCTTCGCTATCAGGAGTTCAGGAGTCAAGAAGGAAGAAGGAAGAAGGAAGAAGGAAGAAAGAAGAAATTTCTCCCCTACTTCCCCTACTCCCCCTACTCCCCTACTTCCCCTACTTCCCCTACTCCCCCTGCCCCCTGTTCCCTTTCTCGAATTAAATAGTAAGGAGGATTAAAAAATGCTGGCTTATCTTCTAGCGTTGGTAATCGGTTTTGGCAGTCTCGCCATTTATTTATCAGCCTTCTTTTTTCCAGAAATCCATCGCAAGAATGATTTCATCTGGAGTGGCGTTGGGTTATTCTACGCTTTAGTATTATGGATTTTTGCACCTCGAATTACTGGGGGGCTGTTACTGGGTCATGTAGCTAGTGTGGCACTGTTGGTATGGTTTGGCTGGCAAACTCTCTCATTACGGCGACAACTTGCTCCCCAAGGACAACAAACTCCTCTCCCCAGTCCTGAGCTAATTAAGATTAGTCTCCAATCGCAAATGTCAAAGTTTTCTGTGAAAGAGAAATTTGGACAGTTATCAAGCTTCGTTGCTGGTGTATTTGGTGGTGCTAAGGCGAAGATACAGCAGACTGTGAATAAAAAGCCTGTGATCAAAACTGCTGAAGAGATTTTACAAACAACTCCAACTGAAGCAACGCCACCGTCAGTATTACCAGATGAGTCGGTAACTGCTACCCCAGCAATTACAACTGAAAGTTTATCAGCGGATACTTTTTCTCAAGCTCCTATTTTGGAAATGGTGGAAATATCACCAACTCCACCCACTGTTATGGAGGAAGAACAGGTAATTCCGCCAACAGCACCGGAAACTGTGGTAGAGATCACTCAAACTGAGGTGGTGATTTCCGAGTCATTTATCACAGGAGAAACCGAAACTGTGATGGAGATCACTCAAACTGAGGTGGTTATTGCCATAGAAGAAACTAGCGAAACGGCAGATGCACCAGAAATAAGTTCCCCAAATCCAGTGACATCAGAGTTATTAGCCGCAGAAGCAGCCGACAAGTCTGATATGACCATTGAGGAAGTTAAACCAGTTGGGGAAGCATTGCCAGAACAAATCCCACTAAATAAACCAGTCGAGGAGTAATTAAGAGGATTTACGCTGCTGATTCTAATAAATCAAAGGAATCTGGGTAGTTTATGATACTGCTGCCGCTGGATTAAGTCCCAATTGGGATAATAAACGGTCAATATCAAAATGCTCAGACATAAGAGAGCGAATGCACTCTATTTTAATTGGTTCATGAACACGAACTTGACCAAAGGTGCGATCAATTATCTCTACTGTGGTGAGAGTGTCTAAATCCACGGATAAAATCGGGATTTCTAACTCTTCAGCGCGGTTGAGGATAAAGGCAGGGGGTGGTAGTTGTCCAGTCAGGATGAGGCATTGAGTAGATGTTTCTAAGGCTGCTTGTTGAATTTCAACGCGATCGCCTCCTGTCACTACTGCCATATTCTGGCGTTTGCGGAAGTATTTGACGGCGGAATTGACATTCATCGCCCCAATGGCTAGACTTTCGACTAATAAATCTAGGCGATCGCTCCGACAAAGAACTTCCGCGTTTAACTGCTTGACTAATTCCCCAACGCTGACACTGCGGAGGACATCACTTTTGGGCAATGTTGCTAGGACGGAAATTCCCTGTTTTTCTAGGAATGGGCGTAAGAGTGTGTGAACTAACTCTAATTTTTCGTGAGGTACTTCATTAATTACCACACCCATTAACCGTTTGCCTAATTGCTGTTTAGCAAATAATAACGCCTCAACAGAAGTTAGTGATTGATAACGGCTAATTAACAGTACAGGAGCATCTAATTTTTCTGCTAATTCCAGTAAGGATAATCCAAATAAATTTCCTTCTGATAAGTTAGCAGGCCCTTCTAAGATTACCAAATTACTCTTTGGTATTTGTGAATACTTTTGTACTAGTAACTCTTGATAGTTAGTTGTATCTTCTCCCTGTAAGCGTTTCTGGACAGTAATTTCATCCAAAGATAATAAGGTGGGAGCAATGCGGTTGTCTGGCAGGTTAAGGTTATGAGTAATGAACTGGACATCTTCTTCAACTACTGTTCCCGCAGATGTCTTGACAAAATTACCCAAAGGTTTGCCATAAGCAATATCCAAACCTTTTTGTTTTAGCTGATGAGACAAACCTAAAACTGTTGCAGATTTGCCACTGTAAGCTTCAACTGATCCAACCAGCAAGTATTTAGCAAGTGTTGGCACGTATGCACTCCTAATTTCAAAAGTTTGTACAACTCAGCTAGGTGTCTACTAATTTTAGTGCAATAGGCGGAAGGTAAATAGCAATAGCTATCCTAATTGCCTGAATTTTCAAAATTAAATGGGAATAAATCTAGCTGTGGTAGCTATTGTAGCGATTTTGATCAAGATAAAAATATCTGTTTAAATAAATAATTTATGTTTCTTGGCATATAAAAGCGATTATATTGAAGCTTTGATTTCTTCTGATGTCATTACATGATCTGGATTTGCTTCGTAATCAGTAATCCGAGGCTTGATAGATACTGTACAATAAATAATTATATCTTTACCCACAAATTCCGCGCCTTGCGTTCTTATTTGATGGCAAAGAATCAAACAGGTTATACCGATGAGGAAATTTTTGAGATAATTTCATGAAGCTAGTTCTAGATACTAATGTTCTGATTCAGGAAATATTAGACAGAGTTTTCTAAATACATAGTTATTCAGCGAGTATTTCATTAAAATAATCTTGAAGGAGTAGTTATGTCCGCAAAATACTTTAATCCTTATACAGATTTCGGTTTTAAGAAACTGTTCGGAGAAGAAGGCAGTAAAGATTTACTCATGGATTTTCTCAACCAACTTCTACCAATACATCATCAAATTCAACAATTAACCTTTAAAAATCCAGAAAATCTAGCTGATACCATAGCAGAACGTAAAGCCATATTTGATATTTACTGCGAAAGTAAAACTGGTGATAAGTTTATTGTGGAAATGCAAAAAGCAAAAATCAAGCATTTCAAAGATAGAGCCTTATTTTATTCTACATTCCCCATTCGTGAACAATCAGAAAAAGGCGATTGGAATTTCTTTTTACTACCCGTCTATTTTATCGCTATTTTAGATTTTGAGTATGATGAAAATACAACATCTAAATTTAGGCGCGATGTGTGTCTAAAAGATCAAGATGGTGATATTTTCTTTGATAAGTTAAACTTTAAATTTTTACAAATGCCGTTATTCAATAAACAAGAAAATGAATTAATAACGCATTTTGATAAATGGCTGTATTTTTTGAAGAACTTAGAAAGTTTTAATCATATACCCGTGATATTAAATGAACCAATATTTCAGAAAGGGTTTGAAATAGCGGAAATATCTCACTTAAATGTGGAGCAGTATGAACAATATAAGAAGAGTTTAGTCCAGTATTTAGAAGTGAAAAATGTATTTGATACAGCCTTTGAAGAAGGTGAGAAGGTCGGCATTGAAAAGGGCATTGAGAAGGGTATTGAAAAGGGCATTGAGAAGGTTGCCAAAGCATTGAAAGAGCAAAATATAGCTATAGAAATTATTGCAGAATCAACTGGTTTATCTTATGAAGCTATTCAAAGAATTTAAGCGAATTATACCAATTGATAGACTTGCGCCCATTTTTTGTGCTATACAGAAAATATTAGACAGAGTTTTCTAAATACATAGTTATTCAGCGAGTATTTCATTAAAATAATCTTGGAGGAGTAGTTATGTCCGCAAAATACTTTAATCCTTATACAGATTTCGGTTTTAAGAAACTGTTCGGAGAAGAAGGCAGTAAAGATTTACTCATGGATTTTCTCAACCAACTTCTACCAATACATCATCAAATTCAACAATTAACCTTTAAAAATCCAGAAAATCTAGCTGATACCATAGCAGAACGTAAAGCCATATTTGATATTTACTGCGAAAGTAAAACTGGTGATAAGTTTATTGTGGAAATGCAAAAAGCAAAAATCAAGCATTTCAAAGATAGAGCCTTATTTTATTCTACATTCCCCATTCGTGAACAATCAGAAAAAGGCGATTGGAATTTCTTTTTACTACCCGTCTATTTTATCGCTATTTTAGATTTTGAGTATGATGAAAATACAACATCTAAATTTAGGCGCGATGTGTGTCTAAAAGATCAAGATGGTGATATTTTCTTTGATAAGTTAAACTTTAAATTTTTACAAATGCCGTTATTCAATAAACAAGAAAATGAATTAATAACGCATTTTGATAAATGGCTGTATTTTTTGAAGAACTTAGAAAGTTTTAATCATATACCCGTGATATTAAATGAACCAATATTTCAGAAAGGGTTTGAAATAGCGGAAATATCTCACTTAAATGTGGAGCAGTATGAACAATATAAGAAGAGTTTAGTCCAGTATTTAGAAGTGAAAAATGTATTTGATACAGCCTTTGAAGAAGGTGAAAAAGTCGGTATTGAGAAGGGCATTGAGAAAGGTATTGAGAAGGGTATTGAGAAGGGCATTGAGAAGGTTGCCAAAGCATTGAAAGAGCAAAATATAGCTATAGAAATTATTGCAGAATCAACTGGTTTATCTTATGAAGCTATTAAAAGAATTTGAGTGAATAATTCCAATTGATAGACTTGCGCTGATTTTTTGTGCTATACAGGAAATATTAGACAGAGTTTTCTAAAGTTATTCAGCGAGTATTTCATTAAAATAATCTTGGAGGAGTAGTTATGTCCGCAAAATACTTTAATCCTTATACAGATTTCGGTTTTAAGAAACTGTTCGGAGAAGAAGGCAGTAAAGATCTACTCATTGATTTTCTCAACCAACTTCTACCAATACATCATCAAATTCAACAATTAACCTTTAAAAATCCAGAAAATCTAGCTGATACCATAGCAGAACGTAAAGCCATATTTGATATTTATTGCGAAAGTAAAACTGGTGATAAGTTTATTGTGGAAATGCAAAAAGCAAAAATCAAGCATTTCAAAGATAGAGCCTTATTCTATTCTACATTCCCCATTCGTGAACAATCGGAAAAAGGCGATTGGAATTTCTTTTTACTACCCGTCTATTTTATCGCCATTTTAGATTTTGAGTATGATGAAAATACAACATCTAAATTTAGGCGCGATGTGTGTCTAAAAGATCAAGATGGTGATATTTTCTTTGATAAGTTAAACTTTAAATTTTTACAAATGCCGTTATTCAATAAACAAGAAAATGAATTAATAACGCATTTTGATAAATGGCTGTATTTTTTGAAGAACTTAGAAAGTTTTAATCATATACCCGTGATATTAAATGAACCAATATTTCAGAAAGGGTTTGAAATAGCGGAAATATCTCACTTAAATGTGGAGCAGTATGAACAATATAAGAAGAGTTTAGTCCAGTATTTAGAAGTGAAAAATGTATTTGATACAGCCTTTGAAGAAGGTGAGAAGGTCGGCATTGAAAAGGGCATTGAGAAGGGTATTGAGAAGGTTGCCAAAGCATTGAAAGAGCAAAATATAGCTATAGAAATTATTGCAGAATCAACTGGCTTATCATACGAGGCTATTCAAAGAATTTGAGCGAATTATAACAATTGATAGACTTGCGCCCATTTTTTGTGCTATACAGGAAATATTAGACAGAGTTTTCTAAATACATAGTTATTCAGCGAGTATTTCATTAAAATAATCTTGAAGGAGTAGTTATGTCCGCAAAATACTTTAATCCTTATACAGATTTTGGCTATGAACAATATAAGAAGAGTTTAGTGCAGTATCTAGAAGTAAAAAATGTATTTGATACAGCCTTTGAGGAAGGTGAAAAGGTCGGTATTGAGAAGGGCATTGAGAAGGTTGCCAAAGCATTGAAAGAGCAAAATATAGCTATAGAAATTATTGCAGAATCAACTGGTTTATCTTATGAAGCTATTCAAAGAATTTAAGCGAATAATGCCAATTGATAGACTTGCGCCCATTTTTTGTGCTATACAGAAAATATTAGACAGAGTTTTCTAAATACATAGTTATTCAGCGAGTATTTCATTAAAATAATCTTGGAGGAGTAGTTATGTCCGCAAAATACTTTAATCCTTATACAGATTTCGGTTTTAAGAAACTGTTCGGAGAAGAAGGCAGTAAAGATCTACTCATTGATTTTCTCAACCAACTTCTACCAATACATCATCAAATTCAACAATTAACCTTTAAAAATCCAGAAAATCTAGCTGATACCATAGCAGAACGTAAAGCCATATTTGATATTTATTGCGAAAGTAAAACTGGTGATAAGTTTATTGTGGAAATGCAAAAAGCAAAAATCAAGCATTTCAAAGATAGAGCCTTATTTTATTCCACATTCCCCATTCGTGAACAATCGGAAAAAGGTGATTGGAATTTCTTTTTACTACCTGTCTATTTTATCGCCATTTTAGATTTTGAGTATGACGAAAATACAACATCTAAATTTAGGCGCGATGTATGTCTAAAAGATCAAGATGGTGATATTTTCTTTGATAAGTTAAACTTTAAATTTTTACAAATGCCATTATTTAATAAACAAGAAAATGAATTAATAACGCATTTTGATAAATGGCTGTATTTTTTGAAGAACTTAGAAAGTTTTAATCATATACCCGTGATATTAAATGAACCAATATTTCAGAAAGGGTTTGAAATAGCGGAAATATCTCACTTAAATGTGGAGCAGTATGAACAATATAAGAAGAGTTTAGTCCAGTATTTAGAAGTGAAAAATGTATTTGATACAGCCTTTGAAGAAGGTGAGAAAGTCGGCATTGAAAAGGGCATTGAGAAGGGTATTGAGAAAGGTATTGAGAAAGGTATTGAGAAAGGTATTGAGAAGGTTGCCAAAGCATTGAAAGAGCAAAATATAGCTATAGAAATTATTGCAGAATCAACTGGTTTATCTTATGAAGCTATTCAAAGAATTTGAGTTAATCATGCCAATTGATAGACTTACGCCCATTTTTTGTGCTATACAGGAAATATTAAACAGAGTTTTCTAAAGTTATTCAGTGAGTATTTCGTTAAAATAATCTTGAAGGAGTAGTTATGGCTGCAAAATACTTTAATCCTTATACAGATTTTGGCTATGAACAATATAAGAAGAGTTTAGTGCAGTATTTAGAGGTGAAAAATGTATTTGATACAGCCTTTGAAGAAGGTGAGAAGTCCGGTATTGAGAAAGTTGCTAAAGCTTTGAAAGAGCAAAATATAGCTATAGAAATTATTGCAGAATCAACTGGCTTATCATACGAAGCTATTCAAAGAATTTGAGTGAATAATGCCAATTGATAGACTTTGCGATCGCATTACCGACTTTAACTCCACAGAAGGCGATTCCTACGGAGCGCTTCGCTATCGCTCTCAGCTTTGAATTAATTTGAGGATGCGATAGCGAAATGCGACCTAGAAATCACACTCTGTTAATTAATAATTAGGCTGTTACGATTAACTTCTGTTTTTTAGGTTCGCGTTTGCCATGATTTTGGATCTCTTCGACTGTGAAAAATTGCTGTCACAATCACACGACTCGACACAATTCGGTAGTATATAGCGTAGGGAAAACGTCGCACCACTGTTCGTCGAACATCAAGATACACAACTGCATAGGATTCTGGCATTTGACAAATCCGATTTAGCATATTATCCACGCAGTCTAAAAACTCGTCACCAAGTCCTGTTTGCTGACTTTGATACCAATTATACGCCTCATTCAGTTCTTCACGAACTTCTGGACGAAAAACTAGGACATAATTCATTGTTGTCCTCTAATTGAAGATTTAATTTCCTCCCATGTCATTACATCATCTGGATTTGCTTCATAATCACTAATCCGACGATCAAGTTCTCGTTTTTGTGCTGTTGTTAAATCGGGATAAGCCTGTTCTGCTGCTATACTTTCTAAAATATCTTGTACAATCCGAATTCTATCTGCAATACTCAGGGCTTTGATTTCATTTAAAGTTACACTGATATCCATGTTAACTGACCTCAATAGGAAGATAAGGCATACATCTATTTTCTAGGATAAGCGATCGCATCACTACCTAAGACTGATCAGTTTTACTCAAGATGCAAAAAAACTTTGTAAAGATTTACATACTAATAGTTCAATTTAGTATACACTGAATAAAAGTATTATGATAGGACAAATATTGGCATGGCTCGTAGTTTGGAGATTAAATCACTTGAATCCTGGAAGCTTGAACTTGGGTTGCTTCCAGTACCTTTGTTTAGTCTTCAAAATGGAAGCGGGAAATTTATCCTTCTAAATGGTAAAGTTGGTAACTTTTGCCTAGATTTAGGGCTTGAATCAGATGTTGAAGATCCTCGAACTTTAGCATGGTCTTCAGATGTTGGTCACTACGTTAGGGTCTCTAATGATTTTGTTGAAGTTCATAGATGGGATAACAAACCTTCCGCTCTAGAACGCTATACGAAAAAAAGCGTTGAAAATAATTTAGAAAAATTCTACGAATACCTACAAAAAGACCAACCATCAAGAGATTTATCCATTATTTCCTTTGCGATACGAACATTTAGAATTCTCAGGGGTATACTAGGGTATCATATTGATGGACAACAATCCTTAAGAGCTTTTCTTTATCTACTTGCTTGTGTAGCGGATAATGATGATCGCAATCAATTAAACATAAAAAAGTGGGGATTATCTCCTGATATTCAAACAATTATTTATTCAATTAATAACTTAGATTGGGAATCTTTGGTAAACACCCTAAAAGATGGAACTAGCTTTTATGGTTTGAAACCTGATATTTCTCTACTACTCCGTCATGCTTCAGGTACGCTCTTTCAAGAAGCACATTATGAAGCTTATACATTGAGCCAAGAGCAATCCTTTCTACCAGGTTTTTTGCCTGAACCTGTCAATGTTAAAAAAGAAACTAATTTTATTGGAATACATTACACACCACCTTCCATAGCTAGAACTTTAGTTGAAGAAGTATTAAATGCAATAGGTGATTTACCACCTTACTTGAAAGTTTTCGATCCCGCTTGTGGATCTGGAGTTTTTCTAAAAGAAGTATTAAGACAATTATCTTTAAAAAACTATCAAGGAAGAGTAAAACTTGAGGGTTGGGATATTTCACCAGCAGCTATTGACATGGCAACCTTTATTCTTCTATATGAAAAAGACAAGTTAAACAGTAAGTTTTCAGTAGATATAGAAATACAACATCGAGATTCTTTAAATGATCAGAATCAGTGGCGTGCTGATGCAGATATTGTTTTAATGAACCCTCCATTTTTATCCTGGAATAATATGGATAAACAACAAAAAGAGTTAGTAAAACAATCTTTAAATAAATTAATGCAGAAAACTCCTGATCTTTCAAGTGTTTTCTTGTGGAAAGGAGTGCAAAGCCTACCTTCAAAAGGTGTAATTGGTTGCATATTACCTGCTTCTATTTTGGATGCAGAATCGCACTTCAAAATCAGACAGGCAGTTATATCTCATGTAGATATTTATTTAGTTGGAAAATTAGGAAGTCATCATCTTTTCTCAAATGCCCAGATAGATAGTGCTGTGTTAGTGGGTAAATCTCCTAAAACAAGTGAATCAACACTTTCTCTATGGGCTGATCATCGCTTACAGTCATCTTCTGGTCTTTTACGTGCTTTGCGTAAATATAACTACTGTGGCAGAAATTCTTTTGATATTATAGATCAGGATGGATTTAGTATTTATGAAAATCCATCTTTAAGTACAAATCTCATTAGTTGGTTGCCTCGTTCTTATAAAGCTTTTAATTTATTAAAGAAACTGGAAAATTTCTCAAAAGTAAAAGATATTTTTGAAATTAGAGAAGGCGGATCAACAGGTTTAAACTCAGTTTTTATTTTGAAAAAAAATGATTTTGAAGCCTTGCCTAAAAAAGAAAAAAATTTTTTTAAACCTGTAATTATCAATGACTCTATCAATATAGGAAGACTTTTTGATACATTTTATGTTTTTTATCCTTATGGGGAAGATATACCAAAAATTCAATCAGAGGATGAACTCAAAAAATATGTAGGAACTTATTACGATAAATATTTACGTGAAAGTAAACCAAAAATTTTATCTAAGCCAGGAAAAACTGATAGTAACTGGTGGATGCTTCGCAGACATGGAACTTGGCAGGTGGAAAGGCAACCAAAATTAGTTTCCACACATTTTGGTGAAGCAGGTTCTTTTGCATGGGATGATTCTGGTAGTTATGTCGTGATAAAGGGATTTGCTTGGTTTCCCAAAGAAGGAAATATACTACCTGAAAAGATCGGATTAGCCTACCTTGCAATACTTTCCTGTTCACTGATAAATAACTTACTGGCTTCTATTTCTAATCATATTGGTGGCGGTCAATGGGATTTGTCAAAAAAATATATTAGCAATATGCCAATTCCTGATTTGATGGCTAAAAATTTGGATTTGAATGCCCTCGAATCTTTATACAAAATTGGTAAATTGATTAGTTCTGGAGAAGATTTTGATAGCCAAGTGCTAAATAAAATAGTTCTATCTTTATATCAACTACCGGATAATACAATTTCACTCTCAGAATTTTAAGGATGGGAAAAAAATCTCGACAACAGGCAGTACCATTTTGCGTTCCTGATGCTAAGACAGTCCTACAGTTGTGTACAAATCGTATTAAACCCGTATTGAATGTTAAAGAATTAGAATTTATAGAATTGCAAAAAGACTCAAAGCGTTATATTTATGAACTTACTAATAATAAATCAGGTATTGTATTTGCTACTGATGATAGAGGCAATAAACATCGTGTAATTCGGTTATTACCAGAAATTCTGGATTATACTTACTGGATAAATATATCTTTAACATTTTTGCCTGTATTTAATAATTCTAAGTTAAAGGTTAAACCTGATAATTTCCAGTTTTCAGGTGTGAGCATAAGAGTTTTTAAGGGATTAGCCACTGAGAATAAAGAGCCTTTATTTCGTGCAGAATGGGATGTATTAAAGGATGATAATAACCATGCACAACCTCATTGGCATATTTATAAATCATTTCTAATGAGAGATTTTGATACTTCAGAAAAATTAAGCTTTGAGTCTTTACTTAAATCTAATGAAGTACAAGATTTTGGAGCATCAACAGAACCAAATAATTTCGCAGATGAAAATTCTGATTTAAAAGAACAAAAAGACTGGGATGGTTCAACTAAATTTCACTTTGCTATGGCATCTCAATGGCATGAAAAAGGAGGAAAACATAGATTTGATATTGATAAAGATAGTTTATTATGTTGGCTAGAGGGCTGCATTCAGTACATCCAGGAACAACTAAGGTACGTTTCCGGTGTCAGATAAACTTTGAGGATTTGGTTGCCGATACAAAAAAATGAAGGATAAAAAATTCATCCTTCACCCTTCAAACGTTATGGTTTTTATTTCCTTATTTCTCAACACCTGTATGGACAGTTTTTACCCATTTGAGGCGTTTTGGTCGGAAAGACATTCGCGCTGTGGTGCTACCCATAACTACTAACCAATGCAACATATATAAACTGCCGCGCAGGGTTTGTAAAAATACCATTAAATAGGTAGATGGTTTAAATTGTTGTTCTGAACGGACGTGCTTTAAACCAGCAAACATTCCTACTACTGACATCCCCAAAGATAGTCCGGTTACAGAACTTAACATGGGGGGACGATGACGAGCGATCGCCATGAATATATCTGGTATTGCTGCTGTCGGTAAGATATACATTGTTACCATAAAGATCAACAAATCCCAGGTTTTCCTTGTCCCCATGCGGTTTTTGAGGATGAGATCCCAGTAGTCTAAATAACGTTGATAACCACCTTCTGCCCATCGGTTACGTTGATGCCAAAGGGCTGTAGCATTAGTAACACCTTCTTCTTGCACCGGCGGATAAAAAACGCATTCAATATCCCATTTATCCAGATGTAACCGGATAGTTAAATCCAAATCATCGGTGATAGTTTCCTCATTCCAACCACCGCAACTAGCCAAGGCTTGACGACGGACAAATTGACCATTACCTCGGAGTTCACCAATGCCACCAATAGCAGTGCGCTGTTGTTGAAACCAAATATCCAACAACATTTCCGCCATTTGTCCCTTAGTCCAAAAATTTTCCTTAGCATTGGCGATCGCTTTACGCATTTGTACCGCCCCTACCCGTTCTTTTTGAAACAACGGAACTATTTGTAATAGCAAATCTGGTGTAACTTGGGCATCAGCATCAAATACAGCAATAATGTCTCCCTTTGTCAGAGGTAATACTTGATTTAATGCCCCCGATTTGCCGCCACTAGCGTCAGGATCACGCCTAAATACATTAAGTTGTTGATATTCCTGCTTGAGTTGGGCGAGTAATTGGGGTGTATTGTCCGTACTATTATCATCAATAATCCAGACTTCATATTGACCATTACCGTATTCC
This sequence comes from Dolichospermum flos-aquae CCAP 1403/13F, assembly GCF_012516395.1. Classification (GTDB taxonomy): domain Bacteria; phylum Cyanobacteriota; class Cyanobacteriia; order Cyanobacteriales; family Nostocaceae; genus Dolichospermum; species Dolichospermum lemmermannii. The sequence continues at coordinate 3,759,713 of NZ_CP051206.1, forward strand.
AGATTACACAGATTCTTAACTAATCTGCCAATTACCGCTTCCTCATTTTTAGCAGCCACTAACACAGAAACAAAAGGCAAATCTCCCTCTATCTCTTGGGAATGGTGACGGGGTTTGGCAAAAATAATCCCCAAAGCATGAATACCTAGCATTGTTGTTAGTCCCAGGACAAATATCGAACCCCAGGAAACTAAATGCAAGGTAATAGTACCACTCCAGACTATAGTTAAAACTAGAGCAGCTTTGCCTCTACGGCCTTTAAATCGGACTGGTGGTAGAGACGCGGAATCCGTCCTTACTTCTGATTCCTCATCTACTGATAGGTCAGTAAAGATAGAGTCAAGGGGATCAGAGTTTCCGTTATCAGCATCATTTTCAGGACAGGAATTCGCCGGCATAGGTTACATAATTCAAAAACATCTATGCTATGTAGCTTTTATTTACAGACTAATACTGTAACAGATTCCTGTCCACCTAATTATAACTTGCTGAAAAAATTTTTCAGGAAACCCCATTTAAAGTTTAATTTCTGCCCTTAATACTGTTGTATCACTTGTATTTGTGATTTGGAACCCAAGTTTTTCACATACTCGTTGCATACCTGAATTATCAGCTAAAATATCAGCATAGATACAGCAACTTTTCTCGTTTTTACCAACTTCTAACAATCTGCGGAGTAATTCTGTCCCTAAGCCTTGATCTTGAAATTTGTCGCTAACTAGCATAGCAAATTCTGCCGCGTTACTACCATGTAATTTACTTAATCTTCCTACTGCTAATATTTCCCTATTTTCTGTTTCGGGATTTTGGTATTCTGCAACTAAAGCCATTTCTCGATCATAGTCAATAAAGCATATTCGGGTGAGTCGTTCATGGGTAATGCGTTGACTCAATTTAATCATGTGGAAATAGCGGAAATAAACACTTTCTTCTGATAAGGTTTTGTGAAATTCTACCATTAATGGTTCGTCTTCGGGACGAATAGGACGAATAGTAATTGGTGTACCATTGTTCAATTTCCAATCACTAATATATTGACTAGGATAGGGACGAATAGCTAATTTTGGTAATTGATGTTTTTCCACATCGGCAGAATGTAAAACTATCCGCGCATCTAAGGCAATTAATCCTCCAGGATGTATAGGAGTGGGAGGAATAGCCAACAAGGGATTAATATCAATTTCTTTAATCCCAGGTTGTTCCACAACTAATTGACTAAATTCTACCATTAATTGTTCAAGAGCAGCAATATCAATACTTTTCCGTCCTCTGACCCCTTGCAAGGCTTTGTAAATTTTAGTTTGTTCCATCATTCGCCGGGCTAGGGTAGTATTGAGAGGAGGAAGGGCAATAGAACTATCTTGAAAAACTTCCACCAATTGTCCCCCAGCACCAAATAATAATACAGGTCCAAATTGCGGATCTAAACTACTCCCAATAATTAATTCATAGCCATCAGTTTTGATCATTGGTTGTACAGTTACACCGAGAAAATCTGCGGCTTTAGCTTTCTGTTTTACTGATGTTTCAATATTTTGATAAGCAAGTTTTACCGATTCCGCATTTTGCAGATTTAACTGCACACCACCCACATCAGTTTTATGGGTAATAGTCTGAGAATAAAGTTTTAAAACAACGGGATAACCCAGATTTTCTGCACATTCCACTGCTTTATCTGCACTTTCAGCAATGCAACCTGCAACTACAGGAATGCCGTAAGCGGCTAAAATGTCTTTAGATTCAAATTCTGTGAGAATTGTTCTTTTTGCTGTTTTTGCGGCTTGAATAATATTTTCGACTATGGAACAATTACGAGTATTAGCATCACAAGTTAATGTCGGTAAAACTGGAGTTTCATAAATACCGCGCAGGTTATAACTGGATTTCCACATATAACTAAATACCCGCGCTGCTGTATCGGGATAAGCATAAGTGGGAATACCTTGACGGTTAAGAATTTGTTGTCCCGCAGCTACATCAGCACCACCCATCCAACTGGCTAAAATTGGTTTACCAGACATTTGTACATAAGGTTTTAATTGTTCGGCTATTTGGGTAGGATCTGTCATTGCTTGAGGTGTTAAAATCACTAATAACCCATCACTATTGGGATCTTTTGTGACAATTTCTAAAGCTTTTTTATAACGTTGGGGATCAGCATCTCCTAAAATATCAATAGGATTATTATGACTCCATTGCGGGGGTAAAATGTCATTTAAGGAAGTCATTATTTCTGGAGAAATTGCTGCTAATTCTCCTCCATTTTCAATTAATGTATCTGTTGCTAATACTCCTGGACCACCAGCATTAGTTAAAATCGTCAATCGTGAACCTTGGGGACGGGGTTGTTTTGCTAATACTTCTGACATATCAAATAAATCAGAAATACTATTGACTCGTAATACCCCACAACGGCGAAAAGCTGCATCTAATACAGCATCATTTCCTGTTAATGCACCCGTGTGAGAAGCTGCGGCTTTAGCTGCGGCTGTAGTACGACCGGCTTTAATGACAATGATCGGTTTTGTTAATGCAACTTCTCGCGCTGCTGACAGAAAAGAACGCGCATCCCCAATGGATTCCATATAAATTACAATACTTTTAGTATGGGGATCATCTCCGAGATAATAAATTAAATCTCCCCAACCAATATCTAACATTGAACCAATGGAAATGAAGGCACTAAAACCAACATTCTCCTGTAAACTCCAATCAAGAACTGATGTACATAATGCTCCACTTTGACTAATAAAGCCAACTGTTCCTGGTAGTGCCATTTTACTAGCAAATGTGGCATTTAAACCGGAAATTGGATTCATTACTCCTAAACAATTGGGTCCAATAATTTTAATTTTTCCTCGGTGTGCTTGTTGCAGGATTTCCTGTTCTAAAGTTAGACCTTTTTCACCTACTTCTTTAAATCCGGCGGAAATAATAATTGCTCCTTTAATTCCGGACTCAACACCATCAGCAATAATTTTTGGGACTGTAGATGCAGGAGTGGCAATAACAGCTAAATCTATTTTTTCAGGAACATCAAATATAGTAGAATAAGCTTTAATTCCTAATATACTAGAATGCTGAGGATTAACGGGAAAAACAGTTCCTCCAAAGGGATTAGTGATTAAGTTCCAAAGTAGATTTCGTCCCACACTTCCGGGTTTTTCACTTGCACCAATGACAGCAACAGTGTTAGGTGCAAAAATGGCATCTAATGGGTTTAATTTCTCTGGACAAAAGATATTGTAAGGCTTGTTGATGATTGGTTTGATAGGTGCTTCCATGACTACTCCTTAATCAGTTATAGCGGTATGCTATTGAATGAGGTACAATATTGATGGAAAAAGCCCGTCTGGGAATGAATTCCCAGTCTCATAGCTAAAGTCAGCTAAAGATGACTAAAAATTCTCAAAAATCCTCAGTTTACTTAGGGCTTGCTGAATAAACCGAAAACCTAGATAGATTAAGAGTTTCCCGGTTAAAAAAGTGAATTAGGTGCAAGGAATAAGGATTGAAACCATTAAAAACCTATCACTTTCTGAAATTTGAGACTATTCTTCTCTCCTTCTAATTCTTCCTCCTGACTCGGTGACTCCTGACTCCTAGCCCTCACGAAAAGACTTTTTCAGCAAGCCCTACTTAAGTAAAGTTTGGCTATTAGCCCGAAAATATGGCTTACGCTACACCATCATTTCAGTGCGGGTATGGAAGCCAATAAATAAACTATTTTTAGCTGAAGTTGACACCACTGCTTCTGGACAGAACCCTATTTTTCAATTGTATTAAGAATTTGCATAATTGTAACTATGGCGATCGCTATACCTGTTTCTGCTGTTGGTGAAATGCGATCGCTCAGTTCAAAATTTACTCCTGGGACTGAGACTAACCACGCTGAGGGACAATGACCATAGAGGATTTGAGAAAGGGCAAGTAGGGATGACGGATTACTAATATGGGTATTAATAGTATTCAACTCAGACGGTAATAATGATTGCACCTGCACCTGACCAGATTGGGAATTGATACAGGCATCAACAAAAATTGCTAAATTGACATTTGCTAAAGGTGCAGCTAATTCTGGTGTCAATTGATGAACTGCAATGGATTGCACAGATGATAAACAACAATCTTTGATAGCTTTTGCCACTTGTTGTCCAATAGCATCATCACCACGTAAATCATTGCCATAACCAATCACCAATGCACGTACCATTATTTTTCAACTCTTTTGATCTAGTACAACACGGCATTTTTAATTTTCCTCCTAAATGTTTTTGAAACATCAAATAAATTGTTATTTTTGAAGTCATTTACTGAGCCATAAAACCTCCGTCTATGACAAGGTGTTCTCCCGTAATAAAGGAAGCCTGATCTGAACAAAGAAAAACTACTGCATTAGCAACTTCTTCTTCTTTTCCGACTCTACCCATGGGATGTTTGTTAATAAACTCTCGATAAAAAGGAATAGAAAAAAAAGGACGAGCCAGATCTGTATCAATCACCCCCGGACATACTGCATTAACACGAATATTTGATTGGGCAACTTCTAAAGCCACTGTTTTAGTTAAGCCTAATACCGCGTGTTTACTAGCTGTATAAAGATGTGTAGGAGATAAACCAGTTAACCCCAAAATTGAAGCACAATTAACAATTGTTCCCCCTCCCTGCTTCAACATTTGAGATATTTCATATTTCAGGCAAAGAAATACACCTTTAACATTGAGATTAAAGACTTGTTCATAATTTTCAACTGTTTCCTCTGTAATTGGATTGACACTCAAACAACCGGCATTATTAAAAGCACAATCAAGACGACTATAGATTTCAACGGTTTTTCCTATTAGATTTTTAACCTGTTTTTCTTGAGTAACATCAGTTTGAATAAAAAGACCTTCTCCACCTGCTTTTTTGATTAATTCAACAGTTTCTTCTCCTTCCTTAACCCTACGGGCGGCAACAACAACTTTTGCCCCTTCTTTGGCAAAGGCAACTGCTGTTGCTCGACCAATACCAGAACTAGCACCTGTGACTAAAACAACTTTATCTTCAAAGTTTTTCATAGTTTAAATCTGCTTTATTATAAGATTATAAAAAGTTTTTTACGACCCAAATTCCACCAAAAGGCATAATTGTATATTGGCAGGTGATGTGAATTAGCTGAATGCTTACGATTTATCCTTTGCTTTAAAACTAGCATAAAGATTTGAGAAATTTCTGATAAGACACAAAAACACTGAAAACAAACTTATGTAAACATAGCCTGTATTTTTTGCATATTCGTTATAACCCACATTCCGCCCACAGAAAGTCCATTTTGTGCTGATATAGGTACTTCAACTACCGCAGGTGAAATGCGGGGGTTATTCGGTTTTGCGGAAGTAAAAGGTAAAACTGTGACTTTGCTGCGTTGGTTGTTAAACAAAGTCCCAGAAATTATCAGTGCTGGACGAGTTTTTTGAATTTCTGTACCTACGGATGGGTCAAATGTTACTATCCAGATGCTTCCCATTCGGTAATCGCTATGTTTTGCCATTCACTTTCCCAACCTAATTCTAATTCATCAACCAAGGCGCAAGCTGCGGCTAGTGCTTCATCTTGTTGTTTTTCTTGCCATTGTTTCAAGAGATTTTCAATCAACGCACTACGGTTTTCAACTTTTTGGTCAATGTAATTTAGTAGTTCCTCTGGCAATGAAATTGAGATTTTAGCCATATCCTACTCACAGTCATACTATAAGTAGTATAGCCTAATTTGATATTTTTAGTCTAGTAGTTTGTAAATATAGAATTTGATTTAGTTCGGGTGATAATTTTGGTGATGAGGTGAATATTTACACGATGGCAGCGAACTACTTGCAGCAGCGCTAGTTCCCTCCGGGACGCTTCGCGAACGCTATCGCTCTATTAATCCCTAGTAATAGTTGGCAGAGTTAGCGCATCTCAAACCCTATTGACAAGGGGATTTATTTGATATGTGGGAGGATGTTCAAGTGACACAACTCAAGGTAAGTTAATATATAACCCATCTAGCCGCTGTATCTAAGTAATGTCAACAGGATTTAAGAAGAAGTGCAAAACCAGAACATCTGTTACACCCAGTGTAGACAGTAAAGAGATTACCAGTAACTTTCTGCAACACTTTACGGGAATAAAAGACCCTAGAGCAGAAAGAACTCGATTGCATTTACTCACCGATATTATGACCATTTCCTTACAGTGAGTGCATGGGCAAGTGAACATCGGTTAATTTTAGGGCAAACAAAGGTCAGTTGTAAATCAAATGAAATCACCGCAATTCCAGCACTATTAGAGACTCTGGACTTATCTGGCTGTATTATCACTATTGATGCAATGGGTACACAAAAATCAATTGCCGAACAAATCATAGCTGGAAATGCTGATTATATTTTAAGCCTAAAAGATAATCATCCCACCCTACATCAACAAGTGAAAAATTGGTTTAAAACAGCACAATCTCTAAACTTTAAGGGTGTTGATGTTAGTATTAGTCAACGGGTGGAAAAAGGACATCACCGCATCGAAAATCGGACAGTTTATACTGTTCCAATTTCACAATTACCAGCACTTTATGAACAAAACCAATGGGCAGGATTAACAACAGTAGTCATGGTAGTTCGTAAGGTTCAGCATTGGAATAAAACTACCCATGAAATTCAATTTTATATTACTAGTCTTGATAGTGATGCTAACAAAATTGGTAGTGCAATTCGACAGCATTGGGGGATTGAAAACTCTGTTCATTGGACATTGGATGTCACTTTCCATGAAGATGAATGTCGAATTCGTTCCATGCACAGTCCACAAAACTTTGCCTTACTACGTCGTATTGCCCTCAATGCCTTAGACAGAGAACCAACTTTTCGTCGCAGTATTCGACAAAAATCACGACGAGCTGCCATGAATGATCAATACATGGTTTCTGTGTTAGCAGCATCCATAGCAAACTATTCTCCTCTACTGTAATTCTTCTGTCAATAGCGTTTGAGATGCGCTAACCCTGCAATTAGATGCCACAAAAACAGCATTAGCATCTAATCATCAAAATTTAGGAGTGATTGACCACCTTAAACATAAACAAGATGGTGAAGGTTACTGGTTTAAGGATAATCGCGGTACTAATAAATACATGAATCACGATGCTTTATTTGCGATAGGTTCACCTTATCAGGATATAGGGGCTGTAGCTTCTAAATACGCAACTTTAACAGGGGATTACGACACTAGTAAAGATAATCCCCAATTTCAGGAGTATATAGAGCATTTAGTGAAAGCAGAGATTATTCAGATGGGAGGAAGACTACGAGCAAACCGTCGCACTGATGAAGCACTAACAATTTATCTCACCAGTGATGACGATTTAAGTTACCTACTAGATTATTACCCCGGTGCAACCTTAACCAAAACCACTGCTTTTGAGATTACACCAACAGCAGGTGATAGAGAACAGGTAAGCAGATATTATCTATTAGAAGCATTTAAGCAATGTATAGACACAGGAATTAAATGTACACAAAAAGCCGTTGCTAAAATAAGCAAATTATCACAGCCCTATATTTCTAAAATAGCTAGTAAATTTGGTGGGTTCAATGCCCTCAAAAAAATATTACTAGTCCTAATAGAAGCTCTATATAGGGGTAGTAATAATTTTTCTGGACTCTCAGAAGATGAAAAATTCTTAGTCAATGACTATTTACCTCTAATCAAAGATAGTCCACCTCCAGAAGTTGTTCAGGAATTGCTAGAAGTGGCTAAAGCTATTGGTTATCAGGCATTTAGCAGGATTACTAGGGAATTAGCACCGGATATTCTAGGGGCGTTTATTGGAGCAATAGTAGAGATAGCTATCGTGAAAGATGGGAGGGATGCCTTCCATACTGAAATTTATCGCTATCCCTTCTCTTAAATTATATAACTGCATAATCCGTATATTGCCGCATTTCCGGAGCTTGAAACCCCAACACAATATCTTCCTTTGCTACCCCCAGATCCACAAGTTCTTGGGCTACTCTCATTTCCGTCATATTTTGCTCAATCCAAATCTTTCCTTGCTTAATATCCAAATGTAAAACACAACCATATACCCGCCGATGGCCATCCCATCCCACATTCATGACCTGGTAATGGTCTTGTTTCGGATCAAAAACAGTGTAGCAATCTATCGACCCATTAGCGATGGGGATAGCAGCGTAATCTGTCAACAACGACTGAATTATATGCCGATAAGACTTTATGGTATCCATTGTACAATTACCTCTTGAATCGGGTCATAAATAATTTGTTTAATTTGATATCTTTCTAATGAAATTTGGGCAAATTCCCGCTTAAAAAAAGTTTCATAAGCAACTACAGGCACAGCTAAATAGAGAATACGAGTTGGATCACTGATTTCTAAGGCCAGCCGATAATTCAAAAACTGTCCTAACGCAGCATGGTAATCGGTTAGTGGTGAATCACTCAAAAAAGTTTTAATCTCAACTGCAATTTTTTCTTGGTCTCGCTCTGCTGCTAATAGTTGCTGGGCACCTAAGTCAATTTCAAACTTTGTTCCGCCTACTTCGAGTCGCAGGGGATCATCGGTTATCTGCCACTGCTCCTTTTCCAAAGCAATTCTAACCACAGCATGAAATCTATCTTTAGCTGCCATCGTTATCTTTCTCTAATTTACTTGCAATTATAGCCCACATTCCGCACCCCAAAATGTTACAGAGGGAAATTACGGAGATGAAAATCAAAGGGAGCATCAAAACAAACAGATAAAGTGAAAAAAGGCATTTGAGAAACAGTAAATCACCAAAAATGTCATCAAAACCTATTCTCAATAAGAAGCAATAAGAATGCACACCACCTGGAGAGGTCAATAGATAAGCGAAAGAAGATATTCAAGAAACAATTATAAGTTAGACTAATCAATTAAAGTAAAAAACGAAATTATAGACATAGTAAAATGGAGCTATAAATCAAAGAGATTAGCTCATCTTTACAAGAGAAATTAAATTGATAGAGATGATAATTAGCTGACTAATTGATAGTAACGTAAACAATCATCTGGTAAAAGACTCAAGATAAAATCTCTGTCCTTATTCCAATTAGAAATATGTTTCTCTTGGCTGAGTGTAACCAAATGAATACACTGAAAGCATTGAAAAATCCAGCGTAAAGTAGGACGATTAGTTGCTTTGCCTAATTGATTTTTAATTGTTGATTTAGACTCCAAAAGAGCATTTCTAATATGACGTTGAGCCAAAGTATAAACCAGTAGACATCAGGGGAAACGCATCTAAATTATCTTGACAGAATACTATATTAGTGCATCAATATGGGAAAATATCTAACTTCATTCAAAATCTGATAAATTCCTTTATTAAAATTATAAAAATTTCATAAATTTAGAGTAAGTATTTATTTTTAATGATGGATTTATTTTGTTCAGTTCTATATATTAATATCTATATTTTTTGGCATCAAAAATATAGATTCTATTGTAGAATCAACAGAAAAATAAATTGGTTATATTTATATTTGTCTATATTTTCTGATTTTTATCAGATACATTCTAAAATCTTCTCTAAATATTCATCATCCCATCCTGCACAAAACTGCTTACTTTTAGTTCCTAGTTTTTGGCTTTTTTCTTTTCCTAAAAGATTAACTGCTATATGACGAATAACTGCAAAGTTTTGTGGTGCATTATCCTTTCTTATCCGACAATCATCTTCTCTAAAAGCTACATCTAAAACCCAGTGTAATGAATTCTCTATACCCCAATGAGTGCGGACTGATTCTCCTAGTAATTTCGCATTATTTGTCAAACTACTTATATAATAGCCTGTCTCAACCTTCGTTTTTCCATTAACTTTTCGTATATATTCTACCATTCCTACACTTTGAAGATTTACCCATTTCTTATCAGTATCTATTCTTTCTTCTATGTCTGATAACATGAGATAATGACGAATCTCTTCTCTTCCATGTTTGTCTTCTTTTGTATGAAATTCACTATATTTGAATCCCTCAAACCCTTTAGATATAGCTTCTTTGAAGATTTCTTCTACATTCTTATATAAATTACCTTGATTCTTTTTGAGTGCGATAATATATTCGCCTGATTTTTCTGCAATTGATTTTACTATCTCTTTTTGACACCCCATCGCATCAATCGTTACTAAACATCCGGCTATATCTAATACTTTAATTAATTCCGGTATGGCTGTTATTTCATTTGACTTTTCTTCTACTTTACATTGTCCTAATACTAATTTATTACTAGTTGCCCATGCACTTACCATGTGAATCGCACCTTTATCCTTTCCTTTATCATATGAATGCCTTAATGTTTTCCCATCTATTGCTATGACTTCTCCTTCTGTAATTTTATTGATAGATTTTATCCAACTCAAAAAACAATTCTGAAATTGTTGCGGATCTATTCTCGCAAATACTCTGGCGAATGTATCATGAGATGGAATCCCGTTTGGAAGTTCTAAAAATTGTTTTAGCCATTTTTCTTTCTTTTTTCCATAAGCCTCCATCAATACCCAACTATCTACTCCACAGATCACTGCACAAATCGCAATGGTTACTATATCTATTAATTTATGCCTTTTTGTTCTCTCAACTCTTTTATCTTCTAAATCTTTAAAGTGATCTACTATTGTGATTTTTGGTGGTAGCTTCATTTTGTGAATTTTGTCTCTTTAGTTTTATTGAGAATACCACTTCAACTCATTTTATTGATTCTTATAGAAACGAATTTACCATCAAATTTTCTTCATACTCATTTATTGGCTTGATATTAACATGGTAATACTGCCCTTTTTATCTATTCATAGAAGTTACATTTTGTCAAAAAAAATTAGATGCGTTTCCCCTGGGTCTGTGGTCACGGGAATAACCGTAGGTGATGGTTATTTCTTTGGGTGATTTTACTGCTAATTCTTTTAATTCTGGACTATTTTCTACCTTTTGACTTTCAAATATTACGAATGGTAAGCTGGTATTATATTGCCCATGCACGTGCATTGATGATGAGTCTAGATGTGATGTTGATAGTGATACTCCAAATTTTTGGGCTGCTTTTACTGCGATGATAAAAAAGATTGTATCTAAGCCTTTTATAAACAGTTTATCCATGACTCTCCCCAATTTATCGTCGTTGAGATATTCTGGTTTTACTCCTGCTCCTATTAAATGCTCACAGGCTATTGTTTCAAAATATTTGGGAAACATATATAACGGTTTGGAGACAAATCCTAACCCGTTTATTATCATGGCTTTTACTACTTGACCTGCATTTACTTTTTCGTCCTTTTCGACTCCTATTAATTCATTTATTATTTCTACTATTCCGATTGAATCTATGATTCCTGCTACTATCCCTAGATGGTCTATGTTCTGAATTTCCATTTCTTGAGGTTTTAATTTCACAACAGTTTCCTCTCATACTTCTGTTGTTATCAATTATTTCTTATTTGGTTATCAATTCATTTTTTTCTTTTGTTACCAAGTTTCACTTTCTCACACCAGGGCAAGCGCATCTTATTTTTAGAATGCTTACTGGACAAAGGTTTTGACGATTGTTAATTTTTGTAACTAAAGGTTGAAACCCTTGCTGGGCATGGATTACAGAATTTAGGTGCGTTTGCCCTGTTTCTCACACCATTTCGCTTTTAATGCTATTTATTATCATTAAGCATCTTAATTTTTGAATTGACTTTAGTTATTATGTACTACTTTAAGGGCTTTTTTGATCTGTGACAGTTTGGGGTGCGGAATGTGGGTTAAAAATCTTTAATGCACCAACTCAATAGCCCGCTTAGTCAACGCTTCCGCAGTCAACCCATTAAAAGCCATCAACTCACCGACACTAGCCGTAGTTTCCCCACGCTTCCAGGCGAAAGAATCAAGCTTAGAATTACTGCGTAACATGATCGGTTCTAACATCGCCGCTGCGCCACCCAGCAATTAACCTATGACTTCAAAAACGGTTATTCAGTTTTAAAAAATTCTTACCTTGGGGTCGGGAACTCTAAATTGTGATCAAGCCTAATTTACGTTTTGAAGGCCGTATCCAACTCTTTGCTCCGAGGAGTACCCAAGGCTCACAAACTCATGGTATCTAATATCTACAGATTTGTCAAGTCTCTAAAACAAATAGTTCCAATTTCCGTAACTCTAAGTTATATACTCATCTTTAACGCATTTGTCTTATGACATAATTAATACTGAAATTTTTAACATGATTAACCCTATTACTTATGATAATCTTTGTATCATTTTTTCTGAATCACGCCTTTCAACGTATTTGAGTGCGACCAATGAAGATAAGATAGAAGCCTTGAAACTATATACACTGAATATGAGTTTATCAGAATCTCTATATTCATTCCTATGTGTATTTGAAATAGCTTTACGAAATCGTATTAGTAATGTACTTGTTAAAGAATTTGGGGATAATTGGTTTGAGGAAAAAGCAGGTAAGTGGTTAAATGGAAAAGCTGCAACGGAATGGCACGACAAAAATGGTAATACTCAAAGAGCAAGATTATTAAAACAGATAGACACAGCAAAAGAAGAAATTAACAAGCAGAATAAAAAAATTAATAACCCAATTTACCATAAAATAGTTACATCAGATACTTTAACTCCAGAGCTAAACTTTGGTTTTTGGACAGAAATTATGGGATCTGACTATGACAGAATTATATGGCATATTGTTTCTCCTCGTTATATTCATGAAGTTTTTCCAAATGCTCCTGAAAAACACAATTTTATGCGCGACATGAAACGAATAAGAAGAATTTTAAACGAAATAAGGATTATACGTAACCGTGTATTTCATCATGAACCTGTTTTTAATACTAGAAACTTATCATTTGATGGATTACTGACAACCTACGAAAATGCTAAGGAATTACTAGGTTGGTTAAGTGAAGACGCTTTATGTTTTTTTGAAGAAAATAATCAATTTGAGAAATTGGTAAATTCAATACCATCTAGCATGAGATCACTATCATAATATAATACCCCCATCCAATCAAACATTCAAATGGGAGTAATATCTCTTAATGCACCAACACGATCACAGCGAACTGCTTGCAGCAGCGCTTCGCTATCGCCCCATTAATCCCTAGTAATGCTTGGGTGAGATAACGTAAACAGATACAGGGTAAGGTTTTCAGGTGCGATTTAGTGTTATTAATAGTGGGTTTTGTTGGGTTTATTTGCGTCCAGGGCAAGCGCATCTTATTTTTAGAATGCTTACTGGACAAAGGTTTTGACGATTGTTAAGTTTTGTAACTAAAAGTTAAAACCCTTGCTGGGCATGGATTACAGAATTTAGGTGCGTTTGCCCTGTATTTGCGTCAACCCAACCTAATTACTCATATTTCTAAATCCTCATCTAATATTGTTGCAATGTCTCTTGCACCATGAATAACTCGCAAAATATCAATTTCTGATTCAGTGATACGATAAAAAATTAGATATTTTCTAAATCCTTTAATTGATTGTTGTCGAATATCTGCTAAATTGGGATGAGGAAAATCTGTCAATTTCCCCATAGCTGGAGTTTTAGCTAATTGTTTAAATGTTGTTTCTGCTGCTATTAAAAAGCGGTCGGAAACGTCTAAACTGTCTTCTGCTATGTAAGTGGCTAAATCTATCAAGTCGCGGATAACTTGAGGTCTTTTTTTAATTGCAAACATCATGGCTAAATTGCACTTTGACGTTTGTTAGTTTTTTCACGAACTGCTTGACGAATATCTTCCCAATCTTGTGCAGTCATTTCTGTTGCATTTCCTGAGTTTAATCCTTCTAAGAGCATTGTTTGTAGTCGTTCATTTGCTCTGAGTTTTTGGTCTTGTCGCACTAATTCCCGAAAATATTCACTAACGCTGCTGTAACCACCTTGCGCTACCTGTTCTTCTATATAATCGCGCATGGTGTCAGGTAAGGAAATATTCATACTTTTCATAATGTGAGTTCTTGAATATACTTTTTTATATTATGGCAGTTTTTGTCATTTTCTGCCATTGGTAGAAAAAACTATTCTTGATGGTTAGGTGGTTTGGATAATGTTGGGTTTTCTTGTGTCAACCTAAATTACTACTATTTAATGAACCACGTTCGCGTAGCGTCCCGTAGGGATAGACACGAAGTACACGAAGGAAGAAAAGAAGAGATTTGATTTTTATATCATTATTGTTGGGCTTTCTTGCGTCAACCCAACCTACTAACTAAGGTGATGATGAACTTACTAAATCGGCTGTTTCTCGATCTAAAACGGTGAGGGCTTCTTGAATTAATTCGACTTCATGAGTTTCAAAAAGTGATTCACCACATTGGTCACAAACCCATGCTGGAATTGCATCCCAAGAAATATGATAGCCTTTTCTATCAATGGTAAATGGGGCTGTTCCTCTGCAGGGGAAACGCATCTAATTTTTTTTGACAAAATGTAACTTCTATGAATAGATAAAAAGGGCAGTATTACCATGTTAATATCAAGCCAATAAATGAGTATGAAGAAAATTTGATGGTAAATTCGTTTCTATAAGAATCAATAAAATGAGTTGAAGTGGTATTCTCAATAAAACTAAAGAGACAAAATTCACAAAATGAAGCTACCACCAAAAATCACAATAGTAGATCACTTTAAAGATTTAGAAGATAAAAGAGTTGAGAGAACAAAAAGGCATAAATTAATAGATATAGTAACCATTGCGATTTGTGCAGTGATCTGTGGAGTAGATAGTTGGGTATTGATGGAGGCTTATGGAAAAAAGAAAGAAAAATGGCTAAAACAATTTTTAGAACTTCCAAACGGGATTCCATCTCATGATACATTCGCCAGAGTATTTGCGAGAATAGATCCGCAACAATTCCAGAATTGTTTTTTGAGTTGGATAAAATCTATCAATAAAATTACAGAAGGAGAAGTCATAGCAATAGATGGGAAAACATTAAGGCATTCATATGATAAAGGAAAGGATAAAGGTGCGATTCACATGGTAAGTGCATGGGCAACTAGTAATAAATTAGTATTAGGACAATGTAAAGTAGAAGAAAAGTCAAATGAAATAACAGCCATACCGGAATTAATTAAAGTATTAGATATAGCCGGATGTTTAGTAACGATTGATGCGATGGGGTGTCAAAAAGAGATAGTAAAATCAATTGCAGAAAAATCAGGCGAATATATTATCGCACTCAAAAAGAATCAAGGTAATTTATATAAGAATGTAGAAGAAATCTTCAAAGAAGCTATATCTAAAGGGTTTGAGGGATTCAAATATAGTGAATTTCATACAAAAGAAGACAAACATGGAAGAGAAGAGATTCGTCATTATCTCATGTTATCAGACATAGAAGAAAGAATAGATACTGATAAGAAATGGGTAAATCTTCAAAGTGTAGGAATGGTAGAATATATACGAAAAGTTAATGGAAAAACGAAGGTTGAGACAGGCTATTATATAAGTAGTTTGACAAATAATGCGAAATTACTAGGAGAATCAGTCCGCACTCATTGGGGTATAGAGAATTCATTACACTGGGTTTTAGATGTAGCTTTTAGAGAAGATGATTGTCGGATAAGAAAGGATAATGCACCACAAAACTTTGCAGTTATTCGTCATATAGCAGTTAATCTTTTAGGAAAAGAAAAAAGCCAAAAACTAGGAACTAAAAGTAAGCAGTTTTGTGCAGGATGGGATGATGAATATTTAGAGAAGATTTTAGAATGTATCTGATAAAAATCAGAAAATATAGACAAATATAAATATAACCAATTTATTTTTCTGTTGATTCTACAATAGAATCTATATTTTTGATGCCAAAAAATATAGATATTAATATATAGAACTGAACAAAATAAATCCATCATTAAAAATAAATAATTACTCTAAATTTATGAAATTTTTATAATTTTAATAAAGGAATTTATCAGATTTTGAATGAAGTTAGATATTTTCCCATATTGATGCACTAATATAGTATTCTGTCAAGATAATTTAGATGCGTTTCCCCTGAGCATTTGCCCAGTTATAGGCGTGTCTAGCTACTCCAGAAGCCTTGCGAAAAGCTGTAATCTGTCGGTTATTTGGAATTAGTGCAGTTTTGAATGATAAAAGCATTGATTCGACCTTTCAATGTTATATTATAGTAAGTATACCAACGATTAAGGTTAATGTCAATGAGATTTGAGAAAAATAATAAACTTGGCGCTAAAAAAATCCTCAAAGCTGAGTTAGACGCTCAACCAATTTGTTTTAAAGGTCGGAAAGGGCAAAGGGAGAAAATTAAAACCGTCCCTGACTGGCCGCAACGGTTAAGGGATTTTGTTGATCAACTTATTGAAGACTTAGACAAACAGTAAGATAAGGATAGTTATGGGTAGAAATTATCTAGCTGTTTCTACCCCCTGCTTCACTAACTAAGCAACGATTTTTACTGATTTGATACCCTTGCTACACCATTGAATTAGTAGCCATCGGTCAGAATCCTTGTCTAATGCAGGTTTAAGCCGAAAATTAAAAACGTCCTCCCATACATCCACACCATACTGATTAACAAAATCACGCTCTAACTTTTTGAATTGCTCCCAATTGCGATCGCTAATAGCAGTCAGCATAGGAACAATAGTAGTGATAGGAACTTGAGTAGCTGTTTCACTCATCTGAGTAATCCTCAAAAATACAAATAATTGGTAAATCTCCAGTTTCAGTGTCGATAATTTCGACTAATCGCTTACCTTTCCCTCTAGCAAGTTTTTTGCAACGCCCCTCAGTTGTAGCTGCGCCCCAATCTCTAGTTTCTGCTAGATAGTCAAATTTCCCCTTAGAACGTTTGATGTCATCTGCCATGCCAGGGTTAGCGTATCTCAAACCCTATTGACAAGGGGATTTATTTGATATGTGGGAGGATGTTCAAGTGACACAACTCAAGGTAAGTTAATATATAACCCATCTAGCCGCTGTATCTAAGTAATGTCAACAGGATTTAAGAAGAAGTGCAAAACCAGAACATCTGTTACACTCAGTGTAGACAGTAAAGAGATTACCAGTAACTTTCTGCAACACTTTACGGGAATAAAAGACCCTAGAGCAGAAAGAACTCGATTGCATTTACTCACCGATATTATGACCATTTCCTTACATACAGTGAGTGCATGGGCAAGTGAACATCGGTTAATTTTAGGGCAAACAAAGGTCAGTTGTAAATCAAATGAAATCACCGCAATTCCAGCACTATTAGAGACTCTGGACTTATCTGGCTGTATTATCACTATTGATGCAATGGGTACACAAAAATCAATTGCCGAACAAATCATAGCTGGAAATGCTGATTATATTTTAAGCCTAAAAGATAATCATCCCACCCTACATCAACAAGTGAAAAATTGGTTTAAAACAGCACAATCTCTAAACTTTAAGGGTGTTGATGTTAGTATTAGTCAACGGGTGGAAAAAGGACATCACCGCATCGAAAATCGGACAGTTTATACTGTTCCAATTTCACAATTACCAGCACTTTATGAACAAAACCAATGGGCAGGATTAACAACAGTAGTCATGGTAGTTCGTAAGGTTCAGCATTGGAATAAAACTACCCATGAAATTCAATTTTATATTACTAGTCTTGATAGTGATGCTAACAAAATTGGTAGTGCAATTCGACAGCATTGGGGGATTGAAAACTCTGTTCATTGGACATTGGATGTCACTTTCCATGAAGATGAATGTCGAATTCGTTCCATGCACAGTCCACAAAACTTTGCCTTACTACGTCGTATTGCCCTCAATGCCTTAGACAGAGAACCAACTTTTCGTCGCAGTATTCGACAAAAATCACGACGAGCTGCCATGAATGATCAATACATGGTTTCTGTGTTAGCAGCATCCATAGCAAACTATTCTCCTCTACTGTAATTCTTCTGTCAATAGCGTTTGAGATGCGCTAACCCTGGATGATATCCTCTTTATTCAAAATCACTCCCGTTGTCAAATTTTAATATTTCTACCCTGATTACTATTGATTGATAGTTAAGGGAGTATTAAGTTATTTTTTACATTTTAAACTGCACAAAATAGGATTTGATTTAGTTCAGGTGATAATTCTCAGGTGAGGTGAATATTTACACGATCTGCTTGCAGCAGCGCTTCGCTATCGCTCTAGTAATCCCTAGTAATGGTTGGGTGAGATAATGTGAACAGATACAGGGTTTTTAATGGTGGCTTATATTGTTGATAACCCACCCTACAGTAATTAAAAAGATATGAAATCAAACAAATGGATTGATAATTCTTACTTTATTCTCTATTAATTGATTATGTTGCATATCTTCTGAGTAAATCATGGAACATTCACTTAATAAAGCTGTAGCTATAATCAAACTATCCCAATAAGAGTAGTTATATTTTGCATTGATTTCTAATGCTTATATAACTTCTGTTGTGTTAATTGCTTGAACAGGAAAAGTATTCACTATATCTGATATGATTGTAATTGCATCTGTTTTTGATGTGAATTTTTTTCTAGTTAAAACATGAAATAATTCTCCTAAAACCTGAGTGCTAACTAACAGCGATGAAGAATAATTTTTGATAATTTCTGCAACTTTCTGGGATTTTTCTGGCGGATTTTTAGCATAGAGATAAATCCAGAGATTACTATCGAGAAAAATTTTATCTATCATAAATTTCTTCTCGATTAAATTTGTAGTCTGGGGGAAGTGGGAAGGAGTAGTTATTAACTCGCGCTAAGAATTGCTGTATTTTCGATTCTTGAAAATCTATTGGTTGTGTAGATTCGCCGGGTTCGAGAATCATGATTTGTATGGTTTTACCTTCTAATTCGGAACTTAGTTTTTCATTCAAAATAAGTTCACCATTGGTACAGGTTGCTTGGATAATTTGCAGCATTATGAATAACCTTAAATCCTATATAAAATTTTTCGGTATGATCTTATTATAAACTACGCACCGATAATTCTCAGGTGAGGTGAATATTTACGCGATCGCCCTAAACATCCCTAGTAATGGTTGAGTGAGATAATGTAAACAGATACAGGGTAAGGTTTTCAGGTGCGAACTGCTTGCAGCAGCGCTTCGCTATCGCCCTAAACATCCCTAGTAATGGTTGAGTGAGATAATGTAAACAGATACAGGGTAAGGTTTTCGGGCTGCGATCGCTCTACTAATCCCTAGTAATGCTTGAGTGAGATAAGGTAAACAGATACAGGGTAACGTTTTCAGACTGCGATCGCCCTACTAATCGTTGGTGATGGTTGGGTGAGATGATGTGAACAGATACAGGGTTTTTGGGTTGTAATAAGTACGTTATTAATGGTGGTTCCCGAAATTATTAAATATTATTAAATTTTCGTTGTTATTATTTTATTTCCTATATCATAATACGCTGTATACTACAAAGCTAAATAACGGAACAATAATTATGACATTTCAAATAACTCCAGAAAATACCCAAAATAAATCTGCTTTGTTGGAATATTTTAGAGAATTAGGAAATGAAAAACTTTCTGAAATTAGAAGAGAAGTCGGTAATAAAAATTATCAAAAAATAACTCCTCATATCAATAAAGCAATCAATAAAACTAAGAATGATTTTTTACATACAATTATTGAAACTGCAAATCAAAATAATTGGAATGATCAAGATAAACTTTCCTCACTTCTTTTCACTACTTATTGCGCTCATGTAGTAATGCTTGATTTACGTCATGAAGTGTGGCCTTATGAATATATGGCATTTTCTCGACGAATTGGTGAGCTTTGGGAAAATTTTGTAAGATTACCATTTTTGTACCCGCCAAAAGCAGCAGAATTAACCTCTTTTGTACCACCACTTTTTTCTGAAGTCAGAAAAAATCTAAAAAAAGATATTGAAGAATATATTGATACTTTGTTCATTTCTCAAGAACAAAAATATGAACTTATCAATTATTATGAAAAAGTATGGGTGCTAGTAGATTCTGGTGAAATAAGTCTTGAGTTAGATTTTCATGCTATTATTAGAGGTAAAAGATTCAATATAGATTTTAAAAGTGGATTTGGCTCAAATGAGAAAGGAAATACCAACCGACTGCTTATGGTAGCAACTATTTATTGTAATTTAGAAGATGAATATAGTAATATTCTGCTCGTTCGCGCTAAAGAAGATTTGAATAACAATTACTTTAGAACTTTAAAAAAGTCTCATGTTTGGAATGCATATTGTGGTGATGAAGCTTATGAAAAAATTGGTGATTTTACAAATTTTGATATGCGAACCTGGATAAATTCAAGTATTGATTGGCAAAATGATTTATTAAGTACAACAGTAAGTGATTTTGAGAAATTTAATTTAATGGGATATTTACAATGGTAATAGAAACAAGATATAGAGATAAATACCAAACTTATTTTACATCAGATCAATCTTTATCTTCATATATGGTTTCACTATTGAGACTAGAAACGAATGATAAACTACTTGAACCTTGTGCAGGAGAAGGACATCTTTTAGCAGCAGCACTTGGTATTAATAAAGATATATCATCTGTCGCTTATGAATTACATCCTGAACACGCAAAAAGTCTCAAATTAAAGTTTAGTAAATTTAAAAATGTAGAAATACGAGAACGTGATACAATTTTTTGTCCAGATTTAGACCTATGCGAATCTTTTGGTCATAAATTTACAAAAATTTTGGGAAATCCTCCCTATGGAGGTTGGCAAGAATACGAGCGTCGTACAGAATTAAAAAGAAAATATCCAGGATTTTATATTAAAGAGACATATACTATTTTTCTACTACGTTGTCTCAAATTGCTTGCTGAAAAAGGACGACTTGTATTTATTATTCCTGACACTTTTTTATATCTTCACAGTCATATTACTATTAGACGTTATCTTCTCGAAAAATTTACTATTGAAAGTGTAGATGTTTTTCGTTCATCTCTATTTCCTGGTATTTCATTTGGTTATGCTGGTCTTTGTATTATTTCTATACGTGCTGAAAAACCAAAATCGAACCATTCTTTTTCCGTAAGATATATTAAATCTTTAGGAGATTTTACAGAATCTCCAAATATCAAATCTCATGGTAATAATATCATTCAGAAAAATATTTTTGATAGTGAATCTCTATCTATTCCTATATCGCCTAATGAATCAGTTTTTAATAATTTGTCAAATAATATAACTAAAATGGCTGATATTGCTGACTGTGTGACAGGTTTCTACTCAGGAAATGATAGAGTTTTTCTGCGGAAAGCATCTGCTTTAGTCAAAGGTTCTCCTGATTATTTAGTCGTTAATTCTACTTGTATTGAAACTAAACCTTCTACATTAAAAAGTCCTTTAAATGGAATAGAAGGATCAAAGCATTTTATTCCTGTTCTTAAAGGTGGTGGTTATAATTTTGTAAAACCAACTCAATGGTATGTAGATTGGAGTCAGGATGCAGTTGAACATTATAAAACAAATAAAAAATCAAGATTTCAAAACTCATCCTACTATTTTAAAACAGGAATTGGCTTTCCTATGGTGACATCTAAACGTCCTACGGCTGCATTAATTGAGGAAAGTCTTTTTGATCAATCTATAGTAGGAATTTTTCCTAAATCTTCAGTTGATTTATATTTTCTATTAGCTTATTGTAACTCGCCAGTATTTTGGGTTTGCTTAAAAGATATTAACCCATCTGCAAATAATTCTGCTAGGTATATTTTAAAAACTCCTGTAATTCTACCAGATGAGGATACTCTAAAATATATCTCTTTGAAAACTCAAGAATTACTAGTAGAACTCAAACAAGGTAATAAACAAGTATTATGTGAAATTCTACAACAAGAAATTATTGATTCTATTATGAAATATGTTCATAAGCAGGTATCTCATAAAATGGTAGATACATCTGTTATCAATCTTCTTTCACAGTTCTAAAATTATAGAATGTGTTTGTCTTGTTGTAACATAAAAACCGCAAATAGAATAAGATAAAATTTCCTTTAAAAATATACCTTATTCTATCTACGTTACAGTCTAAAAATTTATTTTTTAATCCTTAATGCACCAACTCAATAGCCCGCTTAGTCAACGCTTCCGCAGTCAAACCATTAAAAGCCATCAACTCACCCGCACTTGCCGTAGTTTCCCCACGCTTCCAGGCAAAAGAATCACGCTTAGAATTACTGCGTAACATGATTGGTTCTAACATCGCCGCAGCGCCACCTGTCACACCAATTAAGGCATCTCCACCAAACAATTGCTCAAAATCGGCATCACTTAAAAAACCGTTATCAGGTTCAGAACAAGTATCCCAAGCAGTATCATGAGGACGATATAAACGACGAGGATTGATAATAGAAACAATCTTCACACCAATACCTTCAGTTTCTAAAAATGCCGCCGCTTCAAACACAGGAATTAAAGTCAAATCGCCAATTACAGCAAATACAACAGTCTTCCCACCAGCCACTTCATGTAATAACACCGCACCATCAATTAAGCCTTTTTCAGTTTGGGCAAAAGTGCTACGAATTGGCAAAGGAGACTTACTAGCAGTAATGACAATGCCCTTATTTTTTGTTTGCAAAGCCCAGTTATAACAGACTTGAATACTATTAGCATCTGGGGGAAATAAAGGGAAGACATTTCCTGTTCTCATCAAAGAAGCAAAATAAGCTTCTATTTCTGGTCTTTGGTGAGTCCAACCGTTGCGTCCTTGTTCTAATGCCCCGGCTGTAAATAATGTAATTGTCGAGGGAGTTTGACGGCGTAATTCTGCCATTGCTTGGGTTACTGTTTGCCAAATTGGTAAACCATTGATGGCAAAAGATTCATAGGAACACCACAAAGTTCTCGCCCCCATCAAGGATAAACCAGCCGCTAATCCGGCACAAGCATCTTCGCTCAAAGGTTCGTAAACTTGACCTCCTGGGGCTTGATTATATAAATCATCAGTGGTGGGGTGATTGATTTTTAAAGCTTGGTTAATGTTAGCAATTCCTGATGCTTCGTTACCGTCAGCATTAGTCACGAGGAAATTTTTATCCTTATTTCCTACTATTCCCACTAACCTTCCCATTGCCGTTGTCGCCACTTGGGGAACTGCCCTAACCTTATATTCTTCTAATGGTAATTCCCCTAAATCTGCTAAGGGTAATTCAAATTCTGTCACCACAGTTTTCGCAGCCGGACCACCTCCAGCCCGTTCCGCATTTGTCCGCACAATTTGCCATGCTGCGGCTGATAATGCCCGTTTTTGTAATGCGGTGACAATATGGGGCGCGTCTAATGTATCTTTAGGATAGAGGTTGTGTGATTTTGCCCCCAAGGCGTGAACCCCTGCCCCTTTGAGTTGTTTGATAATAAATACCGTCAATTTACCGCTAAGTGCAGAACGGGCAGCTTTATCCATACCTACTAATACCGCTTTGGTAAATTCTAGGCGTTTCTCAAAAGAAAATGCGGTACTATCAACGTATTCACCGGCTTGATTTTGGTCGTCAAAATCTTTGGCATTGACTAATACAACTTCGGCAAAACCGTTACCTTGCCAATAGGCGATCATCTCTGCGTTGGTTTTCAAGGATACCATGCTGTGGTGTTCTTGGCTGTAACCGTTCCACACCAATACGGGTAAGAAGTTGGTAACGGTGGGGTAAGCGGTGTTGAAATGTGCCATTGAACTCATGATATAGGGTTCACCCAGTCCCCCGTCTCCCACAGTGAAGGGGAAGAGTTTGTCACGGTGCAACAGGGCTGCGGCCATGGCGAAATGTTGTCCTTGTCCCAGGGGTCCAGCCGGTGCGAGAATACCGGGAATGTAGCCAGAAAGGTGTCCTAATAATCCATGCTTTTCTCGAAAGCGATCGCGCAATTGTTGTACTGTAGAAATGCCCATGTCTTCTAAGGAACGGTCTAAGAACATGGCGCTATAAAAACCGGGGGCGTGGTGTCCCACTTCCGTGATAATGTTTTTATGTCCCAGCATGACCAAAGCTGCATAAGCTTCCGCTTGGCTGGCAAAACCGCCGGGATGGCCAGAAGCCTTACTAGCAGTGATTTGTAGGGTTAGATAGCGTAGGGCATCAGCCGCCAGTAAGGTTTGATATACTGCTGTTGTATCTGTGGCATCTGTTATAGATATATTACCAGATGCGATCGCTGGTGTTGCCCCATAAGTTTCAAAATCTGGCAATGCTTCCCCAAAATATTGTATCCCTTCACAAAAATTTGGAACTGCGGAAGCTGCCTTTGTCGTAATTACTGTCATGTTGAGTACCTGAATAAAATCGGAAAAACTTGAGTTTCTGGTTTAATATAACCAAAATTTTACATCTTTAAGGATCTAATAGTTAATTGCTTTTTCGCAATATCACCATAAGTAGGTTAAATACTCATCTCACATGATTACTTGTTTTTCCTTTCATGTCATTACATCAGTATACGTAGGGGTTTAGCAGTGCTAAACCCCTACACATCTAGTTTTTTTTATAATCTTGTGAAAATTCAAATCTCAAGGGTTTATAGTTGAAGTTGAGTTATTCTGTAATTAATTGTGTAATCAAAACAGGAGAAAGTTATGCAACTACTACCAGGACCAAAAGTATCAGCTACTATTCAAGTTTTAAACTGGATATTCAGACCCATGAGTTATTTGACAGAATGTGCCAAGACTTATGGTGATTTATTCACTTTAAAATTGCAAAGTAATTTACCACCAATGTTATTTGTTCATTCTCCTGAAGCAATGCAGCAGGTGTTAAGTAATGATCAAAAAGACTTGGAAGCACCAGGAGATTTAAACAGTATTTTTCAATATTTACTGGGCAAAAATTCTGTCATTAGTCTTAGTGGTAAAGCACATCAACGTCAACGTCAATTAATTATGCCTCCTTTTCACGGGGAAAGAATGCGAACTTATGCAGAATTAATTGAGAATATTACCACAAAAGTTTTTAATCAACAACCAAAAAATCAATCTTTTAATATTAGGAACATTACCCAAGATATCACTCTTCAGGTAATGATGGAAGCTGTTTTTGGCATTTATGAAGGAGAACGAGCAGAAAAACTTAAACATTTACTTTGTGAAATTTTAGAACAGGGTAGCAGTCCTTGGAGAGTTGCTTTTCTCTATCTTCCCAAATTGAAAGAAATCATAGGAATTTCTGAAATTTGGAAAAGACAAATGAAGAAACAGGAAAAAGCTGATCAACTCATTTATCAGGAAATTCAAGAAAGAAGAGAAAATTTTGATCCTAATCGCACAGATATTCTTAATTTACTTATGTCTGCTCAAGATGAAAACGGTCAACCTATGACTGATGCAGAATTAAGAGATGAATTGATGACTTTATTAGTCGCAGGTCATGAAACTACAGCCACAACTATTTCTTGGGCTTTTTACTGGATTCATAAACTCCCGGAAGTTCGAGAAAAGCTATTAGTCGAATTGGATAGTTTAGGAGAAAATCCTGATTCTAATACTATCTTTAAATTGCCATATTTAACTGCTGTCTGTAATGAAACATTAAGGATTTATCCCATAGCAATGCTCACTTTTCCTAGAAAGGTAAAAACACCTATTTCTCTTTGTGGTTATCAACTTGAAGCAGGTACAATTATTATGGGTTCAATTTATTTAACTCATCAACGGGAAGATATTTATCCTCAACCTGAAAAATTCAACCCAGAACGCTTTTTAGAAAAACAGTTTTCTCCCTATGAATTTCTACCTTTTGGTGGTGGTGCAAGACGTTGTATCGGTTTAGCATTTGCCCAAATGGAAATGAAATTAATATTAGCTAAAGTTCTGAAAACATGGTCAATGAAATTAGTTAATACCGATGAAATTAAACCACAAAGACGGGGTTTAGTTACAGGTCCAAATGGTCCCATAAATTTAGAAATTTAGAATCTTCGTCAACCAGAATCTGTAAATTTAGAAACAGTCACAGTTTAACAGCAATAATTTCTCAAACAAGATCCCTGATTTATTGAATAAATTGGGGATCTATAGTAATCCTAAATAAGACGTATTTGTATAACCTGCCGTAGACATATATCTCTTCCTTCTCTACCTCTGCGCTCTCTGTGCCTCTGTGGTTCGTTCTCCGACAACAACTCAAATAGGATTGCTATATTATTGTAACTAATCTCCACTAAAATTTTACCTAATTTACTTGCAATTTGCCGTAAATATTAATAATATAAAAAAGCCAGGTTTCTATGTCATAAGAGATATGCAAGAATACGACGTTATCATCATCGGTGCTGGACACAACGGTTTAGTTTGTGCGGCTTATTTACTCAAAGCAGGTTATAGCGTCTTACTACTAGAAAAACGTCCTGTTCCCGGTGGTGCAGCCACAACAGAAGAATGTATCCCAGACAAAGCACCAGGTTTTAAATTTAACTTGTGTGCCATTGACCATGAATTTATTCATTTGGGTCCAGTAGTAGAAGAATTAGAACTGACAAAATATGGCTTAGAATATCTAGATTGTGACCCAGTTGTATTTTGTCCTCACCCCGACGGTAAATATTTTTTAGCTCATAAATCCTTAGAAAAGACCTGTGCAGAAATCGCTCGTTATAATGAAAGAGATGCTAAAAAATACGCCGAGTTTACAAATTATTGGCAACGGGCAATTAACGCCATGATTCCCATGTTTAATGCCCCACCCAAATCAATTATAGATATTTTCGGTAACTACAATCTGCAACAAGTTAAAGATTTATTTTCTGTAGTTGGTTCTCCCGCCAAAAGTTTTGATTTTGTGCGAACAATGTTAAACAGCGCCGAAGATATTCTTAATGAATGGTTTGATGAAGAATTTCTCAAAGCTCCCCTATCTAGATTAGCATCAGAATTAGGTGCGCCACCTTCTCAAAAAAATCTGGCAATTGGGGTGATGATGATGGCTATGCGTCATAATCCTGGAATGGCTAGACCTCGCGGCGGTACAGGTGCATTGGTGCAAGCTTTGGTGAAATTAGTTAAGAGTAAAGGTGGGGTAATTCTCACAGACCAGCACGTAGAAAAGATTTTAATTGATGATGGTAAAGCGGTAGGAGTTAGGGTAGCAGGTGGTAAAGAATATCGAGCAAAACAGGGAGTAATTTCTAATATTGATGCTCAAAGATTATTCTTACAAATGACAGAAAAAAGTGATATTGATGCCGTTGATCCTGATTTGTGGGAAAGGTTAGAACGACGGATTATCAATAACAATGAAACCATTCTGAAAATAGATTTAGCATTAGATGAACCTTTGCATTTTTCTCATCATGATCATAAAGATGAATATCTCATTGGTTCAATTTTAATTGCTGATTCCATGAATCATGTAGAACAGGCTCATAATAAATGTACAATTGGCGAAATTCCCGATTCTGACCCCTCCATGTATCTCGTCATGCCTAGCGCCCTTGACCCTAGTTTAGCACCACCTGGTAAACATACTTTATGGATTGAATTTTTTGCTCCTTATCAAATTGCTAATGCAAAAGGTACAGGTTTAAAAGGGACAGGTTGGACTGATGAATTGAAAAACAAAGTTGCAGATAGAGTAATTGACAAATTAGCAACTTACGCCCCCAATGTGAAGAAAGCAACTATCGCTAGAAGAGTAGAAAGTCCGGCAGAATTAGGAGAAAGATTAGGGGCATACAAAGGGAATTATTATCATATTGATATGACAATGGATCAAATGATCTTTTTCCGACCTTTACCCGAATTAGCTAATTATAAAACCCCCATTGATAATCTCTTTTTAACAGGTGCAGGAACACATCCAGGTGGCTCAATTTCCGGTATGCCAGGACGCAATTGTGCGAGGGTATTTTTGCAGAATAAGCAACCTTTTAGTCAGGCTTTAAAGGATGCTCGAAATTCAATTAAGTCTACAGTTAATTCGGTATTTGGATAGACGGTTTTTATAAGGAAGAACGCCGAAAACCCTTGAAAATGTGGCTTCCTGAGTCAGCCACATTTGGGCTTTAGACAAGGGATGAAGGCTAGAGGCTTTCCTTTATCCTGCATTGACGTTAATTTGAAAATTTGAAATTATTTCAAATTTTAATCCATATTCGTGATAGAATTAAATTGTCACTAAAGACATAAAAAGCTACCGAGGGACTCTCGGAAAGTTACGCTTGTCAGATATGATTTCGCCCGCCAGGGCAAACGAAATCAGGGCAAGAACCCAAATATTTAAGGAACCCTGCCTGAAACTGGGATAACTGAGGGATATAGACTGAAACTCTCTATAGAATCTCCGCGTCTTTAGACCGGAGAGTGTCAACCAGGTTAACTACCATATACCTGCGGCCAAGTTGTCAACAAAAATACTACAACTGCGCTGATAGCTAAGACACCTTGAATCAAATTCCCCACCACTGTACCGACAGTGATTCCTATACCAGCTTTTACCGCAGGCCATAATTGACGTTGATAAAGAAACTCACCAACAATTGCTCCTAACAGTGGTCCAAATAAAATCCCTAATAATGGACCACCAAAAGGTAAAGCTGGTAATAATCCAAAAAACCCCAGTAATAAACCCACAAATGCGCCAATTTGTCCCCACTTACTCGCACCGGCTTGTTTTGCTCCGATATAACCAGCAAGGAAATCAACTCCTGTACTCAGAAGTAAAACAATGATTGTCACAATCAGGGGAATTTTGATAGCTGCAAAGGAATTACTGACGATTCCCCAAATAATAATAGATATTAAAATTAAGCTGCTTCCAGGGATAGCTGGAACTACAGCACCGATAATCCCTACGAACATTACAGCCACTAAGAGTAAATAAATAATTTGCATAATTCAAAATTTATAACTTTTATAATCTCGTTAATCTCGTTCCCAGTCTCCGACTGGGAATGTTCATCACGCGGCTCTGCCGCTAGTAACGGGAGGCAGAGCCTCAAAGTTAGCATTCCTAGCCAGAGTCTAGGAACGAGAATGACCAAGAGTAACAGCTAATTTATCAGCAATTCCCGCAATCCAGTTTTCATCTTGTTTAGTGTAACTGCGGGGAGCATTTGCTGCTAAAATTAAAACCCCTTCTTTACCAATTGGTTGACAAATTACACCTTGTGTGTTTTCTGGTAAATAGTCAAATTCGATTTTACCAGGATAGACATACAAAGCAACTAAATAAATTGGCTTTTGTGTTTCCAATACTTTTTTTAAAATTATTCCTGGTACTACTTCCGATTTAGCAGCCAGAATACCGCGACGTAATAAAACTTTACCTTGATAATAAACTATGAGCGATCGCGTCACTGTATTAGTTAATAATAACCGCGTTGCCCAGGCTAATTCTATTTTCGCGGCTTCTGGTAATTCTGGATCTAAGAAAAATCCCTCTTCCCCAATTAATTCTACTGTCTCCGGTGTGCGCGGCTGTACCTGTTGCCAAATTAAACCAGTTAAAATTAACACCGCACTCAAAATTACCCCCAGCACATCTCCTCGTGCTTGGGAATTTGTCAGTTGCGGTGTTAACAACCGATTCATTAACAAAAGCACAGCACCTAAACCCCCAACAACTAAGGGTAAACGCCGTAAAACTCGATTGGGATCTGATTTGGTCATTAGGAATAGGAGTGAGGAGTGAGGAGTCAGGAGTCAGGAGTCACGAGTCAGGAGGAGGAAGAAGAAGAAGAAGAAGAAGAAAATAATATTCCCCAATCACCAATTACCAATCACCAATCACCGATACTTTACTCTTCCCCTGGTTCTAATATGCGTTGGAACAGATAACCAGTACCTCTAGCGGTGAGAATTAGTTCAGGGTTGCTGGGATCATCCTCTAATTTTGCCCGTAAACGAGAGATATGTACATCCACAACGCGAGTATCTACATGGCGTTCAGGAGTATATCCCCATACTTCCTGCAAAATTTCTGAGCGGGAAAAAGCTTCACCAGAACGACTGACTAACAATTCTAATAAGCTAAATTCCATACCGGTTAAGCGAATGCGCTCATCACCCTTATAAACTTGACGCTTATTTGTATCAATTTTGATGGTGCTGACATGAATCACCCCAGAACTAGGAATACCATTTGCACCTGTTTTGTCCACCCGTCGCAAGACTGAACGAATCCGTGCTTCTAGTTCTTTGGGTGAAAAGGGTTTAACGACATAATCATCCGCACCCAATTCTAAGCCGGTGATGCGATCTGCCACATCTCCCAAAGCGGTGAGCATAATAATGGGGACATCGGATTCTTTGCGTAATTCTTGACAAACGCCATAACCATCGAGTTTTGGCATCATTACATCTAAAACTACTAGGTCTGGTTCAGCTTTGCGAAATATTTCTAAAGCTTCCTCACCATCTCCTGCTGTCACTACATCGTAGCCAATCATGGAAAGGCGTGTTTCCAAAATCCGCCGAATGCTGGCTTCGTCGTCTACTACCAGGATTTTTTCTTTATGACTTTCCAAGTTTTGTCATGCTCCTTAACTAAAATTTTTGATGATTAATTTTAAATATCATAATATTAAGATATCATTGCTCTCAATTGATTTGGAAAGAGCTTCCAACTATTACTATTATTAGATGTTCGTTTTTTCCAAAATTTAAGGAAAAATTAAGATTATTAACTAAAATTTAAGCATGGCAAAGCCAAAAACCATTTATATCTGTAGTAGTTGTGCAGCGGAATTCTCTCAATGGTTCGGAAAATGTTCAAATTGTGACACTTACGATTCTTTAGTTGAGCAAAATATTAGTTCTTTTATCGGGGATATACCTAGCCGCTCTGGAGTGGGAAATTGGCAAGCTGGAGGTCATAGTAAGTCTCATAATAAACCAGCTAAAGCCAGATCTTCTCTGACTTTTGACCAAATTAGCGATCGCCAAATTGCTCGTTGGGAGTCCGGTTATGGGGAATTAGATCGAGTTTTAGGTGGTGGAATTGTTCCCGGTTCGATGGTGCTAATTGGTGGTGATCCTGGTATCGGTAAATCAACTTTACTACTGCAAGTTTCTAACCAATTGGCGCAAAAATACCGAATTCTCTATGTGACTGGAGAAGAATCTGGACAACAGGTAAAATTGCGTGCTTCTCGTTTGGGAATGTCAAAACCACCTACGGTAGTCACGGAAGATCCTGAAAACAAAGATCCGGAAAAACCGATAGATCCTGACAGTATAGGTGCAAATTTGTATGTTTTGCCAGAAACGGATTTAGAAGAAATTCTGAGGGAAATAGATTCTCTAAAACCAAATGTAGCGGTAATAGATAGTATCCAAACAGTGTTTTTTCCTGCTTTGACATCAGCACCGGGTTCAGTTGCTCAAGTCAGGGAATGTACCGCAGCTTTGATGAAGGTGGCAAAACATGAAGATATTACGATGTTAATTGTGGGTCATGTTACCAAAGAAGGAGCGATCGCCGGTCCCAAAGTATTAGAACATTTAGTAGATACCGTATTATATTTTGAAGGCGATCGCTTTGCCTCCCATCGCCTATTAAGAACTGTAAAAAACCGTTTCGGAGCGACACACGAAATTGGTATATTTGAAATGGTGTCCCAAGGATTAAAGGAAGTTGATAATCCTTCCGAACTGTTTTTAGGCAATCGTGATGATCCGGCTCCGGGTACGGCTATTGTGGTGGCTTGTGAAGGAACAAGACCAATAGTTGTGGAATTACAGGCTTTAGTCAGTCCTACCAGTTACCCATCTCCTCGTCGGGCGGGTACAGGCATAGATTATAATCGCTTAGTACAGATTCTCGCCGTCTTAGAAAAGCGTGTAGGGATACCTATGTCCAAATTAGATTCCTACGTTGCTTCTGCGGGGGGATTAAATGTAGAAGAACCAGCGGTAGACTTAGGAATTGCAGTAGCGATAGTTGCCAGTTTCCGCGATCGAATCGTTGATCCTGGTACAGTCTTAATTGGGGAAGTAGGGTTAGGGGGACAAGTGCGGTCGGTTTCCCAAATGGAACTACGCTTAAAAGAAGCCGCGAAACTAGGATTTAAAAGAGCCATAGTTCCTAAAGGGACAAAATTTCCTGAAATTGGGATTGAGATACTACCAGTAGGTAAAGTCATAGATGCAATTATTGCGGCTGTTCCTCATCAAGAATTGACAGAAGAAGATTTAGAACCTGATGAGAATGAATAAGTGAACTACCCACACTGACCTGACGGTACAGTGTGGGCTTCCTGCCCAACAGAAAGCACAGTAGTAGACTTCTTTCGTCCTCTATTACTGCGACTTACTTCTGGGCGACAGGCTTCTTGATGAAGTTGTTCATGGGGGAAACCCCCAAGACCACACTTCATCGCTTTATCCCCCGTTCCAGAGGTCAAAACTTGTACTGAGCGCAGTCGAAGTATTCGTAGTCCCTCATCTCTGAGGTTTATCGCTGCATTGACATCTCTATCATGTTTGGTTTGGCACTTTTCACAAGTCCAAAACCTGATATCAAGTGGTAAGCTACTTACTTGGTTAAGGCATACATGACAAGTTTTTGACGAAGGAAAGAATCTATCAACTTCTTGATAAATCTTCCCTTCGTTTTCTGCTTTGTATTTAAGCATGGTACAAAACATTCCCCAGCCAACTTGTTGAATAGATTTGGCTAGGCAGTGATTTTGCATCATGCCTTTAACATGAAGATTTTCTACCACAATAACTTGGCTTTCGTTGACTATCCTACGAGATAGTTTATGGAGAAAATCTTCTCGACAATTAGTTATCTTTCTATGGACTCTAGCAACTTTCTTTCTAGCTTTATTTCGGTTATTAGAGCCTTTTTGTTTTCTAGATAATTGCTGTTGTTTTATCTTTAAGTTCTTCTCGTGTTTATTCAGTATTCGAGGGTTATCAAACTTAGAGCCATCACTGGTAATCGCAAAATGAGTTAATCCCAAATCAATGCCTATTGCTTTACCTTCGACAATTGACTCTGGCTTCTCTTTACTATCTTCAAGTAAAATAGCAGCGAAATATTGCTCACTGCAATTTTTGGTGATAGTTACAGTTTTAATCTTCCCTTCAATCTCTCGATGAATAATTGCTGATACTTTCCCTATTTTCGGTAGGATTAATTGATTATCGGCAATCTTGACATTTTGAGGATACTGAATAGACTGCTTACCATGTCTGGATTTAAACTTGGGGTATCTAGCTCTTTTTTCAAAGAAATTGTTAAATGCAACCCCCAGATTCAAGCAGACTTGTTGCAAGCACTGAGAATAAGTTAGCGACAACCACTCATGTTCTTTCTTTAGTTGAGGGATTGTCTTTTTAACTTCGTATCCAGACAATCCTTTACCTGTCTCTTTGTACGTTTCGTTCATCAAATTCAAAAAATAATTCCATAGCCAACGACAACTGCCAAAGGCTCGTGCCAATGATTGCTGTTGCTGGGCATCTGGATATAATCTGACTTTGACTACTCTTAACATATTAGAGTGAAAAGTATTTACTATAAAAAACTATAACACAAGATTTGTGAACTGCCTCCATGTTTTTCTCCCTTGCTATCGCATTGGTCGAAAAACTGTCGTTAATTCACGCGCCATTCATCCCCCGCTGCCCTATCGGGTCAGACGTGGGGCTTCTGTCGGTTAAGCTAAACTGCACAATCAGTAGATTAAGGGACTTCCAAGAAATAAAATCCCCAAAAATTTCTTGTAGTGCGGGCATACTATGGCTAACGCCACGCTGCGCTATCGACAAGCTCAGTACAAGTCTTGCCCGCTAATCATCAAAGACGGGCATCCTGCCCATCCCACAAAATTGGGTAATTTATTTTTTGGTGTTCCCTAACATAAAAAAACTGTGCGATACCCCTACCTCTGTTCACTTGTAGAGGGGGGTTTTTATTTTTCACATTTTGTAAAGATGATTTGTTTGTCAGTGGTGGCACTGATGGCATCAACGACAGCATCTTTACTGGCGCAGGTAAATGGGTAGCGGTCATATCCTATATGGGCGCACACTTTCCCATTCATACCATTAGCATACCCAAAACTCGAAACACTGTCAAGCCCCCTAGCTGAAATCACAAAAACTCGTTTGATTATTGATAAAATTCTCAATAATAATGAGAATAGACCCCCAGCAATTGAGAAAGTCCTTTTTTACCAAAATCCTATACAAAGACCTAAATTTAAAGTTGGACAGCAATCCAGTTTTACTCCTGACTCCTAACTCCTGAATTTTGCTCTAAGCTTAATCATCACTTAAATAAATCTGAACTACAGATAATAGTATCTTAACTTTCGATTGATATTTTCAATTACGTCATCTGCAATTTCCTGTCACCAGATTATCTTTGTGTAAGCTAAATCTGTATAAAAAATATGGTACTTACTACAGTCCGCTTTTCCCAGTTTAATGCGTCCCTAAACCGCAACACTGCCGGTCAGTTGGTAACTGATTTATCTACCCCTAACAACGCTCAAGCAAAAACAGTTGCCGAAATTATTCAACGCAACAACCCAGATGTATTACTAATTAATGAATTTGACTATTCCCCCGCAGCAGTAAATCTTTTTAGACAAAATTATCTGCAAATCAGTCAAAACGGTGCAACACCAGTTAACTATTCCTACTTTTATATTTCTCCTAGTAATACTGGAATTGCTTCTGGTTTTGACTTAAATAATAATGGTACAACAGTCACAACTCCAGGCACAACCGGATACGGTGACGATGCTTTTGGCTTTGGGAACTTCCCTGGTCAGTTTGGAATGTTGTTGCTTTCTAAATATCCTATTGATACAGCTAACGTCCGCACCTTCCAGAATTTCTTGTGGAAGGATATGCCAGGAAACTTATTAACAAATGACCCAACTGTAGATAATTCCGCAACTTCAATAAATGAGAACTTAAACGGTTTTTATTCACCTGAAGAAATCAACGTTTTGCGGTTATCTTCTAAAAGTCATTGGGATGTACCAATTACAGTAAATGGGGAAACAGTTCATGTTCTTGTCAGTCACCCCACACCACCCACCTTTGATGGAACTGAAGACCGCAACGGTAAACGCAATAGTGATGAAATCCGCTTTTGGGCAGATTATATTACCCCAGGCAAAGGTGATTATATCTATGATGATGGGGGTAAAAAAGGTAATCTTGCCGCAGGTTCAAGCTTTGTCATCATGGGTGATCAAAATGCTGATCCCTTAGATGGTGATAGTTATAACAATGCTATTCGTCAACTGTTACTAAATCCCAGTATTAATACAAATGTTATTCCCACCAGTTTAGGCGCTCCTCAACAGGCAACTTTACAAGGTCAGGCAAATAACAATCATAAAGGTAATCCTGCTTTCGACACTGCCGACTTCGCTGATACTGCACCGGGAAATCTGAGAACAGACTATGTACTTCCTTCCTCTGACTTACAAATTAGTAAATCAGAAGTATATTGGCCTAGCAATACTGATGCAAATTTCCCATTAGTAGGAACTTTTAACTCTAGTCTTCCCGGTGGTTTCCCTAGTTCTGACCATCGGTTAATATATGCAGATGTGCAAGTTGGTGAGACAGAACCTGGAAAAACTGATGTTAGTGCAGGATTCAAGGGACAAACTATCTTCAATACTGGTTTTATTCCCTCTGGTGCAGCCGGAACAGTAAATGGTCAACAAGTTGCGTTGGGTGGATTGTCCGGTGTAACTTACGATGCGGTAAATAATCGCTATTATGCCATTTCTGACGATCGCTCACAAAATGCCCGTTTTTATACCTTCACTCTCGACCCTGTTACTAATACGGTAACTTTTACCAATGTTGTCCAACTCAAGGATATTAATGGTAATCCTTTTGCAGCTAATAGCTTAGATCCAGAAGGTATTGCTTTAACCAGCAATGGGACAGTTTTTATCTCCTCAGAAGGGGAAGTGAGACCAGATTTAGGTGCAAGTCGCGTCACCAATCCGTTCATTAAAGAGTTTAATCTGACTACAGGACAGGAAATTCGTTCTTTAGCAGTACCCAAGAAATTTAATCCTGTAGTTCAAGATACTAACAACAATAATGTTGTTGATACAGGTGATACCCAAACTTCAGGAGTGCGTAACAACTTAGCATTTGAAAGTTTAAGCATTACACCTGACCAGAAAACCCTATTCACAGCTACAGAAAGCGCCCTGTTTCAAGATGGTGCAATTTCTACAACTACCACCAGCAGCCGTTCTCGGATTATTCAATACAATTTGGTGACAGGACAACCAGAGAAAGAATATCTGTATATTACTGACCCTATTGCTAAAACTCCTAACCCTAGCAATGGTTCTGCTGATAACGGTTTGGTAGATTTATTAGCAATTGATAATCGTGGGACTTTATTGGCACTAGAACGCTCCTTTGCCGTCGGACAAGGAAACACGATCAAAATCTATGAAATCACCCTCCAAGGGGCAACAGACATTAATACAGTTGATTCCTTGAGTAGCCTCACTGCTGACCAACTAGCCGCAATTCAACCTGCTCAAAAACGGTTGTTATTAAATCTTGATACCCTGAATTTGCCCAATAGTGACGGCAATCATCCCACAGGTACAGATAATATTGAAGGTCTGGCATTTGGTCCCAAATTGGCAGATGGTACCCAATCCATTGTTTTGGTGAGTGATAACAACTTTGGCGCTACCCAATTTACGCAAATTATCACCTTGAGTGCAGATGTAGTTCCCACTGTCACCCCTATAGTTGAAACCCGTCCCGCGCTTTTAGATGATGGTAGTTTACCATTTAGTCAAAGAGCCGATGCGGATGATCCAGCAATTTATGTTAATGCTACAGATTCTAGCAAGAGTCTAGTTGTAACTAGCGTCAAAAATGGCGGTTTGCGGATTTATGATTTAGCTGGAAACCTGTTGCAAACCATTAATCCTAGTAATCCAGATATTCGTTATAACAACGTTGACTTGCAATATGGATTTACCTTGGGTGGTCAAAAAGTTGATATTGCTGTGGCGAGCGATAGAAATAATGACAAGTTAGCAATCTTCAAGATCAATCCTAACAGCACTAATGGCAATTTCCTAGAAAATATTACCGATAGTAGCGCCGCCACAATTTTCCAAAGTGTACCTTTTGCACCCAGTTATTCTGCATCTAGTAAGAGTTCCTATGGCTTAGGACTCTACCGCAGCCAAATTACCAACGATTATTACGTCTTCACCAGCCGTCGTCAAACTGGAGATGTCGCTCAATTAAAATTAGTAGACAAAGGCAACGGTAAAATTGGTTATGAGGTAGTTCGTAGCTTCACCATTCCTTCATCAACAACAGCAGGTGCTTCCGCCCAAACAGAAGGCATGGTAGCAGACCAAGAAACAGGATTTCTGTACATTGGTCAAGAAGATGTGGGGATTTGGAAATTCGACGCTGAACCCAATGGTGGTTCAACAGGTAAATTAATTGAGAAAGTCAAAGCTGAGGGAGGAAAAAATCTCACCAATGATGTTGAAGGCTTAACCATTTATTACGGTAAAAACGGTACAGGCTACCTGTTAGCATCCAGTCAAGGCGATAACACCTTTGCAGCATATACCCGTGAAGGCAACAACGACTTTTTAGGCAGATTTGGAGTTGGGAACAATGGAGGAATTGACAGCGTTCAAGAATCCGACGGTGCGGATGTTATTAATCTGCCCTTGGGTCCCAATTTCCCTTATGGTGTATTTATCACCCAAGACGGTGCAAATGACCCCGCCACCATTGTTAGTGGTGAGAACATCAGCAGCAACTTTAAGTTAGTACCTTGGGAAAATATTGTTGCTACCTTACCCCAAGTCCTGAAAATAGATACAACCAGTTACAACCCTCGTAACCCCGTCCCCCAACCACGACTAACTAATTACGAATTTACCAATCTTCCCAAATTAGGAACAACTAGCAAAGGTCAAGATATCTTCTTAGGTGGTTTCTCCGGGTTGTATTTCCAAGGTATTGCGGTAAATGGTAATCTCCAATTTGTCACTCACACCGACAGGGGACCAAATGGCGACCCCACCGGTGCTAATCGTCCCTTCTATTTACCCGATTTTCAACCAGAAATAGTCAGTTTTGAACTCAACAAACAAACGGGTGCAATTACCATCACCAAGAGAACAGGACTATTTGATAAAAATGGCACAACCCCATTAACTGGACTTCCCAACCTGCAAGCAGGGGCAAATGGTACAGCATACACCGATGAAGTTGCGGTTAATTTGGATGGTCAAGTCATAGCTAACAAGGCATTGGGGGCTGATTTAGAGGGGATAGTTATTGCCCCAAATGGCGATTATTGGCTGGTAGATGAATACCGTCCCGCCATTTATAACTTCGATGTGAATGGTAAATTACTTAACCGTTATATTCCCCAAGGGACAGCCACAGCCCTCGAACCAGACGCAGCAGCAGGAACTTTTGGCACAGAGGTATTACCCGCAGTTTATGGTCAACGTCGCAACAATCGCGGTTTTGAAGCCGTAGCTTTAGAAGGTAGTAAACTTTACGCCTTTATTCAAAGTCCCATTGATAACCCAGATAATGCCAATGATACAACATCCAGAAATTCCCGTAATTTGAGAATTTTGGAATTTGACATTATTTCCAAACAAGTCACTGGTGAATATCTCTATTTACTTGACAATATCACTGCTGCTGGTAACGCTAAAACTGATAAAATCGGTGATGCAGTTTCCTTGGGTAATGGTAAATTTGCCGTTGTCGAAAGGGATGATTTAGGAACAAATGCCTCCAACAAATTGATTTATCAAATTAATTTAGCTGGGGCAACTAATATCAATAATTCTGCTAATTTCACCTTACCTGCTGGTAAAACCATTGAACAACTCACACCAGCCGAATTAACCACTGCTAAAATTACCCCAGTTAGCAAAAGTTTAATTGCCAATGCTGCCCAACTTGGTTATACAGGTGTGGAAAAATTAGAAGGTTTAGCATTAGTTTCACCCAATACCCTGGCATTAATTAACGACAACGACTTTAACGTTTCTGGTAATACCCCGACCGAAAAACTAGGGATTTTAGAACTACCCTATAACTTGACAACTCCTCAACCCAAACCATCTTTAAATATCTTGTTGGTAAATGATGATGGTTATCAAGCCAAAGGAATTAATGTTCTTTACGACAAACTAGTGGCTGCTGGTCATAAAGTCACCCTAGTTGCACCAAAAACCCAACAAAGTGGCCAAGGTACAGCCATTGATACCGATAAAGTTTTCCAACCCATTGAGGTAGTCAACTACGCACCAAATAAATGGTATGTAGATGGTAAACCAGTTATTGCCACTTGGACAGGATTGGATTTTGTTGTTAAACAACGACCAGATTTAGTCATTTCTGGAATTAATGAAGGGGAAAACCTGGGTTTAGAAGGAATTATTTCTGGTACACTCAGCGCTGCGGTTTCTGCTGTACATCAAGGTGTACCGTCCATTGCCGTTAGTGCTGGCATAATTTTATCAGAACGTGCCGCTGGTTATCCCAGCACCGATAAAGCTTATCAAGTGGGTGCTAATTACGTCGTTGATTTAATTGCCCAATTACAGGCAAAACAAGGCAATCAACCCCAATTATTACCCGACGGTATTGGTTTAAATGTCAATATTCCTGCTGATAACCCAATCACAGGTATTGCTTTCACAGAGTTTGATTTAGCAGGTAGTTTTGACTTTAAATTTGGTCAATTACCAGCGAATTTTGGTACAGGTCAAAGCATCCTTTACAGTCAAAATTCTCTTCCTGCCGGTGCAACTCCCAAACCCACATCTGAGGGAGAACAGTTTTTAGCTGATAAAATTACCGTCACAGCCTTTGATGGTGATTGGGGAACAACCGCAAGTCAGCGTCAAGCATTAGCACCACGTCTGTCTTTAACTGTACCCAATTTAGTTAATCCCATTGCCACTGCCAGCAAATCCTTAAATATTTTGTTGGTAAATGATGATGGCTACCAAGCTAAGGGCATAGACGTTATCTATAATGCCTTAGTTGCAGCCGGTCATAACGTCATCCTAGTTGCACCCAAAACCCAACAAAGCGGTAAAGGAACTTCCATTAATACCGATAAAATCTTCCAAAATATGGAAGTTGTCGAATTTGATGGGGCGAAAAATAAATGGTACGTTGACGGTACACCAGTTGTTGCCACTTGGGCAGGTTTAGATTATATTTTGCCCAGTCAAGAGAACTTAGCCAAACCCGACTTAGTAATTTCTGGGATTAATGAAGGGGAAAACGTTGGTTTTGATGCTATTTCCTCCGGGACACTGAGTGCGGCGGTTACGGCCTTACAAAGTGGGATTCCGGCGATCGCTGTGAGTGCTGGTATCAATTTAGCAGAGTTCCAACAGGGCAACAAGTCCAGCACCGAAAAGGCTTATGATGTTGCTGCTAGAATGGTTGTAGATACCATTAACAAACTTCTCACCACCCAAGGTACTAACCCAGATTTATTACCCAAGGGTGTCGGTTTAAACATCAACGTTCCCGCCTACAACCCTGATAATGCCAGTCTTAAAACCTTAACAGGTGTAGCATTAACCAAATTCGACGAAACCACCAGCCTCAACTTCAATGTTGCTAAAAACCAAAATGGTGTAACCAGCATTCTCTTAGGTTCACCCACAATTACAGGTGACATAGAATCAGAAGGTGGTAAATTCCTAGAACGCAACATTACCATTACACCCATTGATGGTAACTGGAGTGCAAGTGCGTCCAGTCTTCAAAAAGTAGCGAGTGATGCCGCACCTTTACCTGTGAATGGGATTGCCAGTGGAGACACCACCCAAACCTCTACAGTTTTGTGGGCGCGGAGTATCTTCCCCGGTGCAGTTAAATTTGAGTATTCCACCAACTCTAACTTCAGTACCATTGCGGGGACACAAACGGCTAATGTCACTGACATTAACCTACCTGTGAAGGTGGCAGTTAGTGGACTAACTCCCAATACCAAATACTTCTATCGAGTTACAGATACCACCGGGGCAACCAGCATTGGTAAATTTAGCACAGCCGCCGCAATTGGTAACAAAACAGGCTTGAAATTCGGTGTTTCTGGAGATTGGCGTGGCGAACTTGCCCCTTATCCAGCCGTTAGCAATGCTGATGATGCAAACCTGAAATTCTTTGTGGAATTGGGTGATACCATCTACGCTGACGTTGCGTCACCTGCCGTCAGAAACCCTGATGGGACAGAGAAAAAGCAAGTTATCACTGTAGATGAATATCGTGCCAAACAAGCAGAAGTTTACAGCCAAAAATACGGTGAAAATACCCTGGGTGATTTACGGGCTGCTACTTCCATCTTGGCAACTGTTGATGACCATGAAGTAGTCAATGACTTCCAAGGTGGAAAAGACTTAGCCACCGCCTCCACCGCAGATAAAACTCTATTTGGTGCAACTTCTGGCTTAGTTAACGATTCCCCACTTTACGAAAACGGTTTCCAAGCCTTCCAAGAATATAACCCCATTAGTGACCAATTCTATGGGGCAACAGGGGATACTCGCACAGCCGGAGAACGCAAACTTTACCGTTACAACACCTTTGGTAGTGATGCCGCCACTTTCGTTCTTGATGCCCGTTCCTTCCGTGACCCAGGCTTAACAGATGTCGCTAATATTGGTGATGCCACCCAGGTAACAAAATTCCTGACTGATTCCTTTAATCCGAATCGGACAATGTTAGGAAAAGTCCAGTTGGATGACCTCAAACGCGACTTAATCCAAGCACAGAAGGATGGCATCACCTGGAAGTTTATCATATTGCCAGAGCCTATTCAGAATTTGGGAGTAGCGATAGCGAAGCGCTGCTGCAAGCAGTTCGCTGCCGATAGATATGAAGGCTATGCTGCTGAAAGAACAGAAATTCTCAAATTCATCAACGACAGCAAAATTAGTAACGTTGTCTTTGTCACCGCAGACTTCCACGGCACATTAGTCAACAACCTCACCTACCAATTAGCACCAGGACAGGCACAAATCCCCACCAGTGCCTTTGAAATTATTACTGGTTCTGTAGCTTATGATGCTCCTTTTGGGCCAACAGTGGGTAATTTCTTCCTCACTCCTGAACAGAAGGCATTTTACAATTCCCTACCTGTAGCTAATGACGTTGACAGCACAGTTAATGATAGAGACGATTTCATCAAACAAGTCATTAATGGTGGCATCAATGCTTTAGGTTATGACCCCATTGGCTTGAATAACAATCTGACTGTAGCGAATGGCTTGATTGATGCCAAGTTATTGCAAGGTGACTATGTTGCTACTCATACATACGGCTGGACAGAGTTTAACATTAACCAAGCCACCCAAAAATTGACTGTAACCACCTACGGCATTGACCCTTATACCCGTCAGGAAGTAGAAGGAAATCCCGCAGCTATATCTAGTCGTCAGCCGAAAATTGTTAGTCAGTTTGAAGTTACAGCTAATAATTTTGTGGATTTAGAGTTAAGTCAAACTGCAAATGTCACGAACGCAGTTATCGGAGACCAGGTGACATTTACCTTAACCCTCTCCAATAAAGGTTCTCTACTGGCTAACGGCATTCAAGTCACAGATTTCTTACCACAACCATTTACCTTCATCTCTGCAACACCGGAACAAGGAACTTACAACAGTCAAACCGGTGTGTGGGAAGTGGGAGAAATTGCTGGTAATGTTACCCGCACCCTGAAACTCACAGCTAAAGTGACTCAAAGTGGGGCATTGACCAATAAAGCCGAAATTACCGCCCAAAATCAACCTGACTTTGATTCTGGTGCTGGTAATAACAACGCCCAAGAAGATGATCAAAGTTCAACTACCCTAAATATTGCTTCTAATATGGTGACACTCAAAGGTTTTGCTTCTTTACCTGCTGATACCTTCGCCGCTGGCCCGTCTGCGGGTGCAGCCGTAACTAATCCTACCAATGGACGGACTACCCCCTTTCCTGGTCAACCAGTGCAAGGTTTTAGTGGTGTCCAATTTGCCCCCAATGGTGCTGGTTCTGTCTTTTGGTTCTTAGCAGATAACGGTTTTGGCGCAAAAAATAACAGTGCTGATTTCCTCCTGCGACTTTACCAAGTTGACCCCAATTTTGCGGGTACAGAAAACGCTAATGGTTCTGTAGCGGTTCAAAACTTCATTCAACTCTCTGACCCCAATAAATTAATCCCCTTTGATATTGTCAATAAAAACACAGCCAAACGGGAACTGACCGGGGCTGACTTTGATGTAGAGTCCTTTGTGATTGATGCTAAAGGCGATATTTGGGTCGGTGATGAATTTGGAACTTACCTACTACATTTCAATAGCAATGGTGTTTTATTAGATGCACCCTTCGCCACTCCTAACCTTGTTAAACTAAATACCCTCAACGGTCAAGCCCCCA
This sequence comes from Dolichospermum flos-aquae CCAP 1403/13F, assembly GCF_012516395.1. Classification (GTDB taxonomy): domain Bacteria; phylum Cyanobacteriota; class Cyanobacteriia; order Cyanobacteriales; family Nostocaceae; genus Dolichospermum; species Dolichospermum lemmermannii. The sequence goes on from NZ_CP051206.1 coordinate 3,803,137, forward strand.
TTGTCATTGGCCATCGTGGTGCTAGTGGTGAACTACCAGAACATACGATTGAAGCCTACCGCTTGGCGATTTTACGCGGTGCAGACTTCATTGAACCAGATTTGGTATCCACTAAAGATGGGATATTAATTGCCCGTCATGAACCTAACCTGATTAATACCACCGATGTAGCTAGTCGTCCCGAATTTGCTAGTCGGAAAAAGACGGTGTTGGTAGATGGTGTCACTGAAGAAGGCTTCTTTGCTTCCGACTTTACCTTGGCAGAAATTAAAACTCTGCGGGCTGTAATGCCTCAAGGTTTCCGAGATCAGTTATACAACGGTCTTCTCCAAGTTCCTACCCTGGGCGAAATTATTGATTTGGTGAAAGAGGTTGAGGTACAAACTGGTAAGAAAATCGGTATTTATCCTGAAACCAAACACCCCACCTATCACGACAATTTGGGTTTGTCTCTGGAAGAAAAACTGATTGACACCCTCAAAGTCAAAGGATTTACTGATCCCAAACGGGTTTTCATTCAGTCCTTTGAAGTCAGCAATCTCAAGGATTTAAACAACACCATCATGCCGGCGGCTGGTGTGAATCTTCCTTTGGTACAATTGCTTGATGCCTACGATGTCGCCAACGATGGCACACTGTTGTATCAAGATGTTTACGCTCGTCCCTACGATTTCACTGTTAAGGGAGACACCCGCACCTATGGAGATTTATTAACTCCTACTGGTTTGAAAGAAATTGCTGCCTACGCTGATGGTATTGGACCTTGGAAACGGCAGATTGTTTCGGTGAAAACAGTTGATAACAATAATGATGGTAAACCTGACGATCTCAATAACGATGGTGTGATTAACGATGCGGATAAAGTTACCCTAGCACCCACCAGCTTGGTTAGTGATGCCCACAAAGAGGGTTTGCTTGTCCATCCTTACACCTTCCGCAATGAAAGCCGTTCTCTAGCATCAAATTACAATAACAATCCTGAGTTGGAGTACCGTCAATTCATTAGTTTGGGTGTAGATGGTTACTTTACTGACTTCCCAGGGACAGGAGACTTAGTTCGGGATCAAATTACGGCGAATCAAGTCCGATCGCCCCAAAATCCCACTGTTCTCTCTACTCCTAAATTTGATACCCTCACAGGTAAAGCCCCCATCGTCATCGGCCACCGGGGTGCAAGTGGTGAACGTCCAGAACATACAATAGAAGCCTACAAATTAGCGATCGCTCAAGGTGCAGATTTCGTTGAACCGGATTTAGTGGTAACAAAAGATGGTGTCTTAATTGCCCGTCACGAACCCATGTTAGCAGTCGGTGTTCTCAATACTGACGGCACAATTCAACGAGATACCAATGGCAAGCCAGTTATCAATACTACCGATACAAGCACGGATGTTTACTTACGTGATAAATTTAGCGATCGCCTGAAAATCAAAAATTTAGATGGTCGTAATGTCGCCGGTTGGTTTGCTGAAGACTTTACCCTGGCAGAAGTCAAGGAACTAAATGCGATTGAACGGATTCCTGCTTTGCGTGGTACTACCTTTGATCAAGACGGATTGAAAGTACCAACCTTGAAAGAAGTCATTGATTTGGTGAAACAAGTCGAACTAGAAACAGGACGCAAAATCGGTATCTATCCTGAAACCAAACATCCCACTTTCTTTCAACAGCAAGGTATCAATACTAGCCAAATCTTAGCAGACACCCTCAAAGCTGAGAACTTTACCGACCCATCTCGCGTCTTCATTCAATCCTTTGAAGTTACTAACCTCAAGGCACTGAAAAATACCATCATGCCCACCGCAGGGATTGATATTCCTCTAGTGCAATTGTTTGGCGGTTCAGGTCGTCCTTATGATTTTGTAGTCAGTGGTGATACCCGCACCTATACCGATATTTCTACACCAGCAGGTTTAACAGAAATTGCTACCTACGCCAAAGGAATTGGACCGAATAAACAGCGGATTATTCCTCAGTTGACGGTAGATGCCAATAAGGATGGTACTGCTGATGATCTCAATGGTGATGGTCAAATCAGTGATGGCGATCGCGTTTTAGGCACACCCACAACCCTAATCCAAGATGCCCACAAAGCTGGTTTAATCGTCCATCTCTACACTTTAAGAAATGACGAGTTCTTCCTTCCCGATACTTACAAAAACGACCCCGGTGCAGAGTTCCGTAAGTTCATTGATTTGGGTGTAGATGGTTTCTTTACCGACTTCCCCAAAACCGGGCGACAAGTTCTAGTAAATAATTACCTAGCTGGTACAGGCTACGCTAATCCCAACGGGAATTTAAATACCCCTTACTTCAATAATTCCCCAGAATACTTTGCTCCTAATCAACCCTACTACGGCGACCTCGTAACAGCCAATTTAAACCGCTCCCAAGGCTTTGAAGGCATGGCATTTAGCCCTGATCGTCAAACCATCTACCCGATGCTGGAAGGAACTGTTGTCGGCGATCCTGCTGGTTCTGTACGGATTTATAAATTCGATGTAGCCAGCGAAAGCTACCAAGGTTTGGTAGGACGCTATCAATTAGCCAGTACCAGCAATGCGATCGGTGATTTCACTCCCATCAATAACAACGAGTTCCTAGTTATTGAACGGGATAATGGCCAAGGTAGTACCGCCCTTTTCAAGAAGATATTCAAAGTTGATTTTAGCAAAATTGATGCTAATGGCTTTGTCTCCAAAGAAGAAGTAGCCAACCTTCTCAATATCCAAGACACCAATGATCTCAATGGTGACGGCAAAACTACCTACGATATGCCTTTCCAAACCATTGAAGATGTGTTGGTAATTGATAGCAAAACCATTTTGGTAGCAAACGATAACAACTATCCCTTCTCTATCGGTCGTCCTCCCGCGATTGACAACAATGAGATGGTGGTATTGGAATTAGACAAACCCCTCGCCCTTGATTCCCGTTTAGGTATATCTGCGTCTATAGCAGAAGCTACCCAATATATTGCCGGAACAACTGGTAAAGATGATTTGTTTGTCAGTGGTGGCACTGATGGCATCAACGACACCATCTTCACTGGTGCAGGTAATGACACAGTTGATACTGTCTTGGGGGCAATTTCTCCCTTTGCTGGTAACAATATCGTTGATTCGGGTAGCGGTGATGATACTATCTTTGTGAATAAGGGCGATCGCGCTTTCGGTAGTGATGGTAATGACACCTTTGATGCGAGAGATGGTCAAGGTGGCAACCGCATATCCGGTGGTGTGGGTGATGATACCTTCTATTTAGGTAGCAATGACCGCGCTTTGGGTGGTGATGGTAAAGATATCTTCAGAGTTAGTCTTGGTGGTGGTAACTTAATTTCCGGTGGTGCCGGTGCTGACCAATTCTGGATTGTCAATGCTGAATTACCCAAAGCTGCTAATACCGTGCTTGACTTCCAACTTGGTACTGATGTCATCGGTATTCAAGGTGCTGTCAGTTTAGGTATTACCACATCCACACTCAAGTTAAATCAAGTTGGTGCAGATACCGCGATTGTCTTCAATAATCAAACTTTAGCGACTCTGACTGGGATTCAAGCCAGTAGTTTGAGTTTGACAGATCCTAAACAGTTTATCCTTGCTTAGAATATAATTCTCCTGTTGGGGTTTAGCGCAATGCGTTAAGCCCCTGATTTTTAGTGTTACGAGGTACAGTTTTTATCACAAAACCGTAGGGGCGCAGGGCCTGCGCCCTCCATTGTATTTGATTAAAGCGAGAATTGCTGTAACATAACATAAATCTCATTTTCCCAATCCCTATCGCCTTCCCATCATCCCCCCAAACAGCGATTACTAGTACAGCACGGCGTAAATAAAACAACCATTCTCAATCACTAAAAAGCTTACGCCATATTATTTTTGACTTTTGACTTTTGACTTTTGACTTCCGCCTTGCGGTACTAGGTCGTGCTTCGCTATCGCTTAGAGAAAAGGATTAATAATTTGTAATCCTTCCACCGTAAAACCGTGTTGCATATCCTCTGAATAGAGTTGATTGACATTAACTGATAGTGCGCTGGCGATAATTAAACTATCCCAAAATGAGAATAAATATTTTGTTCTTAATGCGGATGCTTTCAACAATATATTCAAATCGAGTTCAACGATATGATGAATTTGATAAAAACCTTGAATAAGATTTTGAATTTGATTTTCAGGAAATTTTCCTTTTTTGATTAGGTTTACACAAACTTCATTGATTACCTGGGTACTTAAATAAAGTCCTGTTTGTATAGCTAGATGGTTAGCAATTTGATGTTTTCGGATATCCTGGCTCTGATTAAGTGCATATATCCAGATATTTGAATCTAAAAAAGTCGTCATCTTTTTATTCGGTTTCGTAAATTTCTTCTCGTTTCATTGGATTTAATTGTTCTATATTTAAAGGATGCTCCAATAAATATTGGAGGTAATTTCCAGATTGTTCAGAGGTTTCTTGTTGAAGAGTGACTTTAACTATATTGGGTTGTTTTAACTGTTGTTGGTACTGTTCGGGAATTTTTATCATCCCATTTTCAATAGTGGTTTGAAATTCTACAGTAATCATATATATTTTCTTACTCTTTGCTCGCTTGTTAATTGTATTATAGCTGAATTTATTTCCATTACCATTCCTAACAGCATCAAAGCGATCGCATCCCCATCAGCGATATCTTCAGTCAGCTTCGCAATCGCACCCCCAAATCTCCCAAACAGCAATGTCTACGACGTTTAACTACACACCTACTCAGGTAAGATTCTTGAGGAAAAATTTTAAATATCTAACTTTTGATAGATGCCAGACTTTTGTATACTCGATATCATGTCTTTGCTGTTTCAGCAGTTTTATCAATGTTGGGGACAGTAAACAGTTTGTCTTTGCTTAGGATTTGATTCGAGCGCATCCAGGCGTTGGGGGAGTACAGAAAATAGTAGTACAGCTATGCACCCCGTCCCTTGCCTTATCCCAGTTTTTCATCGCCAAAACCGTAGGGGCGCAGGGACTGCGCCCTCCATTGTATTTCATTAGAGCGAGAATTGCTGTAAATCTCATTTTCCCACATCCCTATCGCCTTCCCATCATCCCCCCAAACAGCGATTACTAGTACACTGCGGCGTAAATAAAACAACCATTCTCAATCACTAAAAAGCTTACGTCATATTATTTTTGACTTTTGACTTTTGACTTTCGACTTTTGACTTACGGTACTAGGTCGTGCTTCGCTATCGCTATGATTCAATTAAGTAGGTTGGCGTTGAAAATTGTCGTTATAGCACTAGGCTTGAGGCAAGAGGCAAGAGTAAAGAAGTTTTCAGCGATTTTACGTTTCTTTACACAGTTTGGTTTTATTGTGTTCACCTACTTATCACATTTAGTAAACTTCATCATGAGTACCAACCGATTCTAAAAGGATTGCTTGTGATTCTTCATGTTCAACAAATGTAAAAATAATTCTCAAATCATATCCTGCACTACAAGCCCAAGAATCTTGTAAGTCTCCTTTTAATTTATGAGTTTTTAGGCGTGGATGAAATGGATCTGTAGATAATAACTCCAAAATACTTTGAAAATTTTCAGTAATTTCTGGTTGTTTTTTTAATATTTTGCGTGCTGCTCGAATAAATGCACTTGAACGTAATAAAACAAAATTCACGAAAGAAGCTCCTCCATGAGTTGTGCAGGAGTTGCCGTCCTACATTTGCCTTCTGAAAACTCTTTTTGTGCTTCCTGAACATCTTTCACTAGACTAGTTCTTCGGTGATCGCGTAGTCGTTTTTGTAAAATCTGAATTAAATTTTCCTGATCTTCAGGTGGCAATTGATCAGCAGCTTCTAATATTTCTGCAAAAGTTGTTCCTGTCATCATGTTCTTATTTTTGTCTTTACTTGGTCACCTTAATTATATTTTATCTAAAACAGTGACAAATAGCGATTCCTGCGGAGCGCTGCGCGATCGCATCCCATCCCATCATCCCCCAAAACAGCGATCGCATCCCCACATCCCAGCAATTACCATTCTTTCTTCAGCGGAATTAAATGGGGTAAATGGAGCTTTTGCGGCTACTACGAATACAATTTATCTATCGCAAGAGTTTATTGCAAATCATCAAGAAAATATCGCAAGTATCACCAGCGTTATTTTAGAAGAAATAGGTCATTGGGTTGATAGCCAAATTAATACTGTTGATTCACTGGGAGATGAAGGGGCGATTTTTTCGGCTTTGGTACAAGGTAATAGCCTTGATGATGCAACCTTAGTAGCTTTAAAAACGGAAGATGATTCAGGGATAATTATAATTGATGGGGAAGCGATCGCTGTAGAAAATGCTGTTACTCCTTCCATTGGTTTAAAGGTTAAATAATGCGATTGTAATTTCAGAGGGAACAGGTAACGGGCAACTTTCTAACAGGAAAAACTCATGTTTAAAAACATGAGATTGAAATAATTACACGGTCACTGAGCGGTGTCGAAGTGCTGTTTTTTTGGTGCTTACCCATCTTTTAAAAACATCTTTTTTTTGACAGAAGCTCTAAACTGGTGCAAATGAGTGTTTCTTATCTGTTCCCTGTTCCCTTTTTTTGTAACTTTTCCTGGTCTAATGAGGTACAAAATTATCTATTCATTAATGTTGCTATGAATCTTAAACCAAATTCTTCTTCAAAAACTCCTTTTTTGTAATCTAAACTCCACATTTCTAAGGCACATTCATCATCAATTAATGATGGAAATATCAACATCTTAAATTCTTTGAAGTTGGGAATATATTCACATTGAACATGAGAAATAGCCCCTATTTGTCTTCTGTCTAAAGCAACAGCTAACCTTAAAATTGCACTGAGTTGATTAACCATTGTCCGATGTTCTTTGTGCAATAGATTCCGATAGCTTTCATGTTTTTTCTTGGGTGGAGATTTGCGGTGATAACGGGCTATATTGGCAATAATTTCGATTTCGGTTTCGTTATAACCCAGTAATTCACCATTTCTAATTAAGTAGTATGAATGTTTGTGGTGTGATGAATGACTGACATAGTGACCACAATTGTGTAAAATGGCAGCAGCCCATAGTAATTGACGTTGATCTGCATTCCAATAATGTAATTGTCCTTTGGTTTGGTCAAATATATTAAGTGCAAAAGCGGTAACACGCTCGCTATGTTCTAAGTTAGTTTGATATTTTTTGGCAGTTTTTAATACACTGCGTTCCCGAATGGAACTTTGAAACCGCAGTCTGTTGTCAATGAAGCCATGAGTTAGCATCCAGTCTACAATTACACCTTCCCTAAGAGATCGCTCACAGACTGTTACGGATTGTACTCCTAGCAAGGTCATTGCTTCCTGTAAAATTACTGCCCCTGAAAGTATCACTTCTGACCTTTTTTCTGGCATCCCAGGAACGGTAGCCCGTTCCACATTGGTCATTTTGCGGAGGCGATTTACCCAGGTTCGCAAGTCTTGGAGACTGAATTGATACCCATTGAGGGTGGAAGGAACAAGACCTAATTTTTCCCGCGCATGGATGGTAGCGATGGTTTCTATTGTCCCAGATGTGCCGATTAACTGAGGAGAATCGCCAATTTTGAGTTTTCCTTGCACTTCTTCCACAGAACGTTCTAGCATTCCTCTAGCGTAAGCTTGGAGGTATTTAAATTCGGTTTCGCTGATGGGATCTGAGGCGATTAATTCCCCAGTTAAGCGCACTGCACCGATTTTTGTACTGGTGAGGCTGCGAGGTTCTTCACTGTCTCCTAAAATCAATTCTGTTGAACCACCACCAATGTCAATTATAATGTGTGGTTTGTTGTTAAATTCCATCCCCGACAATACACCTAAGTAGATGCGACGGGCTTCTTCAGGTCCGGAAATCAAGTCAACGCTTAAACCGACTTCGGTTTCGACTTGTTGAAGAAATTCTTGACCGTTGGGAGATTCCCGGACTGCACTTGTCGCCACAGCAACAATACTATTTGTCCCTAAGCTGTCAGCAAGAGTTTTAAATCTTCCTAAACAGGCGATCGCTTTCATCATCACTTCCGGTTTTAATTCGCCAGTAATTAAATTGCGATCGCCTAATCTCACCGTTTCCTTTTCTCTGGCAATAATGGTAAAAGATGGTAAAGTTGCTTCAATTTTTACCACCACCATGTGTAAAGAATTTGTACCAATATCAATAGCTGCAATCATCTGATTTTCTTGAACTGATTCACTAGGTTTATTTTCCCAGTTAGCCGAGATTAAATTTACCATTTTGTTATTCTCTGAATAGATGAATAGGGACTGGAGGACAAATAGCAAATAACGATATTCTATAAATGTAAAGATATGTTAAATCAGCAAATATGTTAGAAACACCAAAAATCAACCCAGAACCATTATGGCTTGTAATTATCCGGCTGTTAAGGTGGAATAAACCAGAAGGGAGGTTAATTCTGATGATACCCGCATTGTGGGCGGTATTTTTAGCCGCTGCGGGTAAACCACCTATCCCCCTGGTGGGAGTGATTATTCTCGGTAGTATCGCCACCAGTGCGGCTGGATGCGTAGTTAATGATTTATGGGATAGAGATATTGATCCCCAAGTTGAGAGAACACGCGATCGCCCGCTTGCATCTCGCGCCCTTTCCGTTCAAGTTGGGATTGTGGTGGGAATAGTCTCCCTCGTCTGTGCCGCAGTTGTCGCTTTCTATCTTAACCCTTTAAGCTTCTGGTTGTCTGTGGCCGCAGTTCCGGTAATTGTCCTTTATCCCGGTGCGAAACGGGTATTTCCTGTTCCCCAATTGGTGCTTTCGATTGCTTGGGGTTTTGCGGTTTTAATTAGTTGGAGTGCTGTTACAGCAAATATTACAGCACCGACTTGGTTGCTTTGGGGCGCGACGGTACTATGGACATTAGGATTTGATACCATTTATGCCATGAGCGATCGCCAAGATGATCAACGCATTGGCATTAATTCTAGCGCTTTATTCTTTGGTAAATATGCCCCTACAGCGATCGCTGTTTTCTTGATTGGTACGGTTATTCTCTTAGCTGGAGTCGGTTTATTAGTTAATTTAAATACAGCATTTTGGATCAGTTTAATTTTGGCTAGTATCGGCTGGATTTGGCAAATTATCCGCTTACAACAGCCTGAAATCCCTCATTCTGCTTATGGAGAAATGTTTCGCCAAAATGTCTGGATTGGTTTTTTAATGTTAGCGGGAATGATTCTTGGTTCTTTGTGAATTTGTCATCAATTTAACCAAATCAAAATTTTTCTGTCAATCTAACTCAAGCTAGATTCAAAACTATCAGGACTACTGTTTTAAAGGTTGGGATATTAATCTACAAGCTAGATGCAACCAACGGAATGAAGCGATCTATTTTAGTTAAACTCGCTCCAATAATTTTACTGTCCCTGGGTAGTTTTGGTCTAGTTATTGGCAGTTTCTGGATGAGTAAAGTTGCTAGTAAAACCAAACAATTACAGTTAATTACTGATACATCACAATATCAAGAAATCCGTAACCACCAATGGGCTGATATTCAACAAATTCAACATTTTCCCGGACAAATTCCTAGTGATTCTCAAGTTTTACAAATGGCTTATGCTTCAGGATTAACTCCCGGAAGTAGTTCTTTACAACTTCGGATCAAAGAACCACAAGCAAAGATTAAAAACCTCCTGACACAGTACAAAAAAATCTCTCAGCATCAATACCAGGGTGGGAATACAAATACTCATAGTAACCAACCCAACGGCGTACCGACAACATTCTTTTATACTAGCGATTCAGAAACAGAAACCTTTCCTAGCAGTTATGAAATATTGGTATTAAAAGCCGAAGATAAAAGCCAACCTGGTGCAAAATGGAATCATGGTAATAGTCATGGAGTCGCAATTGATGTTGCATCTTCAGAAATTATCTATTGGGCGGAAAAATGGTAAAAGCAGGAGTAAATTCAATCCCTGAAGAATAGAAGTTATATTTGATTTGTGGAGATTGCAAAAGTCAGATCCCCGGCTTCTTAAATAAGTCGGGGATCTTGTGTTATGTAGTCTTTGCGTAAGTATTGGTAGCGATCGCTCTCCCAGCGGATTTACCTGACACTGTGAATCAAATTCTGGACATAGAATTTTTACCATAACAATCACACAATCTGCAAAACCACCAACGTCATATCATCGGTATTTTGCCTATCAGCACCGATAAATTGCTCAACTTGATCAAATAGATATTCCACAATTTCCTGGGGACTATTACAATACTTACAAGCCGTTCTGAAGGATATAACAAAATTATCTTCATCAAAGCGATCGCCACCAGCCGCCGCCGCATCAGTTAAACCATCAGTATAATAAATAACTGTGTCCCCAGATTCTAACTGAACCTGAGCATTTTCATATTCGCTATTGGCATCTAAACCAATTAACATCCCGAACGTATCCAAACGGCTCACAGTTTTTGTCGCTGCGTGCCACCATAAAGGCGGATTATGGGCGGCATTACTATAAGATAAAATTCGCGTTTGCGGGTCATATTCTGAATAAAACATCGTTACAAAGCGGTGGGAATTTTCCAAATCCGCATACATAACCCGATTCAAATTTTGCAAAATTCCCGCTGGGGAATTACCATGCAATACTTCACCTCGTAGCATTCCCCGCAACATCGTCATAATCAAACCTGCGGGAACACCTTTACCCATCACATCCCCAATTACCAAACCCCAACTGGCATTTTCTGGAGATGCTTGTGGTTTCGGCTTTAACTGGTTTTGATTAGTGGGAATAAAATCATAGTAGTCACCACCAACATGATTAGCCGGTTTACAACGAGCTGCTAGAGACAAACCAGGAATATTTGGACATTGACGCGGTAAAAGTCGGCGTTGAATTTCTGCACCAATTTCTAATTCTTGATCTAAACGTGCTTTTTTTCTTAATTCTACAGATAATTCATCATTGTCAATCGCAACTGCGGTTTGGTCTGCCACTAACCGCACTAATTTTTGTCTAGTTTCTGTCCAACTATATTCTGGATCACGACTCAAAACATACAGCCAACCCCGTTCTGTATGCTTAACTAAAATAGCTGTCCCAAAGATTTGGACATCTGGACCTAAAACGGCGTGCATTTGGTCATCTAGAATGCCTGTGGAAATGGCAGCAGGACCAGAATTAGTTAAAAGAGTAATTTGACTACTGGCAGTTTCTAGGGCTTTTCTAATATTTTTTCGTTGCTGAGTATCTTGCCAATGTAGTTGTTCTAATCTAATTTGTCCATTGGGTTTATAAAGAAAAAGTGCGCTACCTTCCGCATCTGTCACTCTGGTAGCCATGAGGGGAATCAGTTCCAAAAACTGATTTAAATTATTAAAGCTTCTGAGGGCAAATCCTAAGGAACTCAGCAAGTCTTGAATTTTATTTTGTTCTCGATGCAGCCTGGACACAAGTTCTTTGAGTGCCACCACAGGAGTGACATCTGTGGTGGTGCTGCTATTACTATCAGTAGGATGGGGGGGAAATTGTGACACAGGTTAATATTGCAGTTGAGAATAGCAAATGTGTGATTCTTTATAAATACTCTTTCTTGATAAATTGTGAAATCATATTCAACGAGATTCGTGATTTTAGCAAGAGTAGAAGAAATGTTGAAGGTAATTTTTTAAGTCTTGGTTAATGCTGAGGACATTTTTGATGGTTAATTTTCCATGATGATAAATTTTCTAATTTGTCAAAAATAAATCTTTGGGAATCGGTAATTTTTATGATTAATTAACAGCCCCTAATTCTTTCACAACTGAATCAACCCTTCATATATCTTGAGAAATAAAAGTTTGCGATTAGCAAAATTACCTCTATTCCTGAGAGAATATATATTAAGAATCATCAAACTAAAAAACCAGATAGATTTTCAGTGAGTTAATTCATGGTTTTTGTGTTGCTGGAATTTTGGTTAAAACATAGTTGTCATCATGCTTTTAATCAAAACTTGTTCAATTATGGACTACAAACATTTAACCTATATACCATAAATTCTCGAAATGTTTCCTTAGATAGATTTCTTTTATGGAAAAATTTCGCTTATTTTTGCTTAATGCTCTAAATCCAGTATACTTTTATACTAGCATTTGAATTAAAGCGTGGGATTAAATATAAGTTTTACATTGCTGGGGATTTAGCTGATCAAAGGACATTAATATCCTGCGTTTATCTGCGTTTATCTGCGTTTATCTGCGTTCAATTATTCTTTAAGGCTTATTTTGTGCAGATTCATCTTAATATAAACTATTAACCAATAGATTCAATCTCACCCATATCATTGAGCAATACAGAAGATCCTACTGATAAAGATGAGATAATTTCACTAATTTTTTCCATTAAAGGTAGTAAATGATCAGGACGAGTGCTGCGAGAATCTAAAACAATAATTCTCAAAATTATATTAGTTAAATTTTGTTGATAGGGAAGATTTTTATCGGCTGTAATAAAGGCATCAAAAGGATATCTTTCAGCTAAATCAAGAATTTCTCGATCTTTCAACCCACGCCATCCCATATCATTAACATTGTAAACTATGTCGCCTTTCCTTAAAAAAGGTTGTTTGAGTTTTTTACTCAAAAGATTTTCATCTAGTAATATAATCATCAAGCACAGCGTTCTTGAGCGATGATCAATTTAGCTGTATTTTCCAAGACTTTCATAGTTTGAGTCTCCAGATAGGGAAAATCACTAATAAACTCAGCTAATCCATTCTCCCCTTCGAGATAGTCAAAAAATGTTTGTAAAGGAACACGAGTTCCCACAAAAACAGGAACTCCACCCATAATTTCGGAATCGCGGTGAATAATTCCTTGAATTTCTAATAAGTTATTTAGCGTCATTTCTCATTCTCTAAAGATAATTTCACTTTTGATTATAGCTTGAGATATAAAGACGGGTTTTATAGATTCCGCGCAGAATTTGGAATTTGTTTGTCTAGCCCCAGACTTCTAGTAGTTCGTCAAATTTATTTTGACGGATAATGATAGGAAAAAACTTCTGTTTTTCCCTCCCCTACTCTCCCCACTCCCCTACTTGCCTTTACCCGTCATTTTTGGATTGGCAGACTACTAGTCTGAGGACAATTATTTTTCGGCGACGATATTAATCGCTTAACAATGCTTCTACAAATTCATGACTAGAGAATGGACGCAAATCTTCAATTCCTTCACCAGCCCCAATAAAACGAATGGGTAAGCCTAATTGCTGGACAACGGCGAGGGCGACACCTCCTTTGGCTGTTCCGTCTAATTTGGTTAAAACAACGCCGCTGAGTTGGGCTGCTTGGGAAAATACTTCAGCTTGTCGCAATCCATTTTGTCCTAAAGTAGAATCAAGAACTAACAGCGATTCTACACGGGCATTGGGGGCTTTTTTATCAATGATTTTGCGGATTTTGCTGAGTTCGTCCATGAGATTTTTCTTATTTTGCAGTCTCCCAGCGGTATCTATTAATAGTAGTTCGGTTTCTCTAGATTGAGCAGCAGCGATCGCATCAAACACCACGGCTGCCGGATCTGTGTTTTTCCCAGGATTAGCGATAACTTCAACACCGCTTCTCTCACCCCAAACTTTGACCTGTTCCACAGCCGCAGCCCGAAAGGTATCCGCCGCACCAATTAAGCACTTATAACCGGATTTCTGTGCTAGGTGAGAAATTTTACCGATGGTGGTAGTTTTTCCCGCCCCGTTAACTCCGGTAATTAACCAAATGGTCAGGGTGTCTTTTGCCGGTGCAAAACTAGGTTTGTCTTGATTTTGCAAGGGTGCATCTAGGATATCTCGGAGAATTTCTTTGAGATAAGCGATCGCTTGTTCTGGGGGAGTAACTTCTGCGAGTAATTTCTTTTGTAACGCACTAATAATATAATCAGTTGCCTCTACCCCCACATCTGCCTGTAGAAGTAATGATTCAATTTCATTGACAGCCTCTTGATTAAGAGGCCCTTGACCAACAATTGATTTTAGTTGGTTAAGAATATTCCGCCGAGTTTTATCTAAACCTTGACGGAGTTTTTTCAACCAAGTAATTTCTTCCAGGGAAATATCTTCAGCTTTTCTCCCTTGGGCGGCTAAAACCTTTGCTGACCACTTAAACCCATCATCAAATACCAGTTCTGGAATCTCTATTTCTGGTGCTGTCGGACTTATCTGTATTTCGGGAATTTCGGTTTCTATGGCACTAGCAATTAATTTCTCTTGTTTAGCTTGTCTTTCGGCCGCAGCCCGTTCTAAAAAAGATAAATTAGCTAATTCTGGTTCTGGTTGTAGTTCATTAACAACATCTTCAGTAATTTCTGCGATAGTTGCATCTATTTCTATCGGTGCAGTTATTTCCCCTACTTGAGTTTCTACTATTTCTTCACTGATAGTATCTTCTTCAACCGCTACAGATAATTCTGTTTCTAGTTGTTGTTTTTCTTGAATATTTTTATAAGCAGCTTTAGCAAAAGCCAACAAATCCGCCGTATCTGGTGCGGTTGTTTCTGGTTCAGTTGCTTCTACTGCGGGTGTTTCTTCCTGAGATTGGTTTTCAGGAGTATCAGCAGATTCATTATTTGGACGACGAAACCAATTAAAAGCCATTGTAGTTTATTTTAGATAAAAATTTAATTAGGATAGGAGTCACCGAGTCAGGAGTCACCGAGTCAGGAGTCAGGAGTTAAGAAAGAAAGAAAGAAAGAAAGAAAGAAGGAATAAAAGTCTTACCAATGACCAATGACCAATGACCAATGACCAATTTAAACAGTTTGTTTTTGTTCACTAACTCGACGGAGAACACCATTAATAAAACGGTGGCCATCTTCTCCACTGTAGCGTTTAGCTAATTCTACAGCTTCGTTAATAGCAATGCTGTCGGGAACTTGCATGAATTTTATTTCTGCGGTGGCTATTTGGAGGATATCTCTATCAATTTGAGCTAGACGGGTAACTTGCCAATCTACTAAAGCATTAGAAATAGATTCTTCGATAGCTTGATGGTTCTCGCTGACAGTAATAATAATCGCTTTAGCGTAATTACGAACTTCTTTATTTTGATTGGCCGACTGAATTAATTCTGGAAAATCAACAGATGTACCTAATTGATTGATAGCTATTTGGGTATAGGAAATTGCCTCTTTCAGCATGGTTCTAGCTGTATTCAAATCCGCAGCTCTCGTTTCGCTGGTTAAGAGACGATCATTACTCCGTTGTAGTTCTCCTGCGGCATTGTTCAATGTGTCCTGTACTTCTACTGTGAGAGTCCGAACTGCTCCTAAAACTAGCTTAGAAACTAATTGCTCGTCTGATAGGCTTTCTAGTTTTTTAGGGTTGATTGGTAATTGGCTCAAGGCTAATAGTGCCAATTCGCGGGCTATTTGTTGGGGTTTACGATGCTGCATAGAGTTGGGATGATGAAAAATATGTGAGTTCTAGCGCAGATGAACAATTAGCTTATCTATTTTTTGCTCACTTTGCTAGGTTGGTATCGAGTTTAGTTTCTATTTCTGGAATTTCCTGCTGTTTTATTTCCAAAGATGATATTGCTGACAGTGCAGGGAGGTGAGAAGACTGGATATTGGGGGACACTATACCACCAGATACAACGATTTTAAAAGCATCTTCAACAGATATAGAGAGATTAAGTACATCCTCTTCTGGTACTATCGCATACCATCCTGTGGTCGGATTGGGTGTAGTGGGAATAAACAGGCTAATTACAGGACGAGATATTTGACTTTGGATTTCATTGCTCATTGCTCCAGTGACAAAGGCGATCGCCCAAATGCCCGGACGAGGGTATTCTACTAAGACTACCCGGCGGAATTTACCATTAGAATCTTTTAACAGAGTTTCTAATAGTTGCTTGAGGGTTTTATATACCTGTCCAGCTAAAGGAATGGCTTGCAATAGCCGCTCACCGAAATCCAATAACCATCGTCCAGCAATGTTTCTAGCCATTAAGCCAATAGCCAAAATACTTAATAATGGCACGGCTAATCCTACTAGTAAATTAAGTATATTTACTAGAATCGGATTTAAGCCATCAAAGGGATTGAGTTGTTTAGGAACTTGGGTGAGAAAGTTAATTACCCATGTGGCTATGGTAATTGTTAACCAGATGGTGGTTGCGAGGGGAATTACCACCAGCAAACCAGCAATCAGGTCATTTTTGAAGTCTTGTTTCCACCTTTCCATTCCCAAACCCCGATTCTCCTTATTTAGCTTCGTTAAACTGTTGTGATTATTTTCCATTTCAGCAAATTAGTCACATTGCGAATATCAGAAACTGATGACAACAGGTGTCAGTGTCTTACAATAGGCTACTTCTTACTGTTAAAAAACGCCTTTTGTGTCCCTCTTTAATGGCAAAAAGTCAAGCTATCGCTACAAAAGTTCACAATTTTCCTTGTTCAATGTAAATATAGCCATTAACCCACCGTAATGGCGGCTGGTAAATCTTTTAGAGTGTTACTTATCTTTGTAATACTTGTAAATTATTGTTGCAAGTCTGAGAGATATTATCCATCCTACCGCGCTATATCGCCAAATGCTCACAATTTAGGAATGACTAAGTAGGTTGGCGTTGAAAATTGTCGTCATAGCAAGGCAAGAGGCAAGAGGCAAGAGGCAAGAGTAAAGAAGTTTTCAGCAATTTTACATTTCTTTACACAGTTTGGTTTTATTGTGTTCACCTACTTATTTGGAGTTAATGGGAATTAATTTTCGATCACTTCTCTCACCAAAGTTGCCAATTTATCTGCACTATCAGGAACAGCGATCGATGCAGCTTTCTCTGCCATTCTCCCTAATTCTGTCGGAGATTGCAACAAATTCAAAACCTGAGTCGTAAATATTCCTGGAGTCAAATCCGACTGTTTAAAGGATAAAGCCGCACCAGCTTTAGTAAACACCTCTGCATTATAAGACTGATGATCTTCCGCTGCAAAGGGATAGGGAATCAAAATTGCTGGAGTACCACAAACTGCCAATTCTGTCAAGCTACCCGCACCAGAACGACTAATAGCTAAATTAGCTCTTCGCAACAAAGCCGCCATATTATTATAAAAAGCCAAGGCTATATATTGAGGATGTTGAAGACTGTTAATATCAGGATCATTATCACCCGTCAAATGCACTATATAAGCCCCAGCTTGAAACAAAGCGTCCGCAGACTGTCGGACTAATTTATTTACGGCTACAGCCCCCTGACTACCACCAAACACCACAATTAGAGGAACACCATTAGGAATAGGTAAATCTAAAGTGTTATTAACAGTTTCATCTAAGAATTGAGAACGAACAGGAGTACCCACACAGATAGTTTTTGTCCGAGGTAAATATTGAGTAGTTACATCAAATCCTATCGCTACCACATTACACCAAGGACCAAAAAAGCGGGTAACTTTGCCGGGTAAAGCATTGGATTCATGAAAAACCACAGGTAAACCCAAAGAACGCGCTGCAATTACCGCAGGACCGGCAATATAACCCCCTGTGGTGAAAACTCCTTGGAACTTTCCTTGTTTAAGAATACGTCTGACTTTGAGAATCGAGCTGATCAATTTCCACAAGGTGCGGATAGAACCAAGACTCAAACCTTGCTGAAAACCTTCAACAGCGACCGTATTTAAAGGATATGTCTGGGGAACTAACTGAGTTTCTAGCCGATTTGGCACACCCAGCCATTCAATATTGTATTCTGGCAGTTTTTCAGCCAATGCGATCGCCGGAAACAAGTGTCCACCTGTCCCACTAGCTGCTATAAGTAATCTAATTGATGGATTTACCATTCCCGCCTATACCATTTATCGCCTAATTTCATTAAGATAAAACAAATTCCTGATCTTGTATCATCAAATCAGTAAAATCTTCCTTATGACTAAAATTATCCCTTTATTAATGAAACGTAATAAAACATTAACTGTGAGTATTTCCCTAATTTCCAGTTTACTGGCAATTGGTTTATCCAGCACTTGGCAATTGGCTCAAGCTGGTCAAACCGGAAATGCACCCGCTACACTCACGAATCTATTAACACAAATTGATAATGCTGCTAATCAAGGTAATGTCAATGGTGTAATGAAATTTTATAGCCCTACATTTACTCATGGTGACGGCTTAAACCGCAAAGCAATGGAACAAGCCTTAACAGGACTTTGGAAACGATATCCTAAATTGCGTTACACGACCAAGCTAGAATCCTGGAAATCGGAAGGCAATACAATTATTGCGGATACTGTCACCACCATTAGCGGTTTACCTGCATCTGGTAATAATAATTTAACCCTTAACTCTACCATTAAATCGCGTCAAAAAGTCACAGGTGCAAAAATCGTTCATCAAGATATTTTATCAGAACGGACTCAACTAACCTCTGGAAGTAAACCACCCCAAGTAGAAATTAAATTACCACAACAGGTAAAAGTTGGGGAAAAATATAGTTTTGATGCCATTGTCAAAGAACCATTAGGTGAGGATTTTCTGCTGGGAACAGCCATAGAAGAACCCATTCAAGGTAATAAACTCCTCAACCCCACAATTGCAAATTTAGAATTTCTCAATTCTGGTGGACTGTTCAAAATAGGACGCGCACCCTCTACTCCCGGACCTCAATGGATTTCCGCAGTAATTCGCAGAGGTGAAGATATGACTATTATTACTCAACGGTTACAGGTGGTTAAGAAGTAGTCATTGGTGATTGGTGATTGGTCATTGGTCAGTGGCAAAGAAAAACAACTAACAACTGTACGGGCGAAGCATTTGGAGAAGTATTTTTGGCAATGACCGATAATTTATCTTCCAAATGCTTCGCCCCTACTAACAACTGACAATTGACAACTGACAAATTCATGCAAAATCAAATTGTTTTTATTACTGGTGCAAGTAGCGGTATTGGTGCTGCTTGTGCCAAGATTTTTGCTCATGCTGGTGCAAAACTGATTTTAGCTGCACGGCGTTGGGAACGGTTACAACAATTAGCTGATTCTTTAGATATTGCATCTGACAAAATCCATTTATTACAACTTGATGTGTGCGAGCGCTTGGCGGTAGAATCGGCTATTGCTAACTTACCCTCATCTTGGAAAAATATTGATCTTCTGATTAACAATGCTGGTTTAAGTCGCGGTTTAAGTAAATTACATGAAGGCGACTTTCAAGACTGGGAAGAAATGATAGATACTAATATCAAAGGTTTACTTTACCTTACCCGTTATGTTGTACCAGGAATGGTAGAACGGAATCATGGTCATGTTATTAATATCGGTTCTATAGCGGGACATCAAACCTATCCCGGTGGTAATGTCTATTGTGGGACAAAAGCAGCCGTTAAAGCCATTTCTGAAGGCTTAAAACAAGACTTATTAGGAACTCCTGTGCGGGTGACTTCTGTTGACCCTGGAATGGTAGAAACAGAATTTAGTGAAGTGCGTTTTCATGGTGATACAGAACGGGCTAAAAAGGTGTATGAGGGCGTTAAACCCCTAACTCCTGATGATGTGGCTGATGTGATCTTTTTCTGTGCGACTAGAGCGAGTCACGTTAATATTAACGAAGTTATACTTATGCCTGTTGACCAAGCCAGTGCGACTTTAGTAAATCGTCAAGTGTAACCCTTCCAGACTCCGGCTGGGAATGCCCCCCAGAGGCTCTGCCTCACCTTAACCTCTTGTTCCCAGACTCCGGCTGGGAATGCCCCCCAGAGGCTCTGCCTCACCTTAACCCCAACACCACTACAAATCAAAAAAATACAATGGGACGCAGCCGCTATCATGTATTAGGAACACAACCCCACTTTCTTACCTGCACATTGGTAAATTGGATGCCATTATTTGGCAACATAGAAATTGCCCAAATTATTATAGATTCCCTCAATTTTCTCCAATGCCAGCAGCGGTTGACATTGTATGGTTATGTGATTATGGAAAACCATCTTCATCTTATCGCTGCTGCTGCCAACTTATCTAAGAGGGTGTTTGAAAAGTTATGGTTGATGTATCAAATATTTTTTACCCCACCCTAACCCTCCCCTTGTAAAGGGGAGGGAACTGGATTTTTATTGTTTCCCCCCTTTACAAGGGGAAAGGGGGGTAGCAATGTGATGAAAATTACGGAATACCACTTTTCAAACATCCTCTAAAGAAATCGCAAATTTTAAATCATTTACGGCTCGTTCTATTATTGATTTACTTGAGAAAAATAACGCCAGTTATGTACTTGACCAACTAGAATTTCATAAGTTAAAACATAAAACAAAACAGGATTATCAACTTTGGCAAGAAGGTTTTCACCCCCAGGCAATTTCTAATGAGGAAATGTTTAGACAAAAATTAGATTACATTCATCATAATCCGGTGCAACGTGGTTATGTTGATGAGCCATCTCATTGGCGTTATTCTAGTTATCGGAATTATCTGGAATTACCAAGTTTATTGGCTGTTGATTTGGTTGATTTGTGAGGTGGGATGCTTGAGGCAGAGCCTCTTGAGGGCATTCCCAGCCGGAGTCTGGGAACGAGTTAAACGAGTTGATTTGCGAGGTTTGAGGCAGAGCCTCTTGAGGGCATTCCCAGCCGGAGTCTGGGAACGAGTTGACAGCTTCAGATTTGTGTGTTATCGTGAATGAAACCAAGGCTGTAAAAGTTTCTATTAAATTAAATAGCTCGAATTTCTCAAAGGTAACAAAATAAAAAAAGATCGCTCCACTCCGTTACGCTTGGCAAGGGTAAAGAGGAAAAGAGCAGAGGGCAAAAGAGCAAGAGTGTAAAGGGCTACTAAGTCCTCGCCGCACCACTACATACAACCCGAAAACCAATATTGTTGCCGTCGAGGTTGAGGTCGTTGCGATAAGCAGAACGGCAATAGTCAGGATTGTAAAACCACGAACCACCGCGCAGCAGCTTAACGTTTTGATTAATCTCGCTTATCCATGCACTTGCATTATTAGGCGCACCCTCATAGTTATCATGCCAAGTATCAGCGCACCATTCCCAGACATTGCCGTGCATATCATATAAACCAAAGGCGTTGGGCTGAAAAGTTCCTACTGGAGTTGTTCTTCCTCGATATTCTCCCTTGGGGGCATTACCATAGGTGAAGTTACCATTATAGTTTACCACATTTGTGGTGATCGTGTCACCAAAAGCAAAAGGTTTTGCAGAACCGGCACGACAGGCATATTCCCATTCAGCTTCACTGGGTAAACGGTATTTTTGTCCTGTCTTGTGAGATAGTCTAGCACAAAACTCAACCGCATCATTCCAAGATACTTGTTCTACAGGTAGTTTATCACCTGGGAAGTAGGCAGGACGAGAATTTAATTCTCTAGCAACTGGAGGACAGGAATAAACGACTTTTTCCCATTGTTCTTGAGTAATAGTGTATTTTCCCATGTAGAAGGGTTTCACCGTTACATAGTGTTGGGGACGTTCATAATCTAAACTCTCTTCTTCTGTTTTTGGTGCGCCCATGTAAAATGTCCCACCAGGAATATAAACCATCTCCAATTTTACACCAAAACCCAAATCTTGGCTAAAAGATTGATTTAAAGATGAATTTGGAGAAGTGATAGGTAATTTATTTAATTCTTCTTGACGGGTTTTGATTTCTTGTTTGATTGACTCAATTTTATTCTCCCACTTGTTACGAAGTCCTGGATCATTTTCATTACGTTTCTCATCTTCATACTGTTTAAGAAGTTGAAAATCTTTTTCTAATTCTTCTTCAAGGTGCTGACGCAAATCCACAATTTACTTTCTCCCTAATTTTTTGATAATGAACTCCCAAGCAGACTTGATATTAAAACCAGTTCCCAATTCTAATTCACCTTCATAATTAATTAAAAAAGGAACAATTGGTAAAGTCACTGTAATTTTATGTCTAGTATCTAATTCAGGAGATTTGATAATTTCGGCAATTTCTGCTTGACTACTGGCAGGTAAAGAAGGTATGCGTGATTGTAGAACTGCCAACATTTGCAGCATTTCTGACTCAGATACTTGATTAGCTGCTACTGCATTTAACATATTTTCTGTAAAAGCTAATTAAGTCTGATTTAGCTGTTCAATAAAAACTCTCAAAATTGCTTGTTCAGAAACTTGATAACGAAGTAAAAGTGAATCTTGCTTAATAAGAACAATATTTAATTTTGCGTCTATTTGCTGTAATTGGTT
Organism: Dolichospermum flos-aquae CCAP 1403/13F; assembly: GCF_012516395.1. Taxonomy (GTDB): domain Bacteria; phylum Cyanobacteriota; class Cyanobacteriia; order Cyanobacteriales; family Nostocaceae; genus Dolichospermum; species Dolichospermum lemmermannii. The sequence goes on from NZ_CP051206.1 coordinate 3,825,311, forward strand.
TTCTATTATTTGCAGTTGATTTCCTACTACCTGTATTTGCGGTGTAGACATACCAATTAACTGTTGTTCTAGTTCTGTATATTCTTGTTTATAATTATTAATAGATTCCTGTTGTCGTTTAATTTCTTTTTTATATTTTTTTAATGTTCGAGGGTTGTCTTCAACAGTTAAGGCTTCCTCAAATTCTTTCAGTAATTTTTGGTCTTGAGTAATATGATCTAGTAAATCTGTCAATCTTTGTTGGAAAATCTGGGAAAGCATGAGTTAAATGCCTTAATTTGGGGATTGTTGAGGGTTTACGGAACTTTTCAACCTAGTGTATCATAAATATCCCCTAAATTAGCTATTAGTCATTTCAAACTTTTGCGCTATGCTATCAAATAGATAAATACAGATTATACTTAGCTGATACACCCTGCCCGCCTGGGAATGAATTCCCAGGCTGGAAGGGACATCAATTTACGTTAAGTTGACACCAATGAAGCTCTTGCTTTACCCCTACGAAAGATATAGTTTTCACCTAATACATATTTTGGGTTTTCTGTCAATGCTTGAGTCTTAATTACAAAAAATTTACAAGGTGCGTTTTACTGTGTTAATCCAGATTAACGCACCCGATAGTTAATTAAGGAACAATCAAAACAGGACAGGGAGAAAGGTTAATTACCCGCATGGTGACGCTATCAGTTGCGCCTTCTTCCGTTAAACCTAGTCCTCGACAACCCATAATAATTAAACTGGCCTCAACTTCATCAGCAACATCACAGATAGTAAAGGCTGGTTTACCTTGTCTTTCTAGTAATTCGGTTATAATTCCTTGTCCAGAAAATAAGGTTTGGGCATTTTCTAGGAGTTTGGCAACTGCTTCTGGAGATACCATAGGACTGGTAGCAGGTGCTTCTGGGTCTGGTTCTTCAACGACTGAAAGCAAAATTAAGCGACTGCCATAAGTTTGCACAATATTGGCAACTATATCAGCGGCCTCTCTGGCTTCTCGACTTTGATCAATGGGAAATAAAACTGTTTTAAACATATCTCACCTCTGCGCCCCTCACTCCGGTAAAATCTTGATGGTCATATTTTGAAGACAATAACAAAAAAGTAATCAGGAGAGTTGTACTGTGTCTAAAAAAAGTTTAGCAAGTTTATCTGCGGCTGATATATCTGGAAAACGCGCTTTAGTAAGAGTTGATTTTAATGTGCCTGTGGATGATCAAGGAAACATTACCGATGATACCCGGATTCGGGCAGCGCTGCCAACTATCCAAGATTTGACCCAAAAGGGTGCTAAGGTCATTTTAACAAGCCATTTCGGTCGTCCCAAGGGTGTAGATGAAAAATTGCGTTTAACCCCGGTTGCTAAACGTCTTTCTGAGTTGTTAGGACAGGAAGTTATCAAAACTGATGACTGTATTGGTGATGATGTTGCTGCTAAAGTTGCAGCTTTGGACAATGGCCAAGTGCTATTGTTAGAAAATGTCCGCTTTTACAAGGAAGAAGAAAAGAACGACCCCGAATTTGCTCAAAAATTGGCAGCAAACGCTGATTTTTATGTAAATGATGCTTTTGGAACTGCACACCGCGCTCACGCTTCTACTGAGGGTGTAACTAAGTTTTTAAGTCCTTCTGTAGCTGGTTATTTGGTTGAGAAGGAATTGCAATACTTACAAAGTGCAATTGAAGAACCTAAGCGTCCTTTGGCGGCTATTATTGGCGGTTCTAAGGTTTCTAGCAAAATCGGTGTGATTGAAACTTTGTTGGAAAAGTGCGATAAGTTGATCATTGGCGGTGGGATGATTTTCACCTTCTATAAAGCTCGTGGCTTGAATGTTGGTAAGTCTTTGGTTGAAGAAGACAAGCTAGAATTGGCTAAAGAGTTGGAAGCTAAAGCCAAAGAACGGGGTGTGGCTTTGTTGCTACCTACAGATATTGTTTCTGCTGATAAGTTTGCGCCTGATGCTAATGCTACTACTGTCAGCATTGAAAATATCCCTGCCGATGGTATGGGTTTAGATATTGGTCCTGATTCTATCAAGGTTTTCCAAGCGGCTTTGGCTGATTGTCAGACTGTGATTTGGAATGGGCCTATGGGTGTGTTTGAGTTTGATAAATTTGCTGCGGGTACAGAAGCGATCGCTCATACTTTAGCAGAAATTGGCAAAACCGGCGCAACTACCATTATCGGTGGTGGTGACTCTGTAGCGGCTGTGGAAAAGGTCGGTTTAGCTGACCAAATGAGCCACATTTCTACCGGTGGTGGTGCTAGTTTGGAGTTGCTAGAAGGTAAGGTTTTGCCTGGTATTGCAGCTTTAGATGAAGCGTAAGCTGTTAAATTTCGATAATTGATAACAAATTGAGTAGGGGTGTAGTTTTACATTACCTTACTCTTTTTGTTAGCATTTATCTACTAGCATTAGGAAGTTAGCCAAAGGTAAAATTATGGAAACCCAAGAATTAAAAGCCTTGATTAAGGAGATAGTTCAAGAAGTATTACAACAAGAAAAACTAACGCTTTATCATACCTTGTTACCATATATAAATAATACAGAAAATCAAGAATGGAATCAATTTTCTCTTGAACAAGCTATGAGAGGTTTAGAAAATGATCATCTCCCCGAATACACAGAAGCGGACATTATAGAAAAATGGCAATAGTTGGTCAAATTGTTTTATTCAAATTTCCCCAAACGAATCTGGCAATTGGAAAGTTACGCCCAGCACTTCTAATTAAGCCATTAATCAACAATTATGATGATTGGCTAGTTTGTATGATTTCCACTAAAACAGGGCAAGAATTGACTGGAATTGACGAAATTATTACACCCAATGATCAGGATTTTAAACAAACAGGCTTAAAATCAGAAAGTGTTTTTCGAGTCTCACGGTTAGCAGTTGTATCAGAAAAGATATTATTAGGAAATATTGGTGAAATTTCCACAGAAAGATTAGAGCGAATTAAAATCAATCTGGCAAACTGGATTTTAAGTAATTGATTTTAGGCAGTATTTATTGTACTATACAATCACTCATGTAGTTTGGGAAATATTTTTTATCCCGCGCAATTGAAAGATAAAAGATGAGGTTTTAGCTTTGTCATTCATTCCATAAATGTTGAATTTAAGGTACAAAAAATGAGTTTTAATAATTTTGCTGAATTACAAGATTTGATTCGGAGTTACAATTCAAAGTCTATTTTAGAAATAGGAACTCGGATATGTTATGAAATTTTCTACAATCAAAATAACTCAGACCCATTGATTTATTTATTAGATAATGCTAAACGTGGTTATGCAATTCGTATAATTTTATTAGCCAGTATGGGTAATCCTCATCGTAGAAAAAACATTGATGAGAAAATTTTTCATACTTATATAAATGATTACTATAATTTTGAAAATCATACTATTGCATATCCAGATGTCCTTGATCAAGAAGCAGAAACCATATTTAGATGTATTCAAACTTGGGAAGTAAAAAATACAAGCAAAGTTCGTAATTGGTTATTAAAACTTAGTGATATTTTTGATACAACAGCAATTAGGCAATATATGTTAGTTCTATTTTTGCAAAGACAAGCAGCCTTACAAAATGAAGGTTTTGGACAATCAATTTATCGAGTTCATAGAACAATCAAATTCATAGAACTTTTAGAAAGTCGCTGTAATGAAAATTTTAGGGAAAAGTTTTTCAAATCTACAGGATTAAGTTTAGAAATCTACTTTAAGCAATTCTTGGGTTGTATAGGTTTATTTACTAAAATGAATGGCTACTGCGATTTTTCTCAATTTCCTGATATTGATATTCCAGAATATGGAATCACTAATGAAACTCTCAAGTTATTTATTCAGCAAAATAGCGTACCATTTCATTCAAAATATGAAACTTCATTCAGCAGTAAAGTAAGCAAAAAGCTTCAAAATACATCTGAATTTTACAAACCTTTCTTTTACAATTTCTTTCTAGAAAAGCCATTGGTTGAATTTAGTCAAGATAAATTTTATTTGCCCGATCCTTTTTCTTTTATTGAATCATGTTGGAATCAAATTGAAAGTTTAGTTTTAAAAAACTGGACTGAAAAAGAACGAGGGAGAATTTTAAGTAGTTCATTTGAAGAATATCTTGAAAAAGTTTTACTTCCATCTATCGCTAAATCTTTCATAAAAATACCTGAAGTTGAAAATTCTAAAGATCCTTCTGATAAACGTGCTGATTTTCTCATTGAACTGCCTCAGTTTTACATAGTTCTAGAATGTAAAAATAGTCTCATGTCTCTGGATACGAGTAACTATTTCGATCCTGAAGGAATTGCCGGACTTTGGTGTCGTACACACTTGGCCGTTGAACAAATAGCTGCAACAGTAAAGGCTATTGATATTAAGGATAAGCCAGTAATTCCTCTTGTATTAACTTTTTATGACAGCATTGCATCATCGGCACTATTAACAGCAATGATCAAAAACAGTGATTATTGTGGTCGAATGGATTTGAAAATTCCCCCAATTGTGTATTCTTTGCATGAATTTGAACATCGGATATTTAATAGAAGTTTTGATAATTGGGCTGAGTTAATCCTACAAACACACAATAACCCAAATGTATGTGTAGAACCTGATAATCAAGGACATAACTATCAACACTTGGCAGATATTCAACTTTTATAATATTGAATTTGGGTAATATTGAACTTACTATTTGTAGATAGATTTTCTGTGGGTATGGAAGCGAACTGACAAGTTAGCGTTTGCGCGATCGCTAATACTCTAGCAGAAATTGGCAAAACTTGCACAACAACCGTTATCATTAGTGGTGACTCTGTAGTTGATCGCGTTATCAGCTATGCTAGAAATAGCAAACTTCAAGGAGAGAGCAAATCATGGAAGAATTACTAGAACTCAGAGAATTAGTGGTTTCTGGCAACCTAGAAGCGGCTCTATCTTTAATTGATGAATTAGAAGAAATGAGCAAAGAAGATAAAATCAATAAAATTTATAGCTATTGTGTAGTGCTTTTAGTCCATTTAATTAAACAACAAGCAGAAAAAAGGACAACTCATTCTTGGGATGTTTCCATTCGCAATGCTATTGATGCAATTGAGCGGATCAACAAACGCAGAAAATCTGGAGGATATTACATGGACAAAAAAGAAATAGAAGAAATTTTACCAGGAGCTTATAATAGAGCTTTAGATAATGCTTCTTTAGAAGCTTTTGGCGGAATTTATGATGAATTAACCTTAAGAAATATGGTAGATCAAGAATTAATTATTAAACAGGCATTAAATTTTATTTTTAATTAAATAAAGCGCGAAGTTGATTAATGAAAAAATTCTTTTCCTATTAACTATCTACAATTAATAAACCAAATTAAGGAAAACAATATGCAAGTACAAACTCGCAAACATATTTACACACCTGAAGAATATTTAGAATTAGAAGAAAAAGCACTTTATAAAAGCGAATATCGGGATGGAGAAATTATTCCTATGACTGGGGGAACTGGTAATCATAATAAAATTACACTAGCTATTGCGGCGATTTTACTATATGCCATGAGACGCAAAAACAATGAAGTTTTTATGGGAGATATGCGTTTATGGATTCCACAATTTAAAGAATATACTTATCCCGACGTGATTGTAACTGATGGTCAGTCCACTTATACAAGTAAAAATAATACAACGGTGACAAATCCTCTATTAATTGTTGAGGTTTTATCTAAATCTACAAAAAATTATGACCAAGGTGATAAATTTACTTTTTATCGTTCTATTCCCCAATTTAAAGAATATGTTTTAGTGGAACAAAATCAATATCAGGTGATGCACTATAGCAAAACTAATGAGGGAGAATGGATTTTTCGAGAATATAAATCTGAAAATGATATTGTTAAATTGCAATATCTTGATTTTGAAATTAGTTTAGTTGACATTTATCAAGATGCTAATTTTAACGATAAAGAATAATATCAAGTTCGGATAATTACTTACGATATACAGCAATTTCTGGTGTTATGAGGTACATATTCAGCGGGCAAGATGCCCGCACTACAAGAGCGAAATCTGCTGTAAAAGGTCAAATTATGGAAACCCAAGAATTAAAAGCCTTGATTAAGGAGATAGTTCAAGAAGTATTGCAACAAGAAAAACTAACGCTTTATAATACCTTGTTACCATATATAAATAATACAGAAAATCAAGAATGGAATCAATTTTCTCTTGAACAGGCCATGAGAGGTTTAGAAAATGATCATCTCCCTGAATACACAGAAGCGGATATCATAGAAAAATGGCAATAGTTGGTCAAATTATTTTATTCAAATTTGTTAGATTGCTGATATTTTCAATATGGTTATTGCTCAATTTTCCAAATCGCTTGGATAATATACGCACCAATAAATTTGTTGCTTGTCGAATTTCACTAACTATTAAATCGGCGGTTAGAAACCGCGTCTACACAGGAAAAACCCACGCAGGTGGGTTTCAAACGTTTGATTTTTATTTAGTCCGCGCCGGCGGACTTTATTTGTGTAGCCGCGACTTCTAGTCGCCAAAGCTTAACTATTTTGATTAGTTGATTCAGCTTTAGGAACTATGGGATTAGGAAGAGGTGGAGGTGTAGGGATTTTCGATTCTGGATGGGTTTTGCTATTAGTTTGATTCCAAAGAATCATAGACAACAAACCATCTGCTAAACCGTTATTACTACCATTATTACCACCAACAATGATATCGGGAATAATGCGGACATGATGATCACCGACAATTTCCATCAACTGCATAGCTGTGTAACCTTGTAAACCCACTGCTTGTACACCTGTCCGGTAGGTTTCTGCTTTGGCGTTACCTGTGGCTCGGATACCTTCTGCTCCAGCTATGGCTTTGAGTTTAATAGCTTCAGCTTCACCTGTTGCTTGCTGAATTTGGGCGTTAGCTTGCAACTCGGCAATTGTCACACCTTGTTCCGATTTTACCAAATCTTGCTGAATATCTGCGATCGCTGTTTCCCTGACCAACATTTGCCGTTGGGTTTGTGCCATTTGCTGAACTTCGTAAGTTTTGCGTTGTTCCTCAGCAATTTTCCGGTCTGTCAGCGTGTGCATTAATTCATTCGGTGGGGTAATCAAACCAATCAACGAATCCACTGCTTGCACATCATAAGCACGTAAGGCAGATTTAACGTATTCAGAAGCTTCTACTTGGCGCTCGCTTCGGGCAATCAAGAAATCCAGGATAGTATATTCTTGAGCCGAGTTGCGGAAATAATTCCCCACAATGGGACGCAAAACCTGATCAATGACATTTTGCATTGAACCTAAGCGGGAAATAACTTTCGGTGCATCTGAAGCACCAATGTGGATAATTTGGAATATCTCCAAATCAAAGCTAAAACCATCAAATGACAGAAGTTTCAGTGCCGTTAAATTCGTATCATACCCATGCTGACCGCTAATTCTATCAGTAAAGTTTAAGACAATATTTGTTGTCGGCACTAACTCAACTTTCATCACTTTAGTGTTAAGCGGGTGTTTCCCAGGATATAAAGGCTCAACCCAAACACCCTTATGTCCTTGATTGACCAAATTTCCGTGAGTGAAAGATGCCCCGCTCACATCTTCCTGTTCTTCACCGACAAAAGAAATCACCACACCCACATAACCGATAGGGATTTCAGTCATCGGTACTTGTTCAATATTTACCAACCAAGGATTCAGATTCCACGAACCCGACAATAATACCTGTTCTTGCAAACCCCGTTGTCCCCCAGCGTCAATAAACTTTTGACCATTCTGAAAATTATTATGTCCAGTAATAGCACGCCCAGCAATTTCACCGGCGGCAATTGGTGAACCATCCAAAGTAGTCACAATCCCAACTTTTTCTGCGGCTATTTCATAGATTTTTAACTGTTCTGGACGCATACCCTCTTTACTGGCATTTCCGGCTGTAATCACTTTAAACAGCGCTGTATTGATGCGGTAACTACCTGCGGTGATAAAAGCAATCTGTCGTCCTTTCTCCCCACCTTTGGTCAAGAATTTGCGCGCATCTTGGAAATTATCACATTCGACAATTTTGCCCAAAATCCGTTCTGGAGGGTTAGAAGCGCCATCGGCGGCGACAATCAGAGCGATTTGACCTTGGGGGACAACGATTATTGATTCTTTCTTAACTGCATATTGCCAAGGCCAATAACCCCAGTGCCAACCAGGGGCGAGGGTATCTGCTTGTAAGCCCGCTTCACCATTCAAAGCGATTAATCTACCAGGAGGTAGTCCTTTACCGGAAAGGGTGAATTTTTTGACAACAATACCAACTTCCCGTTCAGCGATAACTACCAGTCCACCAAATAAGAAACAACCACCAATAATAATGGCAGGAATAATGATCAAAGACTCAATCCCCATGGCTTGATAGGGGATTTGGCCAGTTACAGACTGAGTAACTGATTGTTGAGTTTGACGAGACGGGATTGAGACAGAAGTTAATTCTTTGGCTGTCAGTGTTTTTATGGGAGTGGCATTAACAGCATTAACACCACTGGCTAAGGCTAAGGCTGCAATTGCAGATGTAGCCAAGCTGACAAATTTATTTTGCTTACTTTTATCAAGAGAAAATGGAAAGCTTTTCATATATCTGCCTCTTTGGGCGATTAATCATCTAAGGTATCACTTCATCAGGATGGAATGATTTTTCTGAAACTTAATGTAATTTTTTACCAGACTTCCAATTTTTTTAAGGTTTAAATTTTGTTAACAAATATTACAATATATTTCTTAATTTTAATTCAATGCTAAAATGAATGCAATGCTGAATATTAACAATAAAATTATAATTTTTGATGATTAACAATAAAATTAAACCTAGACAAGCATTAAGCAAAGCATTTCTGAGAATTAAACCAATTAGAAATGAGTTTGAGATATTTAAAAGGAATCTGATTACACTACTTAATCAAATTGATGAAAACGAAAGAGAGGAATTTCATAAGAATATTCTGACTGATTTTTTGAAAAATACCTATTACGGTGCTGATTATTTGATCAATATTAAAGCAAGTAATGACTTGGTGATTTATAATGGCAAAGATACTAAAAGCAATGTTGGTGTGATTTTAGAAGCTAAAAAGGTAAATAATAATGAAATGCTCAAGGTTGATAATTTAAATACTAAAGCATTACAACAATTAGTTTTATACTTTTTACGAGAACGGATTACAAATAAAAATTCAGAAATTAAATATTTAATTGCTACTAATATTTATGAATGGTTCATTTTTGATGCAACACTTTTTGAGAATTTGTTTGTTCAGAATAAACAATTAGTCAAGCAATTTACTGATTTTGAAGAAAAACGTCTATCTAATTCTCGCACAGACTTTTTTTATAAAGAAATTGCTCAACCTGCAATAGATAAAATTCAAAATGAACTAATTTTTACACATTTTGATATTAAAGATTATCAACAGTATTTAATTAATCAAAATCCTGAAAATGATCAAAAACTGATTCCTTTATTTAAGCTGTTTTCACCACAACATTTATTAAAGTTACCTACTATTAATGATAGCAATAGTTTAAATAGAAACTTTTATAGTGAATTACTACACATTCTGGGTTTAACGGAAATCAAAGAAGGTGGCAAAAAATTAATTCAGCGTAAACCAATTAATGAAAGGGAACAGGGTTCATTAATTGAAAATACTATCACTCGGTTGCAAGAATTACACAAGATTGATAGATTATCAAATTCCGAACAATTTGGAGAAAATACCGAAGAGAAACTTTTTAATGTTAGTTTAGAATTAGTTATTACTTGGATTAATCGCATTCTCTTTTTGAAACTATTAGAATCCCAACTAATTAACTATCGTCAAGGTAATAAATCTTTTGCATTTCTCAATTTAGCAAAAATTCAAGATTTTGGTAATCTCAATCGGTTATTTTTTGGTGTTTTATCTCATAAACCAGATGAAAGAGACGAACACATAAAAAATATTGTTGCTAATATTCCTTATTTGAATAGTTCTTTATTTGAAGTATCAGAAATTGAACATAAAACAATAGTTATTAGTAATTTAATCAATGATGAAAAACTTTCTATTTTCAATAAAACAGTTCTTAAAGATAATGGTAATATACGGACAGGAAAATTAAAAGCACTAGAATATATTTTTGCATTTCTTGATGCTTACGATTTTAGCAGTGAAGGTGCAGAAGAAATCCAAGAAGAAAATAAAACTTTAATTAATGCTTCTGTTTTAGGTTTGATTTTTGAGAAAATTAACGGTTATAAAGATGGTTCTTTCTTTACTCCTGGTTTTATTACTATGTATATGTGTCGGGAAACTATTCGCAGAGCAGTTTTACAGAAGTTCAAAGAAATTAAAGGTTGGAACTGTGAAAATATTGACGAATTATATGATAGAATTACAGATAAAAAAGAAGCTAATCAGATTATTAATAGTTTAAAAATTTGTGATCCAGCAGTAGGTTCTGGACATTTTTTAGTTTCAGCTTTAAATGAAATTATTACTATTAAAAGTGATTTGAAAGTTTTACTTGATAGACAGGGAAAAACTTTAAGAGATTATGATATAAAAATTGAAAATGATGAGTTAATTATTACAGATGATGACGGACAATTTTTCACATATAATCCTAACAACTCAGAAAGTAGACGCATACAAGAAACAATTTTTCATGAAAAACAGACAATTATTGAAAATTGTTTATTTGGTGTAGATATAAATCCCAATTCAGTAAAAATTTGTCGGTTACGTTTGTGGATTGAGCTTTTAAAGAATGCTTATTATAAAGTCTCACCCCTACCAGGAGAGGGGAATATAGGAGAATTGGAAACTTTACCAAATATTGATATTAATATTAAAATTGGAAATTCCTTAATCAGTCGTTTTCCTTTAAATTGGGATTTACGGACGATTTTGAAAAAAAGTGATTGGAATATCGAAAGTTATAGAAATGCTATAAAAACCTATCTCCACCCTGATAACAAAGATCAAAAACAGGAAATGGAGAGGTTAATTAATGATATTAAAGGTAATATACGTACAGAAATTAGTAGCAATGATCCGAATATAGAAAAGCGAAATCAAAAAATTGCAGAACTTCGTCATTTACGAGATCAAAAGTCATTATTTGCAGAAAGTAAAGCAGAAGCAAAAAATCGTCAAAAAAAGCAAGAAGAGTTAGAACAGCAAATTAATGAACTTAATGCTGAAATTGAAGAGAAAAAAAGTGGTAAATTGTATCAAAATGCTTTTGAATGGCGGTTTGAATTTCCTGAAGTTTTGAATGATGAAGGTGATTTTATCGGTTTTGATGTCATGATTGGTAATCCTCCTTATATTTCACTATCTAAAATTAAAGAAAAATCTCAAACTGCTTATTTTGAAAATAATTATCAAACTTATACAAAGGGTTCAGATATTTATTGCTTATTTTACGAAAAAGGAAGTTGTTTGTTAAGAAAATCAGGATTTTTAACTTACATTACTTCCAATTCTTGGTTAAAAACTATTTATGGTGATTCGCTGAAAAAATATTTAATTGAAAATCTGCAACCTCAGACTTTATTAAATATTGAAGATATGCAAATTTTTGAGGAAGCTACTGTAGAATCAAATATTATCATCTTGAAAAAAGATAAAGTTAATGAATTTTTTGATGTTGCTAGTCTCAATAATAATTATCTTGTCGGTTCTTCATTAGATGAGTATTTCGATAAAAATTGTTTTCAATTTATAATACCTAATACATCAGAATGGATTATAGGTAATAAAGAAACTGTAAGTTTGAAACAAAAAATAGAGCAATCTTCTAAGCTTTTAAAAGAATTTGATATTAATATTAATAGAGGTTTACTTACTGGACTAAATGCAGCTTTTATTATCAATGAGGAAACTAAAAATCAATTAATTGCTGAAAGTTCTAATTCTGCTGAAATAATTCAGCCAATTTTAAGAGGTAGAGACTTAAAAAAATATAGTTATGAATTTTCTGGATTTTATCTAATTAATACACATAATGGAGTGGCAAAAAATAACATCGAGAGAATAAAAGTTAAAGAAAATTATCCATCTATTTATAATTATTTAATTTCTTTTCTTCCTCAAATTGAACAAAGACAAGATCAGGGTAAAGATTGGACAAATTTAAGAAACTGTGCTTATTTAGATGATTTTGAAAAACCTAAAATTGTTTGGGGTGAAATTTCTGATCAACCTAAATTTGCGTTTGATGATTCTAATTATTATGTTGAAGCTACTGCTTTTTTAATGACTGGTGAAAAACTTAAATATTTGTTAGCAATTTTAAATTCAAAACTATCAGAATGGTATTTTAACCAGATTTCAACTACCACAGGAATGGGTACAAATAGATGGAAAAAGTATAAAATTGAAATGTTACCCATTAAAGAACCTACGGAAACTGAAGAATTGTTATTAGAAACAATAGTTAATCAAATCCTCGCTGCTAAAAAATCAGATCCAAAAGCAGATACAACTGCATTAGAAACAGAAATAGATCAGTTAGTTTATCAACTTTACGAATTAACAGCAGAAGAGATAAAAATTATAGCAGGATAAACACCACAAATCCCAGATATCCGACTTCTTTAAGAAGTCGGATATCTAAAAGATAAAGCTATTTAAAATACTAATAAAATAAGGGTAGGCAATTTGCCCACCCTCATTAGTTTTAGATGCAGTATACGATTTATACCGAACCACCGGCAGCTTGAAAACGAGCGCGAGCGCGTTTAAATGCTTTTGTTGCCTGGATTTGTGCTTGACGATCTTCTGGTTTGACTTGATTTAGGCTAGTCTGTGCTGCATTAAAAGCAGTGCGGGCTTCTTCAAGTTGAATCTTGTCCCCACGTTCAGCACCGTTGACTAAAATTGTGACTTCATTTTCATCAACTTCAGCAAAACCACCTAAAAGAGCGATCGCTTGCCAAGGGGCATTTTTAGAAGCACGAACACGCATGACACCTATATCCAAAGCTGTCAACATTGGAGCGTGTCCACTCAAGATACCTAATTGACCAGTAGTGCTAGGTAAAACTACTTCATCAGCTTCAGCATCCCAAACGGTTTTGTCTGGGGCAATTACACGAACGGTCAGAGTCATAATTCTTAATTGGTGATTGGTGATTGGTGATTGGTAATTGGTAATTGGTAATTGGGAGAAATTTCTTACCCATCACCCATTACCCATTACCCATTACCCATTAGCCTTTGAGCTTTTCAGCTTTAGCTTTAGCTTCAGTGATATCGCCTACCAAGTAGAAAGCTTGCTCAGGTAAAGCATCTAATTCACCAGAAAGAATTTGTTGGAATCCTTTAATGGTGTCTTCCAACTTCACATACTTACCAGGAGAACCAGTAAATACTTCAGCTACAAAGAAAGGCTGAGACAAGAACCGCTCAACTTTCCGCGCCCGTGCCACAATCAAACGATCTTCTTCAGACAATTCATCTAAACCCAAAATGGCGATGATGTCTTGGAGTTCTTTGTAACGTTGGAGGGTGGATTGTACAGCCCGTGCAGTGCCGTAGTGTTCGCTACCAACGATGTTGGGTTGCAACATGGTGGAAGTAGAACCCAAAGGATCAACCGCAGGATAGATACCTTTAGAAGCCAAACTACGAGACAATACTGTTGTACCGTCCAAGTGGGCAAAGGTAGTTGCTGGTGCGGGGTCAGTCAAGTCGTCCGCAGGTACGTATACAGCTTGAATAGAAGTAATAGAACCTTCGGTGGTGGAGGTAATCCGTTCTTGCAAAGCACCTACGTCAGTACCCAGAGTAGGCTGATATCCTACCGCAGAAGGCATCCGACCCAATAGCGCGGATACTTCAGAACCAGCTTGTACGAACCGGAAGATGTTATCAACAAATAGCAATACGTCTTGCTTGTTGACATCACGGAAGTACTCAGCCATTGTCAAACCAGACAAACCAACCCGCATTCTTGCTCCGGGTGGCTCGTTCATTTGACCATAAACTAGAGCAATTTTGGATTCGTTGAGGTTATCTTTATTGATAACTCCAGATTCCATCATTTCGTTGTAGAGGTCATTTCCTTCCCGTGTGCGTTCACCCACACCCGCAAATACAGACACACCACCGTGTTGGGTAGCGATGTTGTTGATCAATTCCATCATGATCACGGTTTTACCAACACCAGCCCCGCCGAACAGACCGATTTTACCACCGCGTTTGTAGGGAGTGAGCAAGTCAACAACTTTAATCCCAGTTTCAAACACAGAAGGTTTGGTTTCTAAATCTGTGAATTTAGGAGCGTCACGGTGAATAGGTAGATATGCTTCGGCGTTTACGGGACCTTGCTGATCTACAGGTTCGCCTAAAACATTGAAAATCCGTCCCAAGGTGGCTTTACCAACGGGTACTGTAATCGGAGCGCCAGTATCAACTACTTCTAACCCACGAACTAAACCGTCGGTGGTACTCATAGCCACCGCCCGTACTTGGTTGTCGCCTAGAAGTTGCTGTACTTCAACGGTTAAGCTGATGTTTTGTCCAGCTTCATTTGTGCCTGTGATAGTTAAAGCGTTGTAGATTTGGGGTAATTTACCGCCGGGGAACTTAACGTCTACAACCGGACCAATTACTTGGGTAATGTAACCTATGTTTGTTTTTTCTGCGGTGGTGACCATGCTGCGCCTAAATGATTGAAGCTAGTTTTCACAAGTGGGTCGTTTAAGACCCCAGATCAAGCGATATCATCTTTTAGGTTAGCACTTAACGACTCCACCTTCGCCTTAAATTCATTATTAAGACCAGATCCTTGATTTTTTAAAAGCAGTTGGAAATTTCTGGTATCAGATGCAAAAACGCTATCTAGGACTCAATCTTGCTTACAAACGTTTGCAGGTGATGATGAAAGCTTTGTCAGGTAGCTTGTCGTAGCGACAGTTGATATCCTAATATCCAAATTCCCATCATAGATAATTTTCAATTTTATGTGAATTTATGTTTTCTGATTTTGGGATTTAAATCTACCGGCAATAAATTCTCTCTTTTCTAAATGTTTAGTTTGGCGTTTGGTAACTCTTTCTCTCCACATTCGGAAACTCGATGATTTCATTTCTCTTCTCATGAGAGCAATTACCTGTTTTTCTAAGAGTCCAAATTGTTTTTCTATCACATCAAATGGTGTCCGATCTTCCCAAGCCATTTCGATAATACGATCTATGCTTTCAGCATCTAAGTCAGGTAATTTCATGTTTTGAGAATTTGAATAAAAATGCCATAATTATCAATCTGTTTTAATCATACTATCATAATTCTTTTTTTTATTGTTTTTTATTGGAGGTAGAACCTCTAAGATAACATTCCCAGTCTGGAGCAGGGGAACGAGAAAGATAACATTCCCAGTCTGGAGCAGGGGAACGAGAAAGATAACATTCCCAGTCTGGAGCAGGGGAACGAGAAAACGAGAAACGAGGAATTGGGAAAGAGAGAATAGATCCAGACCATGTTCCATAAAACGCCTGAATACTCTAAAATAAGAGCAGGTACAAAAAACTCTGTACTTTCCCTCCAGTCGCTTCATCCTTATTGCTTATGAATTTCTCGTTAGCACGACAGTATTTTTACCAGGAGATTCAACAACCTGACGAGGATATCAATCTCGCAAAGGCAGCTTTATATATTGCCCAGGAAGAATATCCAGATATTGATCCTGAAGAATATTTAAATGCTCTTGATACAATGGCAATGGAGTTAGAGGAACGTTTGCCTTCTTCTCGCTATCCCCTGCGGATTATTCAAAGTATTAATCAATATTTATACGAAGAATTGGGTTTTTATGGTAATAAAATTGATTATTATGACCCGCGCAATAGTTTTTTTAATGATGTCATTGAACGGAAAATGGGAATTCCCATTACTTTGGCATTAGTTTATATAGAGGTGGCAAAACGGATTGATTTTCCCATGGTAGGGGTAGGAATGCCGGGACATTTCCTGATTCGTCCAGATGTGGAAGATATAGGCATTTTTGTGGATGCTTTTAATGGTGGAGAGGTGATGTTTACCCAAGACTGTCAAGAAAGGCTTTCACAAATTTATCAACAAGAGGTAATGCTAAAACCTGAATTTTTAGCAGTTGTGACTAATCGGCAATTTTTAGCTAGAATGTTGACTAATTTAAAATATATTTATCTTCAGCAGCAGGATTTAGAAAGAAGTTTGGGAATAGTAGAACGAGTTTTAATGTTATTTCCAGAAGCAAGTTTTGAATTAAGAGATAGGGGTTTGTTGTATTATCAACTGGGGCAGTTTTCTCAAGCTATGGAAGATTTACAAATTTATTTAATTAAAGTTCCTGATGCTAAAGATGCCGATGTTATTCGTCAATTACTTGCTAAGTTAAATTAGTTAGTTGTTGTTGAACAAAGACGACAAATAGCCTATACTCTAGCAGATAGTCCTAGTTTAAAAGGTATTTTAAATGATGTATTTCTAGATTGTTATACAGATGCTAGAAATGATACAATAAATAAATATCAACTTCCTTCAACTTTATTCCCTGAACAGCCATCTTTTTCTTTAATTCAGCTTCTCAATGCAGATTTTATGCCCTAAGTCTAGAGTATAGATGAAGATGGTATATTACTAAAAATTTAATCAGATTTCAGATTTTTTTCTGCGTCTAACTTTAATCAGTAATTCATCTTTAATGCGGTTTAAAATAGAAGTTTCATTTAAAGTTGATAAAATTTGACTAACTACTGCTTTTGGTCCATCTGGTCCCCAGGTCGCACCATTGGCTAAATAGGCTTTGGTAACTTGGCCAATACTGTATGAAGAGACACCAGCTACTCCTGCTTGAGTTATGGCTATGGATAAATAGGGTCCAATTGTCATTCCTGCTGTTGCTGTTGTAGAGACACCAAGGAGGGTTTTTAAACCACTTAAACCCAAATTTGCTAAT
This sequence comes from Dolichospermum flos-aquae CCAP 1403/13F, assembly GCF_012516395.1. Classification (GTDB taxonomy): domain Bacteria; phylum Cyanobacteriota; class Cyanobacteriia; order Cyanobacteriales; family Nostocaceae; genus Dolichospermum; species Dolichospermum lemmermannii. The sequence goes on from NZ_CP051206.1 coordinate 3,842,291, forward strand.
AGTTCACTAGCACCGATACCACCCATACTCAGGGCGATTTTTTGGAGTAATTTCACAGCACCGGTTTCGGTCATAGGGATACCGTAAAGTTTGGATAAACCTAAGATTAAGGAGATATCTATAATTACGGCACTTAATATATCAACTACTGTAACAGGATTGAGAGCGATCGCTAATGCTTTTGTGATGACTGCTTTCCAAATTAACTGATTAGCATTTTCTTCCCTAATTATTAGTTTACGCTGTACCAACTGCTGATTGACATTATCAGCATAAAGCATCGTATTCAAAGCCACTAAAGCCTTCCCTTCATGGTGGAGAATTTCCAATATTTTCAATTTTAATTCATCAACTTGGGATTTACCTTTTTGCAATTTTACACTCCTAGAACCATCAGGATTTTGTTCGGCAATTTTGACCAATGGTGAAGCTGCGGACATGACTATTTCTGCGGGTGAAAGTAATTCCCGCACTCTATCATCTCGAATTTTTTCGTAAATTGTCATGCGGTCAGTTTCGGGATATTGATCAACTTTATTAAAGACTAAAATTATCGGTTTACCTACTTCTCGCAATTGCGATAAAGCTATTTGTTCAATCTTGGTCATGTCTCCAGAAATAACAAAGAGAATTAAATCGGCTTGTTTAGCGATTTGTTCAGCTAAAGCTGCGCGAGTTTCACCGTCTACTTCATCTAATCCAGGAGTATCAATTAATTCGACTTGGGATTGGCTATTGCTGGGTAATGTGGCTTTTAAAGTTCCTAAAGCTTCTTCACTAATACTCCAATTTACTGTTTGTGCATCACGAGTAACACCATGTAATGGACCAGTAATAAAGACTTCTTGACCAACCAAAGCATTGAGAAGAGAAGATTTACCCCGTCCTACCATCCCAAAAGCTGCAATTTGTACTACCATGCTTTCCAGTTTATCTAGCATGATTTCTAAATCATTAATTTCTGCTTCTAAACCTGATTTTTCCGCAGCAGAAAGATCAAGATTATTCACTAAGTTTTTGAGTGCGGTTTTGGCTTGTTTATAGTTAAGTTCGGCTTGAATATCATCAAAGGTAAAAATGACGTTATCTAGTTCTTCTTCCCAATTGGGGATGGATTCGGGTAAAGTATTCATTAGGATTAGGGAACAGCGAATAGGGAATAGGAAGTAATTACATTTTTAATTTTTAATTCTTAATTTTTAATTCCCTAAGATATAACAACCTCATGTAATTCATTGGGAGTAAGATGAGAATGAACAACTTCACCATCACGAAACCAAACAATCCGCTTCGTTTGACGCGCAACTTCTGATTCATGGGTGACAATAACAACGGTGATACCACTGCTATTAAGTTCATTAAACAGGTCTAATACTTCCTGGGTGGTGTGAGAATCAAGTGCGCCGGTGGGTTCATCTGCGAGGAGAACGACGGGATTGTTGACAATGGCGCGAGCAATTGCTACTCTTTGTTGTTGTCCTCCTGATAATTGGGTAGGTTTGTTATTGAGGCGTTTTTCTAAACCGACTTTGATTAATGCAGATGTCGCGCGATCTTTTCTTTCCCCAGGTTTAACGCCAGCATACACCATTGGTAACATGACATTTTCTAGAGCCGTTAATTGATTTAATAAATGGAATTGTTGAAAGACAAAACCTAGTTTTTTATTACGAATATGCGCCAATTCAGTATCACTCATTTGGGCGACATTCAAATTATCTAAATAATAATTTCCGTCACTGGGACGATCCAAACAACCGATAATATTCATGGCTGTGGATTTACCCGAACCAGAAGGACCCATGATCGAACAGTATTCACCTACTTCTATGACTAAATTTACATTATTCAGTGCTTTAACTTCTATTTCTCCAATTCCATAAACTTTGAAAATATTTTCCAGCCGAATAATTCCTGATGGCGATGCAGATTGGGGAATACTTGTGTCAGTTATCGTAAAAGTATTATCCACGGAAATTTATCCTCCTGTCAAAGTATAATTGTAGCGAATGTCCATTAATTTTAAATTTTTTTACGCGGTTCTCAGTGCTACCATTGGGTCAAGTTGAGCGGCACGACGGGCAGGAACTACACCAAAAAATAAACCAATCCCACCAGAAACACTAGCAGCTAATAAAACTGCACTTGGTGAAATTGCCGCCTGTAATGGGGTAAGGATACCCACTAAAATAATACTACCACCGCCTAAAGCAATACCGATTACACCACCAGCTACTGATAATATCACGGCTTCAATCATGAATTGCAAAAGAATATCTTCTTGAGTTGCACCAATAGCTTTACGCAGTCCAATTTCTTGAGTACGTTCAGTTACAGAAACTAGCATAATATTCATAATCCCAATCCCACCCACAAATAAGGAAATACTAGCAACCGCAGCTAACATTAGTGTCAAGCCACTGGTAATTGTATTGGTAATTTCCAAGATATTTTTTTGGCTTTGAATAGTAAAATCATCTTCACGGACAATTTTGTGCCGACGACGGAGTAAATTTGTCATTTGAAATTCTGCTGCTGAGATGCTATTTTCATCTTGAGCAGATACAGAAATTAAAGAAACATTAATACCAAAAGGGGATGTTCTCCCCACTAACCGACTAAACATAGTGTTGATAGGAATAAAAACTGTATCATCACTGTTACTGCCAAAGGAAGAACCTTTAGCTACTGTTAAGCCAATCACCTGAAAAGTAGTATTTTGAATGCGGATTTTTTGACCAACAGGATTTTGATTATCAAAGAGTTTGTTGGCTAAATCTGGAGCTAATACTGCTACTCTCTTATTACGTTTAATATCGAAGTCATTAAAAAACCTGCCTTCTTTAATTTCAAAACTACGAACTGTTATATAATTAGCAGTAGTGCCAATAACTGTACTAGTTGTATTTCTATTTCTATAAGTAATTGTGCTTCTGTTATTAATTTCTGGAGCAACTTCTTTAACTGCACGCACTTGTTTAGCGATCGCTTTAGCATCTTGTAAAACTAAAGTTCTGGGCATTGTTGTCACCCTTCCCCGACTACCTGGACTCCCAGGGACAATAAATAGGGTATTCGGTCCTAATGATGCAAATTGCTTAGCTGCCAGTGTTTGTGCGCCTTCTCCAATGCCAATCATGGCAATAACGGAAGCATTGCCAATAATAATTCCCAACATAGTTAAACTACTTCGCAACTTATTAGCTAATAAGGTAGTAGTTGCCATTTTTACACTTTCTAAAATGTCCATAATTTGTGCTTATTTTTTATTTTCTTTTCCCTGTTCTATTTTCTCTTTTTCCTTCGTTTTAGGCAGATCAATAAATACCCGATCTCCGGCTTTAAGACCATCTAAAACCTGAATTTGGTTATCAATATTCGCGCCAATTGTCACAAGACGAAATTGAGGTTTATTTTTTTCACCTAATAACCACACGCCAGTTTTTCCCTTTTGGGTAACAATTAATTCCTGGGGTATTAACAGCGCATCTTTGATATTATTGCCAAGAAATGTGACTTCACTGACATTCATCCCTGAACGCAGTTTTTCAGTCCCCGTGTTAATCGCCACGCGCACCTGAAATGATGTGACATTTTGATCAACTACCGCTTCGGGAGCAATCAAACGTACCTGTCCCTGAAAAACTTCTTCAGGATAGGCATCAATGGTAATTTCCACTTTTTGTTGCTGTTTAATTTGGGATATATCTACTTCAGGAACATTTGCTAAAACTTCTAAACCTTTTGCCAAAGCTACTATAGAAGTTGAAGTGGCAGAAGCATTATTAGAAGCGGAAATTGCTGGACTAACATAACCTCCCACCGTCGCATATCTCTGAGTGACAATTCCCGAAAAAGGAGCGCGAATAATTGTATCTTCTAATTGAACTTGTTGTTGTTTTAACTGAGCTTCCGCACTAGCTACTGCTGCTTTTAATCTAGCAATTTCTTGGGGACGATTACCATTTTCTAATTTTCGTAATCCTTCCTTTTCCTGATTAACAATTGCTGCTTGCTTTTGAATATCTTGGTTGCGGTTGCCCACTTTCAGTAAAGATAATCGGCGTTGTGCTTCTTCTAAATTAGCCTTAGCTTTACTATTTTCACTGACATATTGTTCTAAACTATCTTGGGAAATAGCCCCATCTTTAGCTAAATCTTGATAACGTTTGACTCTGGATTGGGTAAGTGCCACAGAAGCTTTTGCCGAGTCAACTTGAGCCTGTGCTTGTTGAATTTCTTGTAACCGATTACCATCTCGAATAATCGCTAATTGTGCCTGTGCTTGGTCTACACGGGCTTTTGCTTGGGCAATTTCTTCGGGACGACTGCCGGCTTCGCTTTCTGCTAATTGTGCCTTTGCTTGTGCTAAATTAGCTTGGTACTGGAGAATTCGCATTTTAATTTCCGAATTATCCATGCGAGCAATTATTTGTCCTTGCTTGACAGTATCTCCCTGTTCCACATTTAAATCTGCCAAAAGTCCTGGACTTTTAGGACTAATATTTACACTTTGAACTGGTTGGACTTTCCCACTAGCAGTAATGCGGACAGTTACACTTTTTGCCTCTACAGGAACAGTTAATTTAGTCACATCTAGCGGTTTATTTTTTTGCTGGATGGTTTGAATAGTGGCTGTTGTTCCCACAATTAAAACACCACTAGCTATTAAACCCATTAACCAACGGAATGGATATTTAACTTTTTTGCCAATTAAGGGAATTTCTATGTAAAAAATCATGATCAAAAAAGGTTAGGAATAGAAGTTAGCAAGAATATTCTATAGTTGAGAATCTATGATAATCATTTGATTTATCTAATTCATCACCTGATTAGGTGAATTTTCAATTTCTATTTTATAAATTTCTATCTCTCTCCTAGTTATACTATCATATTTCTCTTTGATTCGTGATCATGACTTATTTCCTATTTTTTAATTTAATTTAGATCCCCGACTTCTAGCTCCCCCACTTCTTCAAGAAGTCGGGTATCTGGGATTTTGACTATTAATTTTATAAACTAATAAACTTTGTTGCTTGCTATCTTCTAATTTCTGGGCTATGGAAATAGCTTGTTTATATAAAGCCTTGGCTTTGGTAAAGTTATCCATTTTTTTATAGATTTCCCCAGAGACGACTAAATATTTTAAATCTTCTGCGGGATTTCTATTTACGTCTGTAATTGCGACACGGTTTTGTAACATTATCTGAGAAATTCAGCCCTAGCATTTTCCCTTTGGTTTTGGACAGCAGATGAGCTATTGTGATTATTATAGCTAAAGTTAGGACTAAATCCCAGCTTCGCCTAAGTAAATAGCCCGAATATCAGCAGGTAATTTATCTTCTAGCATCAGATAACCTTCCTGGAGAGAACTTGCTACTTCAGCGGGGGAAATTTGTTCTCCTTCAGCTTGCAAATATGCAGCAATTCTGGTTTCACTCCAGTGGAAAGTTTGTGCCATTAAGACGATTAATCGTGATCTTGGTGGGAGTTGATCTAATGCCTGTTCTACATAGCACCATAGCGGTGGTGATGTATCCTTGAGAGAATAATGAATAGCTTCTGTGGGTGGTAGTTTAATCTCATTAATATGGAATGCCGTGATATTAATTAACCAATTTTGTAAGGTTAAAGATTCCGTCTCTGTCGCTGCTTGGTTTAAATTCAGTCCACCTAGTTCATAATATATATTGCGCCAAATCAGAGCAAACAAATAATCAGCTTGCACAGGCGATCGCGCTGAATGCCGAATTAAGGTGTAAACTATGGGGCTATAACGGCAGAAAATCACCGTAAAATACTTGCCATAATCAGGATATTGCTGAAATAGACTCAGTAGTTCTTGATCACTGTGATGAAATAGCGACTTCACCAATGGGTGATTAGCTTCGGGAAAGTGGGGAATTTGCACAATCTCTGGACTAGATAACTGTTAAAATATACTAGGGAATGGTGATGTGATAGCTAACAATATTTGCAAGTCAGTTAATTTGTCAATGTCAGACAACCAGACTATTGATAAACTAGAAATTAGGACTTAATGTTAGTCTTAACTGACAACTAAAAGCGTTTCCTTTATTGTGATCTTGTTTGTTCATGGTTATAGAAGCTAGTTCCCTAATGTTCCTGCCAAGTCCACTAACTTTCGGCTCGTTTTTGCCTTCCCTGCCCTTGGATAGCCTGTTCTCCACCCAGGGGATTATGATTATGCTGCTGGCAGCTTACGCGGGCGCTATGTGGATGTTTTTGAGTAGCGCACCTAAAGTTTATACTGTCATGGTATCGGATTTAGAAGTTGCCCGACAGTTATATGCAGGTTTGCTAGATTTGCCAGTGGCGGAAGTCCCTTTGCACTATTATTACAACTACGAGCAAACTATCGGTGCAACAGGTATTGATCCGCTATATATGTCCGCTAGTCCCAGTTGGTCTAATAACACCATGAATAATGGTAATGACGGGCTGTGGTATCAACTCAAGAAAAATACTCAATTACATATTATCACTGGTGCAAGTTTAGGCAAAAAAGATCAGCATCGTCATGTTTGCTTTGATCATGATTGTCTAGAATTAATTTTAATGCGGGTAGAAGTCAGGGGTTTAAAGTTTAAAATTCGCAACCAAAAGCCTTTGAATTTTTTAGTTAAGGATTATCAAGGGCGCGTCATTGAAATGGCTGAAGTTGCTAATTAGTCATGGGGGTGCTGGGTTTTCCTGACGCACCCTGAATATTTTTTATCTCCCTGTTACCTACCTAAACAGTTGACAATCATGTGACATACTCCACACACTCCCTTTCAGGTGACTGTGGGCTTCTCGGCGACTCCTCTATGAAGACATTAACCGAGCTTTAAAGCCCTATGCCCTAGGGACTTTTTGAGATAATTTTTAACTTTTTTGATAGGCTGCTTTTGGTGCATTTAATTGAGTTACACCTACTGTTGAAAACTATATCAAATATTTGAAAAAAATCAAGAAAGTGTTCATTCCGCACTTCGTGCCGCTGCGCTAACATCGCCCAACAACACTGATTAAGCTGCGCTTAATTTTGCTCGTTGGGCAATTCGTCACTTCCGCTTATTCATCTCATCACCTCCCTATCGGGTAGGTGAGAGGCTTCTACTGTTTAAACTAAACAAGATTGTTTTAACCGATCTGAATTTTTTCTATAAATAATTTTGTTGCTAATAGATTTTTCCGGATAGAGTCGGAATATTTAGCACCTATATTTTAGGGGGTTTACTTTTTACTGATAGCTGAAAGATTCTATATATCTATGATTACCAGTTAGAGGTATTCAAATTTAACATGAAGTAAATGCAATAATTGATACCTTAACAAATGATAAAAAATATGTCAGTAACAACGGTGAAAATAATGGGAATAAATGCTATGACTCAGATTCCCAAATTACTCATATTTTCTGGCGATTTGGCACAAAAATAGCCCATATTTAGAGTATTCTAGAAACAATAGTTAGATTTAACAACTTTCCGAGTAGTTTCTGAGTAATCTCTTGGGAAGATAACTGATAAATTATGACTATATTTGATTATGTAGATAACTCATCTATCACTGATAAATTCCAGAAAATTAACCGATAATTGGCAGCAAAATAAGTGATAATTTGATAGTTTTGTTAACCATGTGTTGGATCATTTCTAGAAGAACTCAGAATACTTATTAAATCAAGAATAGAGAGAAGTGATATCTTAGAAAAATAACTCAAGCTAACTCTAAAATCCGTGATTATTCTGACAAATCTGAATGCTCACAAATTTAATATTTAAGAGAGGGATGAGATTTTTTTTGAATCAACAGAATCTAAAAATCCTATTTCTATATACAGCAGAATTCAGTGGGAATTTACCAGTGCTAAACCCATACAGAAGTAAAAGCCTTTTATTGAATTTAAGATAATGCCCTAATTCCAGTTAATTTATCAAGCTTAATTATGGAAAATATATCACAACTAGGGTCACAAGTTAGAGATAAAACAGCTTACCCAGATATTCTCGTTATTTCCCGAATATTCCGCCCAGAAGAGGCTGTAATTGGTGAATATGTCTATAATCGTTGTTTACAAGATCCAGATCGGGTAATTGTCTTAGCTGGTGGTTGTAATGGAGATAAAAAATTTGATAAATCTCAGCAATTTCCAGTTTATCGTTGGTTTCATTTTCCGGCTTGGTGTGATAACTGGTTAGGAGATATTTGTCAATCTGGTTTCAATATTATTTGCTCTTTGCTACTAGCTATTAAATTATATTTTCGCTATCATTACCGCTACATTGAATGGTGTCATGGTTATGATTTCCCAGCGGTGTTGGTACTCAGTTATATTTTACCAATTCGCTTTTTTATCTATTTACATGGTAATGATTTATCACGTACAGTTAATAACCCGTTGTGGAGATGGCTGTTAAAATTAACTCTCATACGTGCTGATGGAATTGTTTGTAATAGTTCTTATATTCGGAATTCTTTAAGAAATACTTTTCGTTTAGATACACCTACTCATGTAATTAATCCGGTAGTGAGGCCAGAAAGATTTGGTAATCCTACTAGTCTTAGTCATATTAATGATTTACGTAACCGCATCCGTCAGACTTACAATATTTCGGAAACAGCAATTGTAATTCTTTCTGTTGGTAACTTGGTTAAATATAAAAACTTTGATCGAGTAATAGACAATATTCCCGTATTACTAACTATTGGTGTGGATGTTCATTGCATTATTTGTGGTGAAGGAAATTGTGAAACTCAGCTAAAATCTCAAGCGGAAAGGTTACGAATAGATAAACGGGTACATTTCGCTGGTTATGTACGAGAACGCGATTTAGCTGGTTATTATGCAGCCTGTGATATTTTTGCGATGTTGAATTCCGATAATTATGAAGATGCAACCACAGATAACTTTGGTGTAGTTTATTTAGAAGCTGGTTACTTTGGTAAACCTGTCATTGCTTCCCGCTTGGGTAGTGTTTTAGATGCGGTTCATCATGAAGAAAATGGCTTATTAGTAAATCAAGATTCTGGTTATGAAGTTTTGCAAACTTTCAATCGGATGTGCCAAGATTCACAGTTACGGGAAAAACTTGGCCGTCAAGGTAAGGAATTAGCGAAACGGAAAAACTATCATCGCTGGTTATATACTCCTGAGTCTTCCTATTCTTGTTTGTTGAACTAATGTCAGCACTATAAAACAAAACTAACTGTGCTTCCATAGCAATAGGTAATAATTAGGCGCGTTTTATTACATTCCTAGAACCGTCAGGCGTTCGGTGAAGCGTTCAACTTAGATGATGTCGAAGTCTGAGTCGAACCGTCGAACGCTGGCCATTCCACAAATTAATTAATTTTGAGCAATACCTTCTTCCCGTGCAGCTTGTTGGACAGCAGCAGCCACAGCAGTAGCCACCCGCTTATCAAAGACAGAAGGGATAATATGCTCTCGATTCAAATCCGCAGGTTTAACTAAAGAAGCGATCGCACTGGCAGCTTGTAAACACATATTAGTAGTAATCGTCCTAGCCCGACAATCTAAAGCCCCACGAAACACCCCAGGAAACGCCAGGACGTTATTGATTTGGTTGGGGTAGTCACTTCGACCCGTAGCCATAACAGTGACGTTTTTAGGCACTAATTCTGGTTGAATTTCGGGAATGGGATTAGCCATTGCAAACACAATTGCATCCTTCGTCATTCCCTGAACCATTTCTGGTGTTAAAACTCCCGGTGCGCTGACACCAATGAAGACATCTGCACCTTGGACTGCACCGGCTAAAGTTCCTTGGGCTTTAACAGCAAATTCCAGTTTTTCAGCGGTCAAATCAGGACGATTAGTCGAAATAATTCCCTTTGAATCGCACATCAAAATGGTTTCTGCACCGGCTTTGCGGAGTAACCGAGCGATCGCAATCCCCGCCGCACCAGCACCATTAATCACAATGCGGATATCTGCAATGGATTTTTGGATAAGTTTGAGAGAATTAAATAATGCTGCTAAGGTGACAATGGCTGTCCCATGTTGGTCATCGTGAAAAATGGGGATATTTAATTCGGCTCGCAGTCTTTTTTCAATTTCAAAACAGCGCGGTGCAGCGATATCTTCCAAATTCACACCACCAAATACCGGGGCGATATTTTTAACTGCTTTGACAATCTCATCTGGATCTTGAGTATCTAAACAGATGGGAAAAGCATCAAGTCCAGCAAATTCCTTAAACAGCATGGCTTTTCCTTCCATGACGGGTAAAGCGGCTGCTGGTCCCAAATTGCCCAAACCGAGGACTGCACTGCCATCAGTGACGATCGCCACCGTGTTCTGTTTGATTGTTAGATTGTACACTTCTTCGGGATTTTCAGCGATCGCTTTACAAATCCGCCCCACTCCTGGAGTGTAAGCCATTGCTAAATCAGAAACACTTTTGAGCGGAATTCTACTGACAATACTGATTTTACCACCGCGATGTAAATTAAAGGTGCGGTCATAAACATCAATTACCTGAATATCTGGTAATTCCTTTACCGCTTGGACAATGGTTTCCGCGTGTTCCGTACTCGCGGCATCAACTGTAATATCACGGGTAGATTCTTGACGGCTTTGTTCAATTAAATCAATTTGTCCGAGATTACCACCAGTGGCAGCGATCGCTTGGGTAACAGATGCTAACATCCCCACTCGATTGGGAATCTGTAACCGCAGGGTAACACTAAAACTAGAATTAGGAGTAAGATTTGTCATGGTGCTATTTCGATTTTAAATTTTAGATTTTATATTGTATTGCTACGGGAAATTTTATTTTCACAAAAAAACCGTGTGATCCAAATTAATTAGATTTTAAGAATTATCGAACGCTGATAAACGCCGATAAACGCCGATAAATATGGATGAAATAAGTACCAAGACGGTTATGGTGTTGGTGATAAGTTACCGAAAAAGTCATAATGATCTAAAGCTTCCAAAATCCCCCAAGCATAATTTCCCCCAGCAAAGTAAATTTGTGGTAAGCCTCGGAGCTTCTCAATTTCTTGGCTGTGATTTCCCACCACAACTGCCAGAGTATTACCAGCTAACATTGATTCATCATTACCTGAAGCGCCAGCAACCAAGAAACGGTGAACAGGTAAACCCCATTTTAAAGCAGCATAACGGATAGCATCTCCTTTAGAAGCGCGAATAGGTACTAAATCTAGATACATATTATGGCTGTAAAATGCTTTGACATGGAGGCGATGTTGGCGCAGACGGCGGGTAATTTCTCGAAAACTAGGTGATTTCGTCTCATCCACAAAATAGCTAATCTTAAACTTACCCTGAGCATCAGGAGGTTGCAATTCCACCCCAGGTATATCCTGCATGACTTTGCGAATATCTGACCGTCGCCAATTATAGGCAATGTGCCTTTGCCAACTTGTATCTGTGACTATCTGGGGACCGTAGTAGATCTCACTTCCCGCTGATGTAATCAACAAATCTGGCAGAGGGAAACGCCATTCCTCTAACATACTTAATGTACTTTTGAGACTGCGCCCGGTGGCAATACCCACTCCAGTTGTATTCCCTTGATCACGAATTCTCTGAATTAACTTTTCTAAAGCTTCCTCATCACCTAATAGAGTATGATCAATTTCGCAAACTAGAAACCGATCAGCCGTTGGTAAGTGATTGGTATCCGGTACATTCCAATCTGGATGTTCATCTGCGGGAGATTTAACCAGAGGACTCAACAGAGATTGAATGCGTTTTTGGGGCAATAATCGGCGGACTTGCTCTAAATACTGCTCTACGTGACTATCCCAAGAGAAATGTTGACAAACATTAATCAGTCCATTTTTAGACCATTGTTGCCATTGTTCTGAATTGGTGAGAGATGCTCGCAAAGCATTTTGAATATCTTGAATATTCAAAGGATCAATCAATAATCCATTCTGACAAGCAGCGAGAATATCCCTTGGACCACCATCAGCAGTAGCAATTATGGGAACACCACAGGCACTAGCCTCAATTAATGTCAGTCCAAATGGCTCTGTCAGGGCTGGGTTGATAAATACTCCCTGGGTTTTTGCCGTGAGCCGGTATAAATCTGGCACATCATCAGCATTATGGTGTTTAGGATAAGCAATATGACCATAAAGATCGTAGCGATCTATTAACTGTAATATCTCCACAAATACCTGACGCGGACCCGATTCCATCGCCAAAATATCCTCTCGTTTGCCTAGTATTAGTACCAGATTGGCCAATTGGCGCAATTCGGGATCTTCGCCATAAGCCTTAATGAGACTACTGACATTTTTCCGGATAGCCGGGCGAGAAATCGCCATAATCATCGGCTTTTGCAGGTCTTTGAGAAACTTTTCTAATTCCTTTTGAATAGGTGGATTTTGCCAATTATCCGGGGCTGGGTAAAAACGCTCTAAGGTGACACCTGGGGGGATAACTACCATCCGTTCTGGTTGATAGTGATCGTAAACGCTGTATTGTTCTTCAACCTCTTGATGAGTGCTGGCTATAACTAAAGCTGCACTACCAAGGGTAATTTCTTCAGCTTCAATTCTGGTACTGATGTGAAAATTATCTTCAATAGTTTTCTGTTTAGTACCATGTTCTAATAATCTTTGTTGCTTGATGCGCCCCAGAGAGTGACCTGTATGGACTAGAGGGATGCCTAGCCAACCGGCAACTCTAGAACCCACGTATCCGGCATCAGCATAATGTGTATGAATAATATGGGGAATTTTGCCAACTTTGCGAATATGCCTGAGCAATTCATCTGCAAAGGTATCTAAATGTGGCCAGAGAACTTCTTTGCGGAGGTAGCGTTTGGGACCACAGGCAATACGAACAATTTGGACTTTATCTGCAAGAATTTCTACTGGTTGAGCATAATCAGGGCTAACTTTTGGGTCATTTACCAACCGCGTTACTAAGTCAACTCTTGCTACTTGGGGATTTTTGGCTAATGTGCAAGCAAGTTCAACTGCGTATTTGGTTTGCCCACCAGTATCAGCATCTTTGCCTAACTCTAGATTATTACCGCGAATTAAACCATGAACGCTGACGAGTAAAATATACAACCCTGAGTTGTTTGACACAGTGCTGATTCCTCCATTATTAGCAATAAATCCAGCATTTTTGCCTGATTTATTATAGTTATATCACCACTAATGCACTAAAGGTTACAGGTTTTTCCGTCAGCGTCAAGATCAGGATCATCAACAAGTCAATTCTTGATATCGCTTCGGGAATGTTACGCAGCACCATTAAATACAAATTTGAGTAAATTGGTGGTGTGGTTGTGAAATTTCCGACTCAGTAGGGGTAGCGCCCCTGTGCCTACCCCAGTATTTGGGGCAACCACAGGGGGTTGTCCCCCTACAAAATTGATTGGTTTAGGGATTTTTTAATCCCCAATCAATTAAAATTTTATGTGTAGCCACAAATAAATTACCAATTGTCCTGTCCCATATTGAGAAATGTGTTACCAAACAATGTGTTGGCAATTTCTGGAGTTTCAGCTAAATTTCCCCTAAAAAAATGAATGAATGTACATCAATTAGCAGCGCAGTAGTGAAAGCAAAAGCCAAAGAGTTGGGATTTCACGAAGTGGGTATTGCTGCTGTCGGTAATTTAGAGAGAACAGAGACAGAAAAATTGCAAGCTTGGCTAAAAATGGGTTATCACGCTGACATGGAATGGATGAAAAATCCCAAACGTGAGGATATTAGTTTAGTTATGCCAGAAGTGCGATCGCTCATATCTGTAGCATTGAATTATTATACTCCCCAGGAACGGCCGCAGGGGGATGAATACGGGAAAATTTCCCGTTATGCCTGGGGACGGGATTATCATCGAGTGATGCACAAAAAGCTGAAGGAATTGGCTATTTGGCTAGAATCCCTGGGCGAAAATGTCAAAGCCCGTTATTATGCAGATACAGGGCCAGTCCAAGATAAAGTTTGGGCGCAAAAAGCCGGCATTGGTTGGATTGCTAAAAATGGGAACGTTATTACCAGAAAATATGGCTCTTGGGTGTTTTTGGCAGAAATATTAACCAATTTGGCACTAGAAAGCGATCGCCCATCTACCCAACATTGCGGAACTTGTACTCGTTGTTTGCAAGCTTGTCCTACAGGTGCAATTACTGAACCATTTGTAGTAGATGCTAATCGCTGTATTGCCTATCATACAATTGAAAACCGGGCTGAGGAATTACCCGCAAACATTACACATCATTTACAAGGATGGGTGGCAGGTTGTGATATTTGTCAAGATGTTTGTCCTTGGAATCAGCGATTTGCTCAAGCCACTGATGTCACTGATTTTCAACCCTATCCTGGCAATTTAGCCCCCAAGCTGGTAGAATTAGCCCAAATATCAAACGAGGAGTGGGATAAAAGATTCACCGCATCAGCCTTGCGACGCATTAAACCAGAAATGTTACGACGTAATGCTCGCGCTAATCTTGACAAATCCAGGCATAATAATGACCCAGAAAGTAATAATTTTTGATTTTGATGGGACGATTGCGGATACAGTAGATGCTCTTGTAACTATTGCCAATCGTTTAGCCCTGGAATTTGGATATGTGCCGATTAATTCGCAAGAACTAGTTCTCCTGAGAAATTTAACAGCCAGAGAAATTATTAAATATTCTGGTGTTTCCCTATTCAAAATTCCTTTTATGGTTAAAAAAGTCAAAGGAGAATTAAAACATAAAATCCCAGAATTAACACCTATTGAGGGAATTAATGCCGCATTAATAGAACTCCATAATCAAGGTTATCACCTGGGAATCATTACTTCTAACTCTCAAGAAAATGTCAATCAATTTCTCAAGTGCCATAATTTAGATTATTTGTTTGACTTTATTTATTCAGGAGTCACTATTTTTGGGAAAACCACAATTATTAATAATGTGTTACGGCAAAAACAGTTCAAACCAGAAGTAGTAATTTATGTAGGAGATGAAACTAGAGATGTAGAATCTGCCAAAAAAGCTAATATCAAAGTGGTTGCAGTCAGTTGGGGGTTTAATTCTTCCGAAGCCCTAGGTAAACAAAACCCAGATTTCTTAATTCATCATCCTCGTGAATTACTAGATGTAATTAAAAGCTGTTAAGAGGAATGGGCGACTAGAAGTCGCAGCTACACAGACAAAACCTACCTGCGTAGGTTGGAGATATTTAATTTTGATTAGTCCACGCAGGTGGACTTTGCTTGTGTAGTAGCAAATTCCCTTCGCCCAATATCTATTCCTCTAATTCAATCTCTTCTTCCTCTTCAACGTCATGAGGTTGAACTACAGAATTAGCAGAAACTACCGCACCCTTATCTAGTTTTTCCAGAACTTGTTCCTTAACTTTGGCCGCAAATTCGGGTTTTTCTTCTAAATATTTAATCGCGTTATCTCGACCTTGGGAAATATTTTCACCACTGTAGCTATACCAAGCACCTTTACGAAGAAGAACACCAGTTTCTTCGGCTATATCCACTAAACAACCAATGGTAGAAACTCCTTTGCCAAAGATAATGTCAAATTCGGCAATTCGGAAAGGTGGTGCCACTTTATTTTTCGCTACTTTGACTTTGACCCGGTTGCCAAATTCATCAGTTCCTTTTTTCAAAGTTTGAATTCTGCGAATATCCAAGCGCACGGAAGCGTAAAATTTCAGCGCATTACCACCCGTTGTAGTTTCTGGACTACCATAGGTGACACCGATTTTTTGCCGCAACTGGTTAATAAAAATAACTGTGCATCCAGATTTACCAATATTACCAGTAATTTTCCGTAGGGCTTGACTCATTAACCGAGCTTGTAAACCTACGTGAATATCCCCCATATCCCCTTCAATTTCAGCGCGGGGAACTAAAGCGGCAACGGAGTCAATAACAACAATATCAACCGCCGCAGAACGCACAAGTTGGTCAACTATTTCTAATGCTGATTCGCCATTGTCTGGTTGGGAAACAAGTAGGTTGTCAATATCTACACCCAACGCAGCGGCATAGGTAGGATCTAGGGCGTGTTCAGCATCTACAAATGCGGCAATACCGCCATTTCGCTGCACTTCTGCGAGGGCATGAAGGGCGACGGTAGTTTTCCCAGAACTTTCTGGTCCGTAGATTTCGATTACCCGTCCTTTAGGTAAACCACCACCTAAAGCTAAATCTAGGGTGAGCGCCCCGGTGGATATTGTTTCTACCTTCATGCGGGTGGCATCACCCAGGCGCATAATTGCTCCTTTCCCGAAGCTGCGCTCAATTTGTCCCAGGACGATATTTAACGCTTTTTGCTTGCCAGAAGTCTCGGTATTAGCTGCCATTCTTGCCTCTAAGTATAGGATTTTTCAAAATTACTGGGACGGGAGTTTTAATAGAACGGATATACTATCCTAACCGGAAAGTGTGCCAATTAGGAATATTTACAAAATTTAGGTTTGCCAAGCTCCTAAGGCGATCGCTGAAAGATTATAGCATTTTAGATTGAGAATTGCGAAGGACTGACTAAGTAGGTCAGCATTGAAAATCGTCGTTATGGCAAGGCAAGAGGCAAGAGGCAAGAGGCAAGAGGCAAGAGGCAAGAGGCAAGAGGCAAGAGGCAAGAGGCAAGAGGCAAGAGGCAAGAGTGAAGAGGCAAGAGTAAAGAGGCAAGAGTGAAGAGGCAAGAGGCAAGAGGCAAGAGTGAAGAGGCAAGAGGCAAGAGGCAAGAGTAAAGAGGCAAGAGTAAAGAGGCAAGAGTAAAGAGGCAAGAGTGAAGAGGGTTTGGGCGATTTTACTTTTCGTTACATATTACTCTTCGAGAAGCCCCTCCGCGTCTACGGTTTTTTTCCGTTCACCTACTTAATATAGGCAATTCATATTTTTAGCTATCGTCATTGGCAAAGCCAATTGGTATAATTTTTGCAATAAATAATAGCAAGTCTGGTGACTATATAGGTATGGAACGGGTCATTAAAAGTGGGATTGGTTGGCGCATAGGTTGGAATCCAGTTGCACCAGAATTTACAGGATTAGTCGGTACAGAAGATTGGGCGATAGAATTAACAGAAGCAGAATTAAACGAATTTTGTCGCCTTTTTAATCAGCTTGCAGATACCATGAAGCATCTAAGCGCGGAGTTGATGGACGATGAAAAAATTGCCTGTGAAGCCGAAAGCGATTTATTATGGATGGAGGTGGAAGGTTATCCTTGTGCCTACAATCTCCGCTTCATCCTCAATACAGGAAGGGGGACAGAAGGTAAATGGGTTGCTTCAGCCGTCTCAGAATTGTTGCAAGCAATCAGAATGCTCAAGCCATCAGCCTGAGTGCGGATCTATCGGCACGAGTTGGTAAATTTATAATAGCATATTTGCGAAGTTAGGATTAAGTTGTGCGTTTTGAGGAGATTTTCTCTACTTTTAGGAATTATTAATTGCTCATCAATCCAGTTCTATCCGTAAACAACGTTCAACGGCCAATTCCTAATTACCAATTACCAATCCCTGTGTTAGATTGGGCATACTTGATATATATTTTTTCCTTTGACACAGCCGCCATTATGGTAATTACAAAAAGTAAACTGGTTTTGAGTGCTACGGTGGTAACGCTTTCTACAATCGCCGTTACTGGTCTGGGTATTCACTCAATTGGTAAGGCTTCATTTAAAGATAGTCACAAGGATTTGGTAGATGAAGTTTGGCAAAATATTTACCACCGATATGTAGATGGCACTTTTAATCAGGTAGATTGGCAAGCTGTTCGCAAGGAATATTTAAGCAAGTCCTATACTGATGATAAGGCAGCCTATAAGTCCATTCGGGAAATGCTGAAAAAGCTGGAAGATCCTTACACCCGGTTTATGGACCCAGAGGAATTCAAGAATATGCAAGTTGATACCTCTGGTGAACTTACAGGTATTGGTATCACTATCAGTCAGGATGAAAAAACTAAACAACTGGTTGTAATTGCTCCCATTGAAGATACACCAGCATTTAAAGCCGGTATTTTAGCTAAAGATATCATTCTCGAAATTGATGGTAAAAACGCCAAAGGTATGGATACTAATGATGCAGTATCCCTAATTCGTGGACAATCAGGCAGCAAGGTGAGGCTGACAATTCTGCGGAATGGTCAGAAAAAAGAATTTAATATTCAACGAGCGCGCATTGAAATTCATCCTGTCCGCTTTTCGGAAAAGAAAACTCCAGCGGGGAATCTTGGCTATATTCGCTTGAATCAATTCAGTGCTAATGCCAGCAAGGAAATGAAAAATGCTATTCAAAGTTTAGAAGCTAAGAAGGTTTCTGGATATGTTTTAGATTTACGTGGTAATCCTGGAGGGCTGTTATACGCGAGTATAGAAATTGCTCAAATGTGGATGAATAAAGGCACGATTGTCTTTACTATTGACCGTCAAGGTACACAAGATAAACAAGTTGCCAATGGCAAGGCTTTAACTGATAAACCTTTGATGATATTAGTAGATAAAGGGTCAGCTAGTGCTAGTGAAATTCTTTCTGGGGCATTACAAGATAATAAACGGGCGACTTTGGTCGGAAATCAAACTTTTGGGAAGGGTTTAGTCCAATCGGTGCAACCTTTAAAATCTGGTGCTGGTTTGGCTGTAACTATTGCCAAATATCATACTCCTAGCGGTAAAGATATTAATAAACACGGTATTGATCCAGATGTGAAGGTAGAATTAACTGATGCCCAACGTCAAAAGTTATGGTTGGGAGGAAGGGATAAATTAGCGACTCTTGAAGATCCTCAATTTGCTAAGGCTGTGGAATTGTTAGGTAAAAAATCGGCTCAAAACACCAATACAATTCAGAAGAATTAAATGATTTCTTCAGCCATTACCAAGAAACTTAGCTTTTAATTCTTCTAATTCTTTATCTATGGGATTATTGCTAGGAGATTGTGGTTGAGAATTAGGGTTTTGTGGTTGGGGTTTACCACCTGTAAATTGAGTTTTTAGTTCTTGTAATTCTTTCTCAATTTGGGTGGAAGTTTTAACCACAGCAGGAGGTTGAGACGTGGGTGGAGTTATTTGTTTGGGTGGTAAAGATGATGGTTGAAAATTCAAATCTTTGATCACTTCATCAACTGTTTGGTAGCGGTGACTGGGGATGGTTTCTACCATTTTGTCAATGATTCGGCTCAATTCTTGACTAACAGGAGTTTTTAGATATTGTCCCCATATCCAAGCTGCGTTATGGGTATCGTAGGAGTCGAAAGGCGATCGCTCTGTTAACAGATTAATACAAGTTACTCCTAAACTATAGATATCACTGGCGAAAAGTGCCTTCCCGCGCATTTGTTCCGGGGCGACATATTCGAGACTACCTATACTGGTTCCCGTGCGGTTTAGGGCTGTTTCTGTGGCGGATTTCGCTGCCCCAAAATCAACTATAACTAATTTGCGATCGCTATTGCGACGAATGATATTTTCTGGTTTAATGTCTCGATGTATGACTCGTTTACCATGACAAAATTGCAGCACTGACAATAAATCATGCAGTAATTGTCGAATCTGCGTTTCATTGAAAGCCCCATTTTGTTCTAATTCTTGGTGTAAATTTAGTCCATTAATAAATTCCTGAACTAAATACTGTCTGTCATCTTGGTTACAATATGCCAAAAGTGCAGGAATTTGGGAATGTTGTCCCAATTCATCCAACTGAACAGCCTCTTGATTAAATAATTCTACTGCCTTTTGTACCGTATTTGTCCCTTGGGATTGGGGGAAAAATTGCTTAATTACACAGGGTGGCTTTGAGGGTTTATCCTCATCTACAGCGAGAAAGGTTCTACCAAAACCACCTTGTCCGATAGGTTTAATAGCGCGGTAACGTTCTTTTAGGAATAATTTCGTCCCACAGGTTTGACAAAACTTAACATCATCAGTGTTTTCTGGGTGAGAACAATGGGGATTAAGACAATAACTCATAAATAAATAAATGATACTTGTCTTTATTGTGCCTTATGCTTTGTAAAAACGTGGTTATTAACTTTTATTTTATTTTTAAGTAATGTTAAGAGATTTTTTTAATGCTACTTCCACCTGATTAAATAGATCAGATGGTAAAATTCCTATTCTTTTGTGAAAAACTGAATTATGGACAGTAGCAATTTTATCAGCCCTAATCAATGATGTTTTTTTTAGTCCTGTTTTTATGAAGTCAGTGTGTGTCTCTGACATTAATACCCAATTTTCACTTAAATCATCAGTGGGAACTTTGGAAAAAATACCCAATATAATAAATTCTTCTCGATGAACTGATAAAATAAGGGCTGGTCTTAATTTTGTAGCAGTTAAATCGCTAAAAGGGAAACGGACTAACCAGATTTCTAAAGATTTAGGCTTCATCATTATAAATATCTTCTTCTGGGTCATTCCACTCCTGAAATCCAGTTTCTGCAAGCTGCATCATTGTTAATATATTACCATTATCTGCAAGCTTCATTTTAGATGTAAAGGCTTCTATTTCTAGAATTTTTGATTCTTGATTTAAAATTCTCTCTTCTAATTCTTTAATTGGATTTGCTAATGTTTGGTGGCTTTCTTCAACTGAAATAACTGCATTGCTAACAGGGTTAGTCATAAGTTGAGATGATTGCTGGTTTTGGATAACTGGTTTAACTTTTGCACTTTGAAAACTATTTTCATCTTTGGGTATCCCTGTAAAAGATTTGATTGTTTCAGGAGTTAAAGACCTAATTAATTCAGGATTATCTTGAATCCTTAAAATTAGTTCTGGTTGTATTTCATCTTCGGGAATACCTGTACAAGATTCGATTACTGTAGGAGTTAAAGATTTGATGTATTCAGGATTATTTTTAATCTGAGCTAAAATTACTTCTGTCATCATTTGGAACTGCATTTGGAACTGAAATTTTCTTTCTGCTTCTACTGCTTCTATTCGTGCTTCTTCTAGTTTTTTATCCTTCAATATTTGCTGATTAAGAAATGCTTTAATCACAGAACCTTCCGCTACAAATGCAATCTGAGGATGTAGAGATTCAAAAGCAAAAATTATCTGATCTTTATAGCCCTGATCATTCTCGCATATCCAGACCGCCATCAACCTTTTATCCCGAATTAATGAAGTCGCTAATTGATTATTACCAATATTACCATCAGCATGAAAAGGGGGATGGGGATTTTTTTTAGTAGGTTTTTTGGTATTTTTTTCTATTTTTACGTCAATTTCATCAGTATCAACAAGAGGAGATAGAGTTATCCATGTAATCTTATGTTCTGTATCTTCAAAATAAAGTTTAACTTGATCAAGACAAAGTTCATCACCTTCAAATTCTTGATCTTCATTAGTTGATACTCCTAGTAGAGTTTGTCCAATAGGAAATTCATTGATTACCATATTTATCACGCTTTTTCCTGGCTTGTTTAAGAATTTTAATAGCAGTTTCCGCGTCTGTATCTCCCTTAGCAGCTAAATTAGCTAACTCTGCCACCCTAATATTTTGATAATCGCTGCGTAATTGACTAACCTGTCCTTGTCCTCCACCACGTTCACGAATAGCATCAGCAATGAAGTTATCTTTAATATTAACAAGATTGCCAAGTTTTTTCAGTCCACCAGGTGTGAGTTGAACTTCCCCCTGTTCATCCATTGAGTAAATGCGAGATTAAATTATATAATTTGAGTATCTAAGTCCTTATCTTAACATTTTTCCATCAAAACTAGGTATAAACATCTAAAAACCCGATCAAGGTTGACCGGGTTCTAGTGAATTTGCAGGTTTCAAATGATTAAAGTAAGTAAGTGATTGTAAGTTACTAAGGGTGGACTTTCTAAAACGCAAACACAGCATCTCTACGTCTTTCCGCTCTGGGATTTGGCTTCGCCATCTTATCTAAAGTTTGGCTAGTTGCCACTTTATGATCAATAATGCTGTACTTGTGGGGCTAATGACGGGGGACACTAGATCAATTGCCCTTTCTCTTAGTTGGTTTCTTCTTAACTTGGTGTCCTATGGATTTAATATATCATTTCATTTTGGATGTGGAATATGTTCTTTACATTTATTAACAAATAGGTGGAAAGGAAGAAGAGTAAAATAAAATCGATATTTACCGTTATTCAAAATTACAAACTGTTGTAAAATGTCGTCAGAATTCCCAATTGGTAGTAAAGTCCGTGTGGTATCATTGCCACCTTATGTCAAAACCGCTGACCCAATGCCTATGTTACGTCCTGCTGATGTAATTTATGTTGGTGAGGAAGGTATAGTTCTTGACCGTCGCCCTGGTGGTTATTGGGGTATACGCTTGACTAGAGGCGCTTTTCTTATAGATAGCCAATACATTGAGAGTATCGAAAAACCACTAGAAAACCAGTCAGATTCAGAATAGCGGCTAACAAGAATGTAAACTTATATTAAGTTATATTTCTGGTGAAGACTATGATTTCGCGCCGCACTTTTATTAGCATTCTATTTGCCACTTGCTTGGCTGTTATCAGTTGGTTGAATTTTACCCCTCCTACTCAAGCTTTAGGTGGTATATTACCGGCAATTGATCAACCTGCACCTGAATTTACCTTACCAACTAATACGGGGAATGGTGAGGTTTCCCTGGCTGATTTCCGGGGTAAGTGGGTGGTTCTCTATTTCTACCCGAAAGATTTTACTTCCGGTTGTACTATTGAAGCAAGACGTTTTCAGCAAGATCTACCTAAGTACATTGAGAAAAATACTGAAATTATTGGTATCAGTGCTGATGATATTGATTCCCATGCAGAATTTTGTGATTCAGAAGGGTTAAAATTTCCTTTGTTAGCTGATACTAAGGGTGAAGTTAGTAAAGCTTATGGTTCTTGGATAGGTGTTGTCTCTATGCGCCATAGTTTTATTATTGATCCTCAAGGGATATTAAGAGCAACTTTTGTGGGAGTTAATCCGAGTATTCACAGTATGGAAGTTTTAGCAAAGTTAACAAAATTGCAATCTGCTGTTTTTTAAAATAAGTTTTCACTCTGTCTCTCTGCGGTGAAAAGGTTTTTTATCTAACCACAGAGGCACAGAGAACACAGAGAGAAGGAGGTTATACTAAATTAAGATGAAGCTCCATAGAATAAGATTTCAAAAATAATTAAACGCAGATAAACGCAGATGAACGCAGATGAATTTATGAATTTTATAGGAGTGCTAATTTTTTTATGAATCATGATCCTTATATTGTTAAACCAGGTGATCAAATTTCTTTGGTAAAGGACTATAACCCAGGTTATAAATGTGAGTTTCACCAAAAAGGTGATGCGGTGAAAAAATTAAAGGTAGGTATTTTACAATTAGCGAAATATCAAGATATTCTTTATGCTCAAAATACCTATTCTTTATTGATTATTTTTCAAGCAATGGATGCTGCTGGTAAAGATAGTACCATTAAACACGTGATGTCTGGCGTGAATCCTCAAGGATGTCAGGTATTTAGTTTTAAATCACCGAGTGAAGAAGAGTTAGATCATGATTATTTATGGCGTTCAATGAAGTCTTTGCCAGAAAGGGGAAGAATTGGCATTTTTAATCGTTCATATTATGAAGAATTACTCATAGTCCGTGTCCATCCAGAAATTCTTAAAAAACAACAATTACCCAATTTTCCTCAAGATAATCATATATGGAAACAGCGATTTGAGGAAATTAATAATTTTGAAAAATACTTGTTCAATAATGGGGTAATTGTCCTCAAGTTTTTTCTAAATGTTTCAAAATCGGTGCAAAAAAGACGGTTTTTAGAACGGATTGAATCACCGGATAAAAATTGGAAACTTTCTGTTAGTGATGTTCGGGAAAGGGCTTTTTGGGATGATTATATGGATGCCTATGAGCAGGTTTTTAACCATACAAGTACAGAATTTGCACCTTGGTATATTGTTCCTGCTGATCGTAAATGGTTTACACGCTTAGTAGTAGCAGATATTATTTGCCAAAAATTGCAGGAATTAAATTTGCAATATCCGCAAATGAGTGAAGAACATAAACAGCAATTATTAGCAGCCAAAAAAACTTTAGAAGCAGAAAATTAGTGAATTAAAAGATCCTGTGTAGAGACGTTCCATGGGTAGGGATTCTCGGCTCTACATTTTTCATGGAACGTCTCTACATTTTTGTCCCCAAATGCTTATTTGGAAAGTTCTATACGTCTGTGGATACAGGGAATGAATTGAAAATTTTGATATTTTGAGGATGGGGGAAACTATAATCTTCAAGATAAATATGCCAAATCTTCCTAACTTTGATATTGTGGCTTTAGCGGCTTCTGCTGGGGGGTTGACGGCGTTAATTGAGGTACTTTCACATTTACCCGCAGATTTCAAAGCAGCAATTGTGATTGTTCAACATTTAGATCCTCGTCATCCATCTCTCATGGCAGAAATTCTCAGTCGTCGGACTCCACTGATAGTAAAACAGGCAAAGGAAGGAGACAAACTCACACCAGGGACTGTTTATATTGCTCCTCCTAATAATCATTTGTTGGTGAATAGTGATGGTACAGCCTCTTTATCGCAGTCGGAAATGGTGCATTTTCTCCGTCCTTCGGCAGATTTATTGTTTGAATCTCTGGCTGGAAGTTACAAAGAAAGAGCGATCGCTGTTGTCCTCACAGGAACTGGCAGTGATGGGGCAATGGGAGTAGAAGCAATTCAAAAAATGGGTGGGACGGTAATTGCCCAAGATGACAAAAGTGCTGAATTTCCAGGAATGCCGTCCGCAGCAATTAAGACTGGGAATGTAGATTTTATCCTCCCTTTAGCAGAAATTTCTTCAGCTTTGCTAACTTTGGTGATGCCTCATCCTGATTTGTAATCTATTACCAATTTAGTTTATTACAAAAAATTGACTATAATAACATAGATACCCGACTTCTTTGAGAAGTCGAGTATCTGGGGGGATATGGTGATTCTGTATTTCTATAACGTAGTTCATTTATTAGAGGATGTTTTAAAAGTTTTTAATGTGTAAACAGACCCCTCTCCAAACCTCTCCCCTACCAGGGGAGAGGCTTTAAAACCCCCATTCCCTTGTAGGGAAGGGGGGAAGGGGGGTTAGGTTTTTGGAGATTATGGGTTTCATATAATACTTTTCAAACAACCTCTTAGCAAAATCCTGATTTATTTTATGAATGTCCCACAAAAAGACCCTGATTTTGAAAACCTCCTCGAATATTTACGAATCAACCGAGGCTTTGATTTCACAGGTTATAAACGTTCAACTTTAATGCGCCGTGTTACTAAAGAAATGGAGACTTTAAATATAGATACTTTTGGCAATTATCAAGATTATTTAGAGGTTCATCCAGATGAGTTTAAAAATTTATTTAATACTATTTTAATTAACGTCACCGCTTTTTTTAGAGATGCTTCAGCGTGGGAATATTTAGCCAAAGAAGTTATTCCTAATATCATCAAAAATAAACAACCAGATCAACAGATTCGATTTTGGAGTGCTGGTTGTGCTTCTGGGCAAGAAGCTTATACTTTAGCAATAGTAATAGCGGAAATATTGGGAATAGAAGAGTTTCGTAATCGGGTAAAAATCTACGCAACAGATGTAGATGAAGAAGCTCTCGTTCAAGCTCGTCAAGCTAGTTATTCAACCAAAAATATTGATGAAGTCCCGTTAGAATTACGCGATAAATATTTTGATATAGTCAATAAAAATTATGTTTTTCGCCAAGATTTGCGTCGTTGTGTAATTTTTGGTCGTCATGATTTACTTCAAGATGCACCGATTTCTCGGTTAGATTTATTGATTTGTCGCAATACCTTAATGTATTTTAATTCGGAAACCCAAGGAAAGATTATCAATCGCTTTCATTTTGCTCTTAATGATCATGGCTATCTGTTTTTAGGAAAAGCAGAAATGCTAGTTATGCACTCTAATTTATTTATCCCTATAGATTTAAGAGACCGTGTATTTGAAAAAGTAGCTTTAGGAAACTTCCGCAGTCGTCAAATAGTTATGAACAATTTAGAAAATCAAGAATCAACTACTGATTTGTCTCAAGAAATACGCATTAGAGATTTGGCTTTCGATACAGCATCTAGTGCCCAAGTTGTAGTAGATAATGATGGCATATTAATTATGATTAATGAACAAGCTCGTAATTTATTTGGTCTGACAACAAAGGATTTAAATCGCCCTTTTCAGGATTTAGAATTATCCTATAGACCTGTGGAATTACGCTCAGTAATTGAGCAAGTATATAATGAACGTCATCCGATTACACTCACAAATGTTGAACGTTATCAGTCTAATTCAGAAATTCAAAATTTAGATGTGCGGGTGATTCCTTTACAAGATCATAATCAAATTATTCTGGGTGTAACAGTTGCCTTTAATGATATCACCCGTTATCTGAAACTCCAAACAGCATTACAACGTTCTCGACAGGAACTAGAAACAACCAATGAAGAATTGCAATCAACTAATGAAGAGCTAGAAACAACCAATGAAGAATTGCAATCTACCAATGAAGAATTAGAAACAACCAATGAAGAATTGCAATCAACAAATCAAGAAATGGAGACAATGAATGAAGAACTGCAATCGGCTAATGAGGAGTTACAAACAATTAATCATGAATTAAGCGACCGCACCAGTGAACTTGACCAAAGTAATATTTTTCTTTCTTCTATTTTAGGCTGTCTGCAAATGGGAATGGTAGTCTTAGATAATAACTTGAATATTTTAATTTGGAATCATACAGTTGAAGATATGTGGGGTTTACACAGTGAGGAAGTAGTTCATAAATCTTGGTTTAGCTTGGATATTGGTTTACCTGTAGAAAAATTACGAAATCCAATTCGTGATATTATGTCCGGTAAAAAGAAATTCCAGGAAATACTCCTGAATAGCACTAATCGTCGCGGCAGACAAATCCAATGTTATATTGCCTGTAGTCCCCTAATGAATGAAACAGTAAAAGGTGTTATTATCATGATGACAGATATTGAAAAAATCAACAGTATGATTTCTCCAACAAAAATTGAAGAAAGAGAACGGGAAGGATAATTGTCAGTGGTCAGTGGTCAGTGGTCAGTTGTCAGTAGTTAGAATATATGATCTTAGAGGTTGTTTGAAAACTTTTTCGTGTGGGATCTGACACCCGCAGATCCCCCTAAATCCCCCTTGAAAAGGGGGACTTTGAGGAATTTAGCCCCCCTTTGTAAGGGGGGTTGGGGGGATCTCGATTAATTCTGATACTTTTCAAACATCCTCTTAGTTTTTAATTGTTAATTTTGAATTTTTAATTGTTGATCTATGTCTATAATTATTGCTGGAGAACGGAGTGGAGTCGGGAAAACAACAGTTACACTTACCCTATTAGCATCTTTACGTCGTCGTGGTGTGAAAGTACAATCTTTTAAAGTCGGACCCGATTATATTGATCCTATGTTTCATCAATATGTAACTGGTCTTCCTTGTCGAAATTTAGATGCTGTACTAACTTCAGAAAATTATATTCAAAAATGCTTTAACCATCATTCTCCGCAAAGTGAATATACTTTAGTTGAAGGTGTAATGGGTTTATTTGATGGTATTGGTCAGTTAGCAAATACAAATGGAAAAACAGACTTTGCGAGTACAGCGCACGTTGCCAGATTATTAGATATTCCCATCATCTTAGTAATAGATTGTAGTCGCTTATCGGGTTCAGTAGCCGCAATTGCACACGGTTATTGTTCCTTAGATAGTAGAATTAAAGTTGCTGGTTTAGTATTAAATCGGGTGGGAAGTGATCGACATTTATCATTATTAAAAACTTCCCTTGCACCTTTACAATTACCCATACTTGGTGTTTTAAGAAGACAAGATAACATTACCATTCCTGACCGTCATCTGGGTTTAATTCCCACTTCAGAATTACCAGAATTAGATCAGATAATTAATAGTTTAGCAGATATAGGTGATACTTACTTTGATTGGGACAAACTTCTACCACTTTTAAAATCATCATCTTCCCCAATTCCCAATTCTCAATTACCAATTACCAATTCCTCAGTAAAAATTGCCGTAGCGCGAGATCAAGCTTTTAATTTTTATTATCAAGATAACTTAGATTTACTAGAACAATTAGGAGCAGAATTGGTATTTTGGAGTCCATTAAATGATGATCAATTACCAAAAGATATCCAAGGAATGTATTTTGGTGGTGGATTTCCTGAAGTATTTGCACCACAATTAGCTGCAAATATTAGCCTAATTCAAGCAGTCAAAAATTCAATTTTAGCAGGAATACCCACAATTGCTGAATGTGGAGGATTGATGTATTTGTGTGAGCAAATTATTGACTTTGACGGTAACTCCTGGCCAATGGTGGGAATATTACCCACTCATGCACAAATGGATAAAAGATTAACTTTAGGATATCGTCGCGCAGTAATTTTAGAAAATACTTTTTTACTTGATAGCAATAAACATATTTTTGGCCATGAATTTCATCGTTCTCATTTAATCACTAATTCTCCTCAACCATTATTTAATACCTATCGCTATGATTGTGATGAAAATACAGGTTTTGAAGGTTGGTATTTACCTAATGTTCATGCTTCCTATATTCATCAACATTGGGGAGAAAGTAGAGAAATACCTCAAAGATTTATCCAGGAATGTTTAAAAAATCAACAAATTTAGATCCCCAATTTAGATCCCCGACTTCTTTTT
Source organism: Dolichospermum flos-aquae CCAP 1403/13F (assembly GCF_012516395.1). Classification (GTDB taxonomy): domain Bacteria; phylum Cyanobacteriota; class Cyanobacteriia; order Cyanobacteriales; family Nostocaceae; genus Dolichospermum; species Dolichospermum lemmermannii. The sequence continues at coordinate 3,870,978 of NZ_CP051206.1, forward strand.
TATCTTATAACTAAATTGTAGATTCATGTTAGAAGTCGGGGATCTTAATCTTATGATCCCCAATTTAGATCCCCGACTTCTTTTTTATCTTATAACTAAATTGTAGATTCATGTTAGAAGTCGGGGATCTTAATCTTATTATTTCATTAAAGGAATAACAACATTAAAAGTTGTTCCTACATTAACTTCACTTGCAAAAGTAATTTCTCCTCCATATGCTTCCACTGATTTTTTCACAATTGCTAAACCTAGTCCAGTTCCAGAAATATTACCAACATTACTACAGCGGTAAAATGTCCAAATCCCCTGAAAAGATGTAAAAACAATCCTTTCAGGGGAAAATTATCAACAACCTACGCCGGGTAAATTCTTAACCGCCGATTAGGTTCATCTCCAAAACTATCGGATTTGAGACGATAATGTTCCACCAACTCATGCTGCATTTTCCGCACTTGGGAAGAACGGGGTAATAACTCCACAGGCTGACCTTTAGGGATGACAATCTGCTCCACAGCAAGCCTCGCCTCCTCCAAAGCGTCCATTTCATCATCACCACCGTTGTGTAATAACAGTTGTAACTCTCGGTCATCGCCAATATCTGGATCATCAATATTCAGTAAGCGGCGGAGACTGCGAGTAATTTGGGGAATTGTACTAGACTTGATCACATGAATGGGTACATGACGAGCCTTAGCCATTTGTCTTAACTTAGCGTGATTCTTGACGTGCGATCGCAAAGCCAGAATAGCATCAGCACTATCTAAGTCCTTGGTCAATATCACTGGCAAAGTTAACACATTAATCACCTGTTCCAGTTGGTGACGACTCACCCCATAGGGGTAAATGTGCAATGGTAAATCTTCCCCATTGGGACCTGCTTGTTTGCGGCTGGGAAAATCAAAACTTTCCGAGTAATTGAAAGATTCATCCAACAAACGGTCAAATTCACTGCGTCCCGTGGGTCTTTCCCGATCTAAAGATAAAGGTGGTAAAGCCACCATTTGTCCAGAAGAACGCCAACCATTAGGTTGAGCAGCGAGGAAAGATTCCTCCACATTAGTAATGTGTCCATTGCCATTACCATTGCTATTGCCACCATTGACCACAGCCAACTGTCTAACAACGCCAACCTTGCCATTGTCATCAACAGTTCTCGTTTGTGGAGTCGGTTGACGACCACGTAACAAAGTATCAACCGTATCAGCCACACATTCATGAACTACCCAGCGTTGCCGTTCCAGCATCTCCACAGCAATCTCAAAAGTAGGTGGCGCTTTGCGTTCCAAAACTGTCTTTTGCGAACCACGCCGTCTAGCTTCATCATCTCCCAGCGTCACAGCCTGAATCCCCCCCACCAAATCAGACAGAGTGGGATTTTTAATCAGGTTTTCAATCTGATTACCGTGGGCAGTTCCTACCAATTGCACCCCCCGTTCGGCAATGGTTCGGGCTGCTAAAGCTTCCAATTCCGTGCCAATTTCATCAATGACAATCACTTCTGGCATATGGTTTTCCACAGCCTCAATCATCACCTGATGTTGTAACTCTGGTTTAGAAACTTGCATCCGTCTCGCCCGACCAATGGCGGGGTGAGCAACATCACCATCCCCAGCAATTTCGTTGGATGTGTCAATAATGACTACTCGCTTATTTAAGTCATCTGCCAACACACGGGCAATTTCCCTTAAAGCCGTGGTCTTACCAACACCCGGACGACCTAGCATGAGAATTGATTGACCAGTTTCCACCAAATCGCGGATCATGGCAATTGTTCCGAATACCGCCCTGCCGACCCGACAAGTTAAGCCAATAATCTTACCGCTACGGTTACGGATAGCACTGATCCGATGCAAAGTTTGCTCAATTCCTGCCCGATTATCCCCCCCAAAATTTCCCACTCGTTGAATGCAATCATCTATCTGTGCTTGAGTGACTGGTGTTTCGCTCAAATACTCAGCTACATGGGGAAACCGAGCTTCTGGACGACGGCCTAAATCCAAAACCACTTCAACTAAATTATCTCCATTAGGATGATGCTCTAGTTTTTGTTGAAGGTCTTGGGGCAAAATGTCTAACAACTTTTGGAGATCTTCTGTAATCGTCATGCTTTCTATTGGTGACTTGACGTTTTTAGAGATATGCTTGGAGCGATGAGCGCGACTGCTCAGACTTAATCTGGGAAACGAGAGTATGGGCAAGCCTTACAGCCTCCCATAGTAATTCCGGTTCTGATTCCAGGCGAATATTGCCTTGACTATCAGTGTTAATCACCTCCTTTTTTTCTAACTGGTCAAGAATGGGTGACAGCAATACACGGGCGTAACTACCATAGGCAACACCAGAGATAAAAGCTGGGGACTCTTTCCCCCCTGCCTCTTTCAGCAATCCCATTCCCCTTAATTTAGGAACGGTGTAGCTATTAGTGCCGCCTGCTAACTGCACATATCCCGGTAGGTTTGCTGCCAAAACTTTTTGCCCCAATTTCACTGTGGCTATGGTTGTACCATCACCAATATCACCACTCATTGAACGTCCATCAGTTTGCCAAATTAAAAACTGGGGACGGGGGATAATTAAATCATAAATAGCTTTTAGGTAATTAATTAGACCTTCTCCATCGTTACAACTGATGGCTACTAACTTTAATTGATCTGCCCAAGGTGTCATTGCGTCCCATAACCGTTGGAATTCTGCCAACCGCCCCACTTGAGTATGAATTTCTACGGCTGTTATTCCCGTTGACATGATCAATGGTACGATCTCCCCTGGCGTTGACTCATAAGATTTTGTATAAATTATCCCATAAGGACAGATAGGAATGCAACGGCCACAGCCATAACATTTTTCAGCGATTACTCCAGAAAAATCATCTTTGGTATTGTTAAATAAAATTGCTTGGGCTGGACAAATTTTTTCACATGGTCTGGAACAATCGCGGGGACAGTCTTGAGAATTAAACTCAGCTTTTCTAAAATGGGGATCTTCGCCATCATTGAGACTGACCATCAACAAGGGCAAATTACCTGTCAAGGCAAAGCCTCGCTTTTGGGCATTATATCTCAAGCTTTGGGCTACCAGTAAAGCTTCTTGGGTGGCGGCAATGACTGCCGGATCTGCTGCTACATCTATACAGTCAGCACCAGCCAAGGTGTAGGCTAATGTTAAGTTTCTGACCGCAGGAAGATGTTGGTAACTGGCTCCGCAAATTAATTTGAACCAGTTACCCTGTTGTAGGGATTGTAAAGGGGCTAATAAATCAGTCACATTTCCATTATGCGTTTATTCGACTGAAAATAGCAGCCTGTGATCAGGAAAATTTAGATTTTTTTGTTACTAGTTTTTTATTGGTAAATTTTTATACTACTATAAAGCCTCTCTTGTTTGATTTATTGGTGAGAAATCTGGATTAAGTTAATTTGGCTACAAGTTGATTTTCTAATAGGATGTTATTTGTTAATAAGTCCTCAACAGTAATTCTTAAAAACCGTTGTTCATCAACTTGAAAATAGATTTTAATGCGATCGCTTCCCGGAAATCCTGGAGGTTTAAGTTTGGCAATTTTACTGGCATTTACTGTATCATTGAGAGGCTTAACAGTAGTTGCACCATGATCAAGCTGACGAGTAATTAAGCGGTCGCCCTCAAAGTATATCTCTGTTCCACCTGTTTGGGCGCCCAATTCCCCAATAATTAACTCAATGCTGGGTTGATTTTCCACAGAAGCACCCAAAACTAATTCTACGGGTTGAGTCATGGGGTAAGGTTGTCCAGTTTTAATAATTGGATGCCAACTATGACGTTGATTGCGGCGATCCCAATAACGCACACCGTAACTATGATAAAGATAGTCTTTAATTTCTATCCCTTGAGTTATTTGTAACGCCCCTTGAGCGATTGCTTCAAAAGGCAATTGACGACGGATTTTTTCTGGTTCAAAATATTGTTCTATCCATGCTTGCACTACGGGCAACTGTACAGTTCCCCCAACTAATAATACTGCATTAATATCATCAATTTCTATACCGTAGCGTCGCGCTTGCTGTAATAGCGTCATCATTACATCATGCAGTTTATCAAAAAATCCGTTTTCCTGCAAAATATTTTCAAAGGTGTAACGATCAAGATCCATTTCATAACTTTCAAAAGTTTGATCATGAAAATAAACTTCACTAGCTTTATCTTGGTGAGATAGCTGAATTTTCAACTGTTCCGCTAGTCGCGCTGTGAGAGAACTAACTGGCAATCCTTGGGTTTTAGCAAAGTAATCTACTATCCAATTATCAATATCAGTTCCGCCTAGATTTTGCCCTGCTTTTGCTAATACACGGGCTGTTTTAGTCTTTTGTTGAGAATTTTCACCCAGATTTTTATCACCCCATTTGAGAAGAAATCCTAGAGGTTTAGTCTTGGCTTGTGTACCTTGATCTAAACTCACTAAAGATAAATCTAAAGTTCCACCACCAAAGTCAACGACTAAGAGAGTTCCTTGATCTGTTAAACCATACCCCAAAGCCGCAGCAGTGGGTTCATCTAACATCCGTACCTGTTCGACGGCTAATGATTGACAAACTTTCCCTAACCAGTGACGATAGGCTTCAAAGCTGTCTACTGGTACGGTTAAAACCAAGGAATCTATTCCCCCTTCTAAAGGTGCTAATTCTGCAATTACTTTGCTTAAAAACCATGTTCCTATTTGTTCAAAGCTAATGTTTTGTCCATCAAGTTCCGGTAAAAAACCCTGGATATCTGCACCAATTCCCCGTTTAAAGTTCCGGAAGAATCTGGTGTCGGTTTTCAGATCCAAACCGCGATCGCGTACCTGTTGTCCAGCTATAATTTTACCAAGGCTGGCATTTTCTACATAAACTAAGCTGGGAATCAGTGGCGGATTAAGAAATTGTTGCGTTGATAATCTGGGTAGATTCAGGGTTTCTGCTTGTTGAGTGACAGGATTCCAACGAGTGATAACTGTGTTACTTGTGCCAAAATCAATCGCGATCGCCATATTCTTTGATTATTTAAGTCAGGTATCCAAATAAATATCTAACATATTGCAATACCTTGTCCAAATTGAAAAAAGTCTTGATTTGTAGGTTGGGTTGAGGTACGTTCACGAAGTGTGGCGAGTCCATAACCCAACAAATGCGTCGGGTTGCGCTGTTGCTTAACCCGACCTACAAAAAATGGACAAGGTATTGATATTGGATATTAGGTTTTTTATAGTTGGTGACAAAACATACTTTCTCGAAAGGACGAGAATACAAAATTGAAAGTTATACGGAAATTATCCGGACATAACAGAATCAGCAGTGGATACTCAAATAGTAGATGCACCTTAATTAAACCATTACCCTTGGCTTGTGGCTAAGGGTTTTTTTCTTTGGGATTTATATCTTAACAAATTTTGATCAGGAATGCCAAAAATTTTATTTGAACATAGCAGGCAGTAAGTTGGGGGCTAACCATAATGCATAACCAATAAAACCAAATAGCATAGTAATCAAGAGAGTAGCAATATAGCTAATACACATTAATAAACCATCAGATTCAATAGTAGCAACTGCCAAAAGTAAAATCCCCACAGTCGGAATGGGATTGGTAAAGGGAATGGGGGAAATTAGTAGTATTGTTAACCAAGAGATGCACAGCCCGTTAAATCGCCAAATTAAAGGATGATTGGCGACTTTTTGTAGTCGGGGACGGGCAATTTTTTCTAATACCCTAGTCACGCGACGCAGATTTTGTAAGATGATTTTAGCGAAGGCGTTGGGAAATTTATAGTTAGCGATTTTCTTGGGTAGCCAAGGTGTTCTCCTCCCTAAAACCATTTGCAATGATAATAATAGACAAGCACCACCTAAAGGACTGGTTAAGCCTGGAGGCATGGGAAATAGAAAAGGTAATACTAGTAATGTGATTACTAAGCTAAAACCCCGTTCGGAAGTTTCCGCTAGGATATCACCTAAAGTTAGTGGCTGTTCACTTAAACGTTCTAGAAGGGATTTAATTTCTTGAGAAAAGCGCAAATTCATAACTATGATTTTAATGATTTTTCTGATTCTTATGATACAGCAAAATTCAGGAGTGAAACCCGCTGGATGCTTCCTTGTTGACAGATAGGAGTTTTGATTTTCATTTTTTACCTTGTTTAGTGACCATCTCCTGTTTAATTACATAAATAATAGTTAAGATATCATTAAATAAATCATATCAATCAGTTAAGACATCATCAAATAAATCATATCAATCAGGTAAATCATAGTTGAATTTTCATTTTTTACCTCCTTTACTGACAATCTCCTGTTTAATTACATATCCCATCAAATAAATCATATCAATCAGGTAAATCATAGTTGGATTTTCATTTTTTACCTCCTTTACTGACAATCTCCTGTTTAATTACATATCCCATCAAATAAATCATATCAATCAGGTAAATCATAGTTGAAGATGATAGTCATGGGGCTAAAACTGCGATCGCTTGAGGAATCACCCGAAACACAGCAGGAGTATGGGTTGTAATTTCTCCATCTGTATTAATAGAATGGGGTTTTCTAGTATATATTGTAAATTCCTGACCTTCAAGGGCGCGGACATTCGGCCAATCAATATGTCTACCTTGACGCATAGCCGGAAGTAGGGGAAGAATTTGCCACCAATGATCGATTTCTAAACTATAAAGATCCAGTCTTTGATCGTCTATCGCTGCGTCGTGAACTACAGCCATACCACCACCATAATAGCGACCATTACCCACAGCAATTTGCACAGTTTTCACATGAATTGATTCGTTATTCACGCGAATTTCTGCACTAAAAGGGCGAGATTTCCAAATTACTTGAAATGCAATTGCTGCATAGGCAAATATACCCCAACGCCGTTTAATTTCTTTAGTTAATTGTTGAGTAATTTTTACACTTAAACCCAGACTAGCAACATTAAAAAAATATTTCCCATTTACAGAACCTAAATCAATTCTTCGCAAGTTTCCAGAGGCAATAATTTGACACGCTTCCGGTAAAGAGTTGGGAATTGCTAAAGTCCTGGCTAAGTCGTTAGCAGTTCCTAATGGTAAAATACCCAAAGGTAATTGAGTCTCAATTATTGCCTCTATAGTAGCATTAAGTGTACCATCACCACCACCGACAATTACCAAATCTATTTGCTGTTGGTAACGCCGAATCACAGTCCCTAGTTGAGTTGGATGTTCTGTAGATTCTGTAATTATTTCCAAACCCAATTTATTTAAACAATTTATTGCTTCTTGGTAACGTTCTTGCCCTTGACGAGAATTACTATTTATTAACAGTAGTGCGCGAAGACTCATTCTGTCCACCTTTTGTAGTTTATATATCGAATTATTTACATCTATTTCCTGAGAATATCAGCGGCAGATGATCAGAAGGTTGAAACATAACTTGTCATAGAACAGAATACAGTAATATGGTTTTAGCATCAATACCTTGTCCATTTTTTGCTTTGTTGGGTTAAGCGACAGCGCAACACAACCTTATATCTTAGAGGTATGTTAGAAGAAGTTTTCAGCTATTTTACATTTCTTTACACAGTTTGGTTTTATTGTGTTGACTTACTTAATTATCAGCCGTAGTGAATATATATATATACTTATTATTCCTCTTTTTTCATTCTATCTATCCAAAGAAATATCTATTCTTTAATATTATTTTGACTTGGTTTTATTGATATAAAATAGCGGCATCTTTCAAACCCAATATAAACATGAGTTCATCACCAATTTTACAAAATATGGAAAAACATCTTCCCATAGTGGGAGATGTACATACTAAAAGTCCCATTGCTTACAAAGCAACCCGTCTTGCAGTTAGTACAATTAACGCAGTGCAAATGGCAATAGCCGAGTCTTATATCAACGGATTAGAAGTACCGGATGCTGTGTTGCGATCGCTTTTTGATAGTTGTATGCCTGTCTTTTTTAAGTATTTTCCATCCCTGCTTGTCCCCTACGAATGGGTATTAACAGAAACAGACAATACCGCCGAAGGTGCGCGGGATTTAATGAAGATTCAGTACGATTTGCCTCAAGCTATGTTGAATCTCATGTTAGGTGAGGGAAAACTTATTTATCCCAAATATAGCATGGGATTGTGGGAAAAAGGAGCAGCAAATCTCGAACAATCACAAATGCAAATGATTGATGATGTAATTGACAAATTAGAAATAAAAGATGGTGATCATATTTTAGATTTTGGCTGTGGTTGGGGCTGCGTAGCAAATTATATTCTTGCCAAATTTCCCAATGTCAAATTCACAGGAATTAACTTGAGTCATAACCAATGTGAATATATGCGTCAGAAAATGCAAGATCCTGAAAGTTATCTTAGTTCTGGTCGTTTTACTCTCTATGAAGGAGATATAAACGATGCCCAATTTGAGACAAAGTTTGACAAAATTCTCTCAATTGGCGTTTTTTGTCATGTGGGTAATTTAACAAAGGCTTTTCAAAAGCTGGCATCTTTTCTCAAGGATAACGGCAAGGTTTTTATTCACATTATTACAGTCCGTACCCCTAATAATATCTCCAGTGTTTTCACTCACAAATACATTTTCCCTCATGGTCGTTACTGGAAATATGACGCGATTCCCAGCCATAATCAAGACCTGAAAACTATTGATCAATGGTATATTAATGGCTCTAATTATTCTAGAACTTTTGCTAGTTGGTTAAAAAACTTTGATGATTCTCAGGCAATAGTCAAAGATTTAGACTACGGGATGGACTATGCCAAATTTCGCCGCATTTGGCGGTTTTATTTAATTTGGTTTGTTGCTAATTTCGCCAGTTGCAATGGTGAATACAACGGTAATGGCCAATATTTAATGGTTCATGCCTAATCTTTGATTTTAGTAGGTTGGGTTGACGTATGTTACCCAACATTATTAAACCTGATGATTAAAGCTGTTGTTGGGTTGCGCTGTTGCTTAACCCAACCTACTAACTACTAACCTACATCATCATGTGCGAAACGGTTAAACAAGAAATCTAAGGCATAATTTCGCAATTGATAATATTGAGGATCTTCCATAATTCTCGCTCTATCTCTAGGACGAGAAAAAGGAATTTCCATCACTTCCCCAATTTTGGCATGAGGTCCATTGGTCATCATTACCAACTTATCAGCCAAAAATAAAGCCTCATCAATATCATGGGTAATCATCAAAACTGTACAACGGTTATCATTCCAAATTTTCAACAATTCCTCTTGTAATTCTTCCTTAGTAATTGCGTCCAACGCCCCAAAAGGTTCATCTAAAATCAACACTTTCGGACGAATAGCTAAAGCCCGCGCAATAGAAACCCGTTGTCTCATCCCCCCAGACATTTGCATGGGTTTCTTTTCCATGGCATCAGCTAAACCCACCATTGCTAAATGATCTCTCACAATGGCCCGTTTTTCGGCTTCTGGCTTAGTGGGATAAACGGCATTTACAGCTAAATAAATATTTTCAAAAGCTGTTCTCCAAGGTAATAACGCATAGTTTTGAAATACTACCATGCGATCTGGACCTGGTTTTGTAATTGGTTGTCCTTCTAATAAAACTTGTCCAGTTGTGGGGAAGTTAAAACCAGAAACCATGTTTAACAAAGTTGATTTACCGCAACCAGAGTGGCCGATAACGCAAAGAAATTCACCTTCTTCAACGTTGAGGTTAACACCATCAAGAACGGTAAATGGTCCATTTTTGGTGGGATAAACTTTGCAAACATCTTTAATTTCTAGGAAGGGTTGACGGCTGATTGTGGTTGTAGCTGTGTTGGTAGATTTTAAGTTACGGTTTTGCATTTTAAATTTTGAGTTTTGAATTTTTTTATATCTCGTTCCCAGTCTCCGACTGGGAATGCTATCAAGAGGCTCTGCCTCTGATAAAATGAAGGCAGAGCCTTCCCTAATTCATTCCTATACAGAGTATGGGAACGAGAAAAAGGAAGAAAGGGTTTTTTTAAGCTGCGGTTCTTCTGGGGGCATCTAGAATGACTTCGGCTATGGAGAAGTCGCGTTTGATTTCTAGGTCGTTAAGATAGGCAATTGGATCATCGGCGTTGAAGGGTTTACCATCAAATAATTGAATGGGTTGACGGGTGTAACTGATATCTAAACCTAGTTCTCTGGCTGCGGTACTGAAAACGCGGACTCGACAAACTCTTTCAACGATTTCTACCCAGTTTCTGGGGAAGGGAGTGTCACCCCACCGCGCTAATTGAGTCATAATCCAAATTTGTTCGGTCCGACTGGGGCGATTAATGGCAGACTCGGAATAAAATTGGTGATGGGCATATTCCCGCATGGGATGATTTAAGTCACAACTATCACTACCGGGGTTTTCCAGTTGGATATATTCAATATCTGTGCTGACATATTCCTGACTTGCTAAAATTTGGCGAATTTCTTGGGCGTTGGCAAGATCTGCACAATATTGGCAAGCTTCTAATAAGGCTTTGGTTAAGGCAATATGGGTATTCGGATAAGTTTCTGCCCAATCTTCTCGTACTCCTAGAACTTTACCAGGGTGTCCTAACCAAACTTCTAAATCTGTGGCTATGGTAAAGCCTGAACCTTCAACTGCTGCCCGATAATTCCAAGGTTCACCTACAGAATAACCGTCAATAGTTCCACCTTTTAAATCTACTACCATTTGAGCAGGAGGGATATTTTTCATAACCACATCACTGTCGGGGTCAATTCCACCTGCTGCTAACCAATAACGTAGTAATAGGTTGTGCATGGATGCGGGATGAACTACTCCCATTCTGTGTGTTTGTTCGCGGGTTTTTAGGAGATAATTTTTGAAGTCAGATAAGCTATGTACACCTTCATCATAAAAGCGTTTGGCTAAGGTGATGGCGTTACCGTTGCGGGTCATTGTCAGGGCGGTGACAACTGGTAAAGGTTGGTTTTTATTTCCTCCTAAACTTAACCACATGGGCATACCTGAGGGCATTTGTGCCGCATCTAAATATCCCCCTGTCATCCCGTCTACAATTCCTCTCCAACTGCTTTCCCGGACTAAATTAACCTCATCCAGACCATGTTTGATGAAAAAGCCTTTTTCTTTGGCGATCGCCAGGGGGGCGCAAGCTGTGATAGGTAAGAAGCCAATTTCTAAATTAACTTTTTCTAAACCATGACGAACCACCGCAGCAGTTTTTCTCGCCCGAATTTTCTTGATGCGTTTTTGTTGGTTGAGGAAGTAAATCATTTCACTTCGCAAACTGTAGTAACTGGGATGTTTTACTACTTCCATGCGTTTGCGAGGACGAGGAATATCTACTTCTAAAATGTCGCCAATTTTCGATTCTGGTCCGTTGGTTAACATGACAATTCTGTCAGATAACAAAACCGCTTCGTCTACGTCGTGTGTCACCATGACTGCGGTAACTTGATTCTCTTCACAAATTTGCATTAATTGTTCTTGCAAATTCCCGCGAGTTAGGGCATCTAAAGCACCGAAGGGTTCATCTAATAGTAATAGTTTAGGACGAATTGCCAAGGCACGAGCGATCGCAACTCGTTGTTTTTGTCCACCTGATAACATTCCTGGTTGTTTATCAGCATGGGGACGCAAACCGACCATATCTATATGTCTGTCAATAATCGCTTTGCGTTCCGCTGCGGGCATCCCATTTAATACGGAATCTACTGCTAAGGCAATATTTTCTCTCACTGTTCGCCAAGGTAAAAGCGAATAGTTTTGAAATACTACCATTCTATCAGGTCCAGGTTTTTTAATTCTTTGTCCTTCTAAAGTAACTAAACCTTCTGTTGCTAAATCTAAACCAGCAATCATGTTTAGAAGGGTAGATTTTCCACAACCTGAGTGACCGATAAGAGAAACAAATTCGCCTTTTTTAATTTGAAGATCAATACCCTTGAGGGCGATATATTGTCCCCCACCGGTTAATTCAAAAACTTTATCAACTTGGTCAACGCCAACAAATATAGACATATTATTTGGTAATGGGTAATGGGTAATGGGTAATGGGTTATTTGTCAGTTGTCAGTAGGGGCGAAGCATTTGGAAGATAAATTATCGGTCATTGCAAAAAATAGTTCTCCAAATGCTTCGCCCGTACAGTTGTCAGTTGTTCGTTGTTATTTCTTTGCTATTAACTAATGACCACTGACTAATGACCAATGATTTTTGACTATTTTTGTTCTGCTGGTAAAATCCAGTTTTGTAACCAAGCCATTAATTTATCGAGGATTAAACCCACAACACCGATATAAACTAGAGCTAAAATAACTTCACTAACGTTATTATTTTGATAAGCATCCCAGATGAAAAAGCCAATTCCCACAATACCTGACATCACGATTTCTGCGGCAATAATCGCTAACCAAGCTAAACCAATCGCAATTCTTAAACCTGTGAAAATGTAGGGTAATGCTGAAGGAATTAAGATGTTAAGGAAATACTCTTTTTTAGAAAGTTGGAGAACTTTAGCAACGTTGTTATAGTCTTGAGGAATTTGAGTGACACCCACCGCAGTATTAATAAGAATCGGCCAAATTGCGGTAATGAAAATTACGAATAATGCGGCTGGTTCATTTTGGCGTAATGCTGCTAAGGAAATAGGCACCCAAGCTAAAGGAGGGACTGTTCTTAATAACTGAAACAAAGGATCTAAAGCTTTTGACATGGTTTTATTAACACCAATCAAAACACCCAAGGCAATACCGACAATTGCCGCTAGTGTATAACTAATAGCAACCCGTTGGAGACTAGCCCAGATTTGCCAAAAAAGCCCTTTATCAGTGCCTCCTTTATCGTAAAAGGGATACAAAATCAAGATCCAAGTGTCTTGAATAACTTGGATTGGTCCTGGTAATGTTGCCCCTGGAGTCCAAGAAAATACTTGCCAAATGACTAGAAAGATAAATAACGCAATGGCTGGGGGGATAAGTTCAGGAAGTTGTTTTTGTAAACCTGATAAAAATTTATTCTCTAATTTAGGACTTGTGGCACGTTTTTGGGCTATGGTCATGGATTTTCCCTCAAATTTATGAATGGTTAATGGGTATTTTGTGAAAGTTAAATCTGCATTTTTTAAACCCGTGTAGAGACTTTCTAGGGAACATCTCTACTTTTTAGATATATTTATCTATTAAACGCTGACTTTTTTAATTTTCAAACTCTTGAGATATTCTTCTGGTTTCTCCGGGTCGAATTTGACTCCATCAAAAAATTCTTCAACTCCACGAGATGTACTGGTGGGAATATCAGCCGCAGGTATTCCTAATTCTTTAGCTGCTTCTTTCCAAATATCTTCGCGGTTCACTTTTTTGATTAATTCTTTAGCTTTGGTTGCACCATTTTCTATATAATCTTTGGGTAAGAATCCCCAACGGACGTTTTCAGTGATGAACCATAAATCATGACTTTGGTAAGGATAAGAAACACTACCTTTACCGTCTTTCCAGTAATAAGCAGCCATAGTTTTATCATCAATTTTACGACCATCACCCATGTCATATTGACCTTGGAAGGGTTTCGCCAGAATTTCTGGAGACGATAAACCAAAATACTTTTTAACGGCGAGAATTTCTGCTGCTTCTTTGCGGTTATCAAAGTTATCTAACCATTGTTGGGCTTCCATGACACCTTTTAATAAGGCTTTTGTGGCTTTGGGATTTTGGTCAACCCAATCGCCTCTCATGGCAAAATATTCTTCGGGGTGATTTTTCCAAATTTCGGCTGTTAATGCCGCCATGAAGCCGATTTTGTCGTTAACGAGGCGGAACGGCCAGGGGTCGCCGGTGCTGAAAGCGTCCATTGTGCCGGTTTTCATGTTAGCGACGGTTTGCGCCGCTGGTACTGTTAATAATTTGACATCTGCATCCGGGTCAATTCCACTAGCTGATAACCAGTAGCGAATCCATAAGTCTTGGTTAACGTGGGGGAATGTAAACGCTGCGGTAAATGGTGTGGAGGCTTTGAGTTGGGCTAATAAGGGTTTAGCCGTATCAAGTTTTAAACTAATTCCTTTCCCTAGATGTTTGTTGGCGATCGCAATTGCATTACCATGAGTAACTAACTGGGCAAGAACATACATGGGAATGGGCTTATTACCTTTGGTAATTTTACCCTCTGTAATTAAGTGTGGCATTGGCATTTGCCATTGACCACCATCAATACCACCACCAGCAGAACCAATTTCTACGTTATCCCTTGCTGAACCCCAAGAAGCTTGTTTAGAAAGTTCTACATTACTCATGCCATGTTTAGCAAAAAATCCTTTTTCTAAAGCAATAATTAAAGGTGCAGATTCAATAATGGGAATATATCCTAATTTGGCTTTTGTGATTTCTGGTTTTTGGGCATCACTAATATTAACTGTTGGTTGTGTAGCAAGTTGTGTAGATGTACTACCAGTTTTACCTGCTTCTGGTGGGTTTCCTAGACAGCCTTTAAGTAATACTGCACTGGCTGAAACTCCAGCCGTGACGATGAACTTACGGCGAGAAATTTGGTTAAAAAATTCAGACATGAAACATCTCCCTGGTGAAAGAATTTATTTTTTAAACATGAAAATTTAGACAAAGAATTTATTTCTTTGCTTTACTATTGAAATTCCTAGTTATATCTAGGCATTCAAAATTAGCTTTTTATGTAAAAAAGTTAGTTTGTATACTTTGTGATAAACATGGTTTAGTTTCTTAACCTAGTATGAACAAGAGGCATCACTCAGCTAGTAAAATCCAGTTTACAGTGTTTCTGATCAAAGTGATCAATTCTCAAGTCGAATTATTAAATAAATATTATATTGGATACATAAGTAAAAACTTATAGTTTGGGCTTAATTTTGTGGAAAGTTTCTAATATATATTGTTTAATCAATGATAATGATTATTTCTAATCTATGGTTTCCGTAATCTTGGGTTTAGTTAATTACAGAAAAAGGACATGAATAGATAATTTTGATGTTAACTATTAAATAAACTCTTCATTCATAGATGAATTTGATGATAACCATTTTTTATAAATTAGGATTGATACAGCAGACTTAAAAAATATTTAAACGCAGATAAACGCAGATAAGAAGGGATTAATTAATTAATTAATGGATTTCATGATTCTGTGCAGTCTCTGGAATTTTGCTGTATTTTCAACCTTTACCACCGGTAAAGGTAACACCTTGAATTAAGTAGCGGTTAAAGAAAGCATAAATAGCTAAACCTGGCAGAGTAAACACCATTGAAGCTGCCATAATGTAGTTCCAATAGCTGATATATTGACCTTTAAATGTATTTAGTCCTAAAGGTAAAGTAAACATTTCTGGGTCAAAGAGAATCACTACAGGGAGTAAAAAATTATTCCAACTACCCATAAAGACAAAAACCGCTTGTGCGGCTAATGCTGGTTTAGCTAAAGGTAAAACTATATACCTAAAAATTCCCCAGGCATTTAAACCATCCAATTGTCCAGCTTCTTCTAGTTCTCTAGGGAAGTTGACAAAAAACTGCCGCATCATAAAAATGAAAGTAGCATTGACCATACTCGGAACAATCATCCCTGGGTATGAATTTAGCCAACCGATGGCTTTTAAAATTAAAAATGTGGGAATCAGGGTAATTTGCGCTGGCACTACTAACACGGTCAAAATCAGGAAAAACCAGCACTGTTTACCCCGAAAATGCAATCTTGCGAGGGCATAACCTGCCATTGAGTTAAATAGCAAGTTTAAAATTGTGACAGTAACACCAATAATCACACTATTAAATAACCACCGCCAAAATAAAGGTTCTTGCAGAAATATTTGTTTGTAATTATCGAGAGTAAAATGTTTGGGGATAAAATTAAATTCACCGCTAATAATCTCGGATAGAGGCTTAAATGATGCAGAAAATGCCCAGAGAAAAGGAATTACGGTAATAATTCCATAAACTGTGAGGAAGATATATAACAGCACTTTCAACCAGAAACTACCAAAGATTTTATTCAAATTTTATAACCTCCAAAAAATTGCCTCTGAATTAATGTGAGGATAATAATTACAAATGCTAGTAAAAAGGCAATTGCTGCACCATATCCCATTTGTAAATTCCGAAATACGGTTTGATAAATCAGCAGGACTAAGGTGAGAGTAGCGTTATTTGGTCCACCTGTCCCTCCAGAAAATATATAAGACTGATCAAATAATTGAAAAGTCCCAATTATTCCCATAGCCATGACAAAGAAAGTCACAGGTTGCAATAAAGGCAAAGTAATATAAATAAACTGTTCCCAATTATTAGCACCATCAAGTTCTGCTGCTTCATAAAGAGTTTGGGGAATATCCTGTAAAGCTGCTAAATAAATCACCATAAAAAACGGTGCTGTTGACCAAATATTCATGATCATAATCCCTTTCAAGGCAACAGATGGATCTCCCAACCAATTATAAATAGGCAGGTTGAGAAAAGCCAAAAAATTGTTTAATAGTCCATTTGTGTTATAAATCCACATAAAAATTAGTGTCAAAACTGCTGAAGATGTAACTGTCGGTAAAAAGTAAAGAATCCGCCACCAATTTTTGCCGCGAATGCCAGAATTGAGTGTCACAGCTAAACATAAAGCCAAAATAGTTTGGGTGGGAACAACAATAGCCACATATTCTGCGGTATTTTTCAAAGCAATTCCCACTCTTTCATCTGTTAGCAATCTTTGGAAATTACCCAAACCGAAAAAATGGTAATTAATCCCTCCCAACATTTGTACTTTGTGTAGGGAGAGAAATACAGCATAGAGAATAGGCAAAATTACAAATGTGCCTAAAACTAAAATACTGGGAGTTATGAATAAATAAGCTGTAAAATTTTCTCTGATTTGTCTATTACAGCGATTTTCGGGTAAATGAAACACATTTTTATATCTCACGCAAAGTCGCAGAGGCGCAAAGGAAGAAAGGAAGAGGAAAATTAGAGAACCCTACATATCTGCCTTAATTTGTTGGTTTGCTGCATCTTGTGCCTTTAACATTGCCTGTTTTAATGGTTGTTGTCCTAGTAAAACACTAATAAATTGATTATCAAAATTGTTGATAATTGCGGCAGGATTTTTACCTAATTGCCAGGGTGTCGCATAATTAACTCCTGCTACTAATGATGATCTCAGAGGGTCTTGATCATAACCTAACTGTTGTGCCACTGATTTACGGGCTGGTAATGCAAATCCTTTACCTGTCCATTTTTTCATGCCTTCTTTACCTGTTAGAAAAGAAATGAGTTCCCAAGCTTCTTTTTTATGGGGTGCTTGTTTATTCATGACATAAGCAACAGTAAAAACCATTGTGGATTTTTGATTATTAATTTCTGGTATTTCTGCTGTGGCAAATTCTAGTTTGGGAAAGGTTTCTTGTAAATAGGGAATTGCCCAATTCCCCTCAATTACCATTGCTACTTTATTTTGTCCAAACATTTCACTCCCGGAATTTGTGCCGACATCAGATTTTTGGGCGGAAGATCGATCTTTTTGATATTGGTTAATTACTAATTCTAAACCTTGTAATCCTGGATTATTTGCAAAGGTAGCATAACCATTTTTATCAATAATTTCCCCTCCAAAAGCTGTAATTTTGTATGCTTGACGGGCTAATTCAGGAATTTCACCAAAGCCATATTTATTGAGTTTGCCTGTTAATTGTTTTGAATAGCTGCGGAGTTGTTCCCAGGTAGTGGGAGGACTGGTTAAACCCACTTGATTAAATGCTTGTTTGTTATAAAATAGGGCTAAGGTGGAATAGTCTTTAGGTAAACCATAAATACGATTTTGGTAGGTAAAATTATTGAGTAAGTTGGGTTCTATATCTGTGAGGTCAAATTTGGGTTTAATGTATTTATCAAGGGGTTCTAGGACATTCTGACCCATTAAGAAAGGGGCTTCTAGTGCGTCGAGATAAAATACATCTGGTGCAGCTTCTCCTACTAAGCGGGTTTTAATTACATCCATATATTGATCAGAAATCGCTTCATATTTGACTTTGATCTGGGGATGCTGCTTTTCAAAGTCTTCAATTACCTGTTTTAAAAGTCTTTGTTCTAGAGGATTTCCTGTCCAACCGCTGAGTTTAACGGTAATGAATGGGGGTGGTTTTGGTAATGGCCAATTGTGATAACTAATAATAGCGATCGCTATTATTATTACCAATCCTAAAAAGTTAAATAATCTCTTTTTTCTCACAATTTAATTGAGATGAATTCAGAATTGATGTCAATACTGTTCGGTTAAGAGACAACCCAACAAAAGTCCGTAAATGTTGGGTTTCCTAACTTCAAACCAACCTACCAGATTTAAATACAAAAACCCCACCTCCCCGCAAGCGACGAGGGGATTTAAGATGTATGTTATTTGAGTACATACGGTTATAATTTATTTCAAATGCTGGTATGGATCATCTCTCTATGGGATGGGTTTGAGTTCTATATTTTGTTAATGAAATCACGGAAACTAAAATGATAGAAGCTGTAGTAAGTATTTTCTGATCTATTTTCTTAGACTAAAAATTCTACCCAATTTTCTAATAATTCCTCAACATCATATTCATCAGTATTTAGGAAATTGGCAATATCTGTAACTGATATGGGTTGTGTTGTCTGGGCTAAAACTCCTTCATTAAATCAAAACCTGTTGGATGAATTTTATACTTAAGGTCGCTTATTGGCGGACTTTTGTAATAAAATTTTTATCCGACCATTTTTAACTCTCCAAAGACATCATTCATCTCTTGCTCAATTCTCTTCAGTTTTAGCTGTATTTTATTTTTAAATTCAGCATCTAGTGTTTCATTCAATTGGTTATAAACTGCTTCATAATCAATTTCTAAAATTGCGAAACGTTTTTCCAATTCCCTGACTTTAATTTCTTGTACTCGATTAAAAGAACGAGAAGAATTTATTGGTTTTTGCTGCATGGCTTGATTTGAAAAATCCCCAGTTTCCACTAACACAGTTATAGGCATCCTAAATGCCGCTTTGACTCCCTTTCGCTTTTTCTCTGCGGGTACAGCCATACCCACAACTTCCTGTAATGGTTTATCCCACACAGGAGAACCACTAAAACCAAGCTCAATCTGATATCCAGGAACTTTAATGGCTTCTATCTGGATCGAGCGAGTAGCTTGGGCATCAAGCAGTTCACTATTTAACACAGTTGTAGGCATCCCAAATGCCGCTTTGACTCCTTCTCGCTTTTTCTCTGCGGGTACAGCCATACCCACAACTCCCTGTAATGGTTTATCCCACACAGGAGAACCACTAAAACCAAGCTCAATCTGATATCCAGGAACTTTAATGGCTTCTATCTGGATCGAGCGAGTAGCTTGGGTCTCAAACAGTTCACTATTTAACACAGTTGTAGGCATCCTAAATGCCGCTTTGACTCCCTGTCGTTTTTTCTCTGCGGGTACAGCCATACCCACAACTCCCTGTAATGGTTTATCCCACGCAGGAGAATCACTAAAACCAAGCTCAATCTGATATCTAGGAACTTTAATGGCTTCTATTTGTATCGAGTGAGTAGCTTGGGCATCAAGCAGTTCATCATTAG
Source organism: Dolichospermum flos-aquae CCAP 1403/13F (assembly GCF_012516395.1). Lineage (GTDB taxonomy): Bacteria > Cyanobacteriota > Cyanobacteriia > Cyanobacteriales > Nostocaceae > Dolichospermum > Dolichospermum lemmermannii. The sequence continues at coordinate 3,890,541 of NZ_CP051206.1, forward strand.
CCCAGACACCAAGATCATGTTCTTGGGGAAAGCCAAAGATCCGGAAGGTAAGAAGATGGTACTGATTCACTAAAAAATCAGCGCCAACAACTTTACAGTTTTTATTATAAATGCGAGCAAGCGCACTTCTAAAGGTTTGAAAGTAATTTTCAGTTGACATACAATCTATAAATCCTGGTACACTGCGTTTCTCGCCTAGTAGTCTGTCAAGAACTAATTGACGGGTAAATAGATTTTTCTTCTTTCCTTCTTCCTTCGTGTTCTTCGTGCCTTCGTGGTTCATTCCCTTATCCGTCAAAATTTATTTGACAGACTACTAGATGGTAAAGCGACTCTCTCCGTAGCAAGAGATGTATCTTCTGATTCCTCAATTTCCACTAAGAATTTACCGCCATTTTCTAGCTCAAATTCAACCAATTGCTTTTCTAGCATATATATGATGTTAAATAGACTATGTATTGTCAAGTATACAATATTGTCTGCTTATTGGAAAAGCAAAAACTACCACTAGCAATCAATACTGTTCGTATACTAAAAACGGGTTAAAATTCTCATTCTGAACGAAGTGAAGAATCTCCGAGATATGGCACTGCATTACGTTATCCTCTGTATAACATCAGTTCATGTTTCATCAGTTTTCCGGCATCACTTGGTGCTTTACACTACTACTAACGCACTCTAAGTATTTGCTCCTTGAACTTATGTTGGCAGGTATAATGACAACTCTGAACTAAATCACCTGATATTCCATGACCAACCCTCGTCAAGTTGCCTTTATCGCCCAGAAGTACACAAAGAAGCTTATGCTGGTGTTGCTTTAGACTATTGTATTTCCACCGTCCCCTTATAGCCATCAATGCGAACTTCCTGACCATCTTGCAGCAGATACGTCGCACCACGCACATCCATAACAGCAGGAATACCGTATTCACGGGCGATAATTGCCCCGTGAGAAAGTTTACCCCCAGCTTCAGCAATTAAACCCCCAGCTTGCACGAGGATAGGGGCCCAACCGGAATCTGTGTAAGGAACTACAAGGATGGTGTTTTTATCAATATCATGGGCTTCTTGCAAAGTTCGGACTACTTTCACCCGTCCTTGAATTTGTCCTTGACTGGCAGGAATACCTAATAAAATGTTGTCAGAGGGATCAATTACCGGGGCAATGGGGTGAGGAGGATTATAACCGTAAACTACGGCGGGAATTTGCGTAATTTGGCTATCTTGGAGAAATTGCGATCGCCTTTTTTCGACTAATGCCAATAAATGATTCCTAAAAGCTACATCTGAATTAATCACTAAATCACGAATTTCATCTAACTGGAGAAAGAAAATATCTCCTAATTGTGTTAATACCCTAGACTCAAGCCAAATCTGTTCCAAAGCCAAAAATGTCCACCGCAATTCAGCTAACAAGCGAGAATAAACTTCCGTTACCCGTCCTTTCAGATCAACTCGTTTTTGCACTAAATTTGCCTGTTCGGGACGGGAATCATCTAAATTTGGCAATTCAGGTGCTTGTAATAACTGGATAAATAATTGTCTAACTATTTGGGGATTTTCTCGCCAAGTGGGAACAGAAATATCTGTACCGACTTCACTTAAATAACCATAATCCTCAATCAATTCGTCAATTTCATCTAAAATTCTTTCCCCTGCGGGCGTTTCTGCCAATTGTGCAAATACTTGTTCTGGTTTAAAATCATAGTTACCAGCTATTAAGATTTGTTTAGCATCCGCAGCCAGAAGACGCATAGCTCTTAATGATGCTATCTCTGGGGTGACACTATTATCAATTTCCTCTGTCTTTGCCCCCAAAACCGCTTGGCGAATAGCTGCACTCAAAGGGGCTAAAATACTGTAGTAAGTTCCCCGATGCAATAAGTTGAGAATTAAATCTATTCTAGTTAATAATTGATCTAGTGATAATTCGGCAATGACGACATTTGATAATTGGGTTAATCCCGGAATGAAAACTTGGCGATAATCCGATTTAAAATCTTTGTCTAAATCAATTTCCCGCTTGAGTAACTTTGTTAGTCCTGGTAAATTAGCTAAAGTGGAATTTAGAGCAGGTTTACTCATACTTGCACCTCTAGTCAGAAATTCCAGACTTTCTGGAGGTAATCCCATTTCTAAAAAGATTTCTCCTAACAAGGAAGCATTAAAATAGGCTCTAGAATAATGCAATGTTGCTGTTGTGGCAAAATCTAAGCGTTTAGCACGATCACCCAAAACTATACTAAAAATTTCTCCCCACACACCACAGGTTAAAGGAGAATTAATAGACCAAGTTAAGGGGTGAATAACTCCCGGAATTACCTCAGCGGCGATTTTCCTTGTCCATAAGGGTAAAAGCGTAGTGATTGGTCTTGCCTGTAATACCCACAGATTTTGACCATCATAACTCCATTCAATGTCTTGGGGAATACCCAAATAACGTCTTTCTAAACGACGGGCTAGGTATGCAACTTGCTTAATTAATGCTTGGGGAACTTTCCCATTGCCTTCAAATTGCAGACAAGACAATTTTTCATCACCAGCAACCACGACTAGATATTGTTCTGGTGTCACTTTTCCCGATACGATTTGCGTAGGACTACCAGATACAGCTTCGATAACTACACCCTCACCCTGTTGAGAAATAGGATCTCGGCTAAAAGCTACGCCAGAGAATACGCTTTGGATTTGTTGCTGAATGAGTACCCCCATTGCCGCATCTTCTGATCTGCTGCGACGGCGATATTCGACGGCACTGGGATGATTATAGGAGGCTTGGACTTGAGCGATCGCTTGTCGCAGTTCTGCCTTACTGATCACATTTAAAATTGTTTCATACTGTCCCGCGGCTGATGCCTGTTGTGAGTCTTCCCCAATGGCAGAAGAACGCACTACTAAAGGTGAAAGTTGTGATGGTTGCAGAAAATCAATTAAAGGTGTGGGATCATCATCAGGAGATAATACCCAACCTTTCGGAACTGCATAACCCCAACGTTTAAGTTGGGATAATGTTGCAGATTTAGCTCCTACGACTTCCCCATCTAAGTCATCATCTAAAGTAATAATCTTCTCCTCATGATTTAAATATGCCATCATTGGTTGAGATTCTGGATTTGCTTCCTCAACTGGGAGATTTAAATCATCAGGAATTTGGTTATAAATCCAGTAAATTAATGCCGACAAGGCAAAAGCAGCGATAATTCTGGCTATATCCTGGGAATGGACAATCCCCACAAATAGGGGAAATATGACTAATACCCCTAATTTAATTGTTTCTTTAGAGCGAGTAATCAAAAAGCCAATAGCTGCAAGTAAGCTAACAAAGGCAGCTACCAAAGGATCATGTGCCAGCAATCCCCAAGCGACGTTTGTTGTTCCTGCCCCTTTAGTAGCCACGTATCTACCGATAACCAAGGCAATTAAAGCGATAATTTCGGAGAATGGTTGTGAAGGAAAACAATATTGGGCAATTGTGACAACAGCAACGCCCTTGACGGCTTCAGAGACGACACAGATGCTTCCTGCTAATTTACCACCGTGATAAAATGCCGCTGCAACGCTAATATTTCCTGTCCCCATATTGGCTAATTTTTTACCACTCAGGGCATAAGTAATCCAGGAAATGAGCGGTATTGCCCCTAACAGTGGACAAAAAATTAAAATAATTAAGATCCCAAAAAAATTAATCATTATTTTATAATCTAAAATTTTAGAGCGGAAATTTCTCAGTTTGTTGTTAACAAAAATAGCTATTTACTATATAGGACACTAGAGAGCAATGGTAGTCTTACTTGCTAGTGTCCTGAATTGTTATTCTCGGAATCTATCCTAGTGCATAAGCACCAGTAAGCGCCCATAGAATCAGTCCAGCAATTGATCCTAAAAGTACCACAGTGGAAATGGTAATTAGTTTAGGTGAATCTGCACCTTCAAATTTCATAATTCCGCGATTTAAATCGGACATTGTTTTCTAAGCCTCCTTGATTACAGGGCTAATCTGTCCGTTCTGATTTTAATCCTTCTGTTGCCAGATGGTGTTAAATTCTCATTACGATTTTTTTTCAGCTTGGCTACAGCAGGTAATAGCGGATTTATTTTTTAATTGTTTGTGCTGTGACCATGAGAATTAGTGTTTATTTCTTTCTCTATAGAGAAATTGAGAAGTTTCATAAATTAAAATTTGATTTATCTACTTTTTACCGAATTTAATAAACTAAATCATAGCCCCCTCCTCGCAAGCGGGGAGGGGTTCTTTATTGCCGAAAAGATTAATTATCCTTAATCCAAAGTGCTAAACCACCACCACGACCACGGGCAGCAATCAAGTTTTCGGTAATTAGAAAGAAAGCAAAAAAAGGTAATTTAGCTATAGGTTGGTCATCAAAATTCCCACTTTCAACTTTACCAGAGCGAATTTGTTTATTGACAAACATCCAATTAAATAAACTAATTTGCATTTGGGTAAAATCAAAAGCCAATAAATTCTTTTTTCCTAAATATTTTATTGGTCCTGTGAGTTTCAATAAAATCCCTCCCAATTGGACTTGATTAGCAATTTCCCCCTTTCCTAAAGTCTGTTCTTCTGTGCTACTAAAACAAAGATGAATTTTCGTCAATTTCGGGACATACCAACCCTTACCTAAAATAATTCCGCCCCGGTTTCTAACTTTTTTAGTCCCAGTAGCAAAACAAAGTCGCCATTTACCACCCAGAGATTCAAAAGGGTAATTTAACTTTTGTAGCTTTGCGGTTTTTTCCGCTTCCAGCAACGCATTTACGATTACTTCAGCCGAGGGAACTTGATTTCCTTCTCGGTACGCAGTAGCAGTATGGGATAAGGAGGTGATAAAGTCAGAAGGGGAATGAGATATTAAATTAGCTGTCATAAAAGTATTATTGATGTAAGTATTGCTATGTTTTTTTATAACCTAACTAAATTCTAACGTTGATTTAATTAGCTTCTTAATTAGAGTATAATGAATATACGATTTTTAGCTAATAATTTTAGTCGCTAGAAACTCAAGTAATTGTTTGTGGTTTGGGAAGTGTAATAACTCACCTGTAAATATAAAGAGGTGGAATAATGGACACTAGAAAACTCCTGAAGTCATATAAATCAGGAGAAAGGAATTTCTCTGGCATAAATCTGCACCAAGCTAAGTTAAATCATGTTGATTTGAGAGGAATAAATTTAGAAGCAGCAGATTTAAGCGGTGCTGATCTTAGTAGGGCAAATTTAAGCGATTGTAATCTTAGTAGAGCAAATTTAACTAATGCTGATTTAAGTAGAGCAAATTTAGAAAATGCAAACTTAAGTGAAGTCAACTTAATTGGTGCTGATTTAACCAGAGTCAGCCTCAAAAAAACTAACCTGAGTCGTGCTGATTTGCGAACTGCAAATTTAACTTCAGCAAACTTGGTAGGTGCAAACCTTAGTCAAGCAGAAATGAGTGGTGCTGACTTGACCGGTGCAAATCTCCATAAAGCCAATTTAATTGATAGTAATATCAATGAAGCCGAATTAATGGGCGTTGATTTAACAACAACTATCATAACTGAACTTGAGATAACTGGAGAAATTTTGCATATAGGTTTATCTCATAAATGGATAACTTGGGCTGGTAGTTATTGATATTTTGACAACCTGGCAAAATCAATATAACACCAATTTGAAAAAAGCATGAAATAAATAGATTAACATAGGCGGGGTTACTCGCCTTTTATGTGATCATAATTTGTATTATTTGAGATTTTTAATTTATTTAAATAACACTTCAATTTTTGTCTTACCTTCTTCCTATCTCCTTTCTGCCTCCGCGCCTCTGCGTGAGATCTAAAAATGTGATTCATTTATCTAAAAATGCCTGTAAAAAGCTGACAAGAATTTTTAATAAGTAAAATGTCCGCGAGGGCGGACATTATTAGGGCTTCTGTCACTTTTATTGGCTACAATCATGTCTGGAACATGATGTTTTTATTGTTGATGATCAGAATAAAAAAATCAAGTCTTTTTCCGATATAAACTAGACATAATTAAGTGGATTATATCTTAGAGGAGTCAGGAGTCAGGAGTCAGGAGTCAGGAGAAAGAAAGAAGAAGGAAGGAGAAGGAAGGAGAAAGAAGGAGAAAGGAAAAAGGACAAAAGAGAAAGAAAGAAGAAGGAAGGAGAAAGGAGAAAGGAGAAAGGACAAAAGAGAAAGAAAGAAGAAGGAAGGAGAAAGGAAGAAGAAGGAAGGAGAAAGGAGAAAGGAAGAAGGATATTTTTATTCATATAAAAAACATCATTCTTCAGAATTATATCGGCGGGAAGTATAAACCCAAATATGATTATCCTGCTGAATTTTTCGAGTATGGGAAGAACCGATAATAATGACAGTTCGCATATCTGCTAATGCTGGTTCTAACTCTTCCAGGGTAATTACCTTAACTTCTTCTCCCTTCCTCCCTAGATTTCGTCCTAAGACGACTGGGGTATGAGGTTTGCGGTGTTCCATTAAAATCTTTTTCGCGGCTGCTAGTTGCCAAGTGCGTTCTTTTGATACAGGATTATAAAAAGCAATCACAAAATCACTTGTAGCCGCAGCGGTAATGCGTTGAGCGATAATTTCCCAAGGTTTTAAAATGTCAGAGAGAGAAATCACACAAAAATCATGCCCCAAAGGCGCACCAATCCTGGCTGCTGCGGCTTGCATAGCAGAAATACCAGGAGCGACTTGAATATCAATTGTTTGCCATTCTGGTTGATGATATTGCTCTAAAACCTCAAAAACAGCCGCTGCCATTGCGTAAATACCGGGGTCGCCGGAAGATACAACTACTACATATTTTCCCTCTGCGGCTAACTCTAAGGCCTGATATGCCCTTTCTGCTTCTACTCGATTATCTGATTCATGGACGCGCTTACCATCGGCAAGATGTCCAATTAAATTAATATAGGTTTTATAACCAACTAAATCCGTTGCTGCTGCTAGAATTTCTTTTACTTGCGGTGACATCCATTGAGATGCACCTGGACCCGTACCAATAATAGCTAATTTTCCCTGGGGTTGTCCTGTGGTGGTGGGGTTAATAATTTTAGTTGATATGGCGATCGCTATCTTGGCAGGATGATACACTAAACAATTAGAGCTAGGATTGCCCAAATTTTCGGTAACTTGAATAATTAACTCACCATTTTCATCAATAGGTAAATTACTCTCACTCAACCAAGGTGCTGTTCCCTCTAACCTAACTTTTCCCCCCGCTAATAAATCAGCAATAAATTTTTTCCCATGTTCTGGGTTAGCTAAATGATATCCAGAGGGAGGAGACAACAAAGCAGTATGAAAGCGGATATCTCCTGTGGTGGTAATTGCTGGTTTTATATTAAGTGCTTCCCCGACTTGACGCGCTAAATCATTAACACCATTTAAACCACCCAAAAGTGGAACTACAGCGCTACCATCTTCCGCTACAGCTAAAACTGGCGGTTCTTGTCCTTTATCAGTCAATAAAGGTGCAATTGTTCTAATAAGAATACCAGCCGCACAAATACCAATTATGGGTGTACCAGCGGCGAATAATTCTCGCACAGTTTCGCCAAAATTGCTAAAGCTAATATCAACATCATGAGTACGATTAACTAAACCATATAGTTTCGCACCTGGTAAGACATTGGTAATTTTTCGCCCCACCATAACGCTATTCTGACTCAAAACCACAACCGCAGGGGCTACCCTTGTATTCATAGAAAATCCTAATCTCGTACTTCGACTTCGCTCAGTAACCGTAAATCCTGATTCTGACAACTACAACTTACTTTTAGTAGGAATCACAATCATAGAAAAATAAGGTACATCTTCTGGATTAACTTCATCAAGGGGCAATATCCGCTGTTGTGTGCTTGTAGCCCGTTCAATGTATCTAGCCCGTGAAGCTAGTCCTAATTCATGGAGAAGATTCCTAATTTTCGGAAAATGACGACCAAGTTTCATAATCGCCGCAGCATCAGTAGATAAAAGCCGACTAGTGAGAACTTCTACTGGTAATGGTGCAGGTAAAACCGTCAGGACATCATTGTAATAGGTGAATGGTAAACCCAAAGCCACCGGACAGGCCATAAGTGAGGAAACTCCGGGGACGACTTCCGTTTTGTACTTATCAGCTAACCTAGTAAAAAGGTACATAAATGAACCGTAGAAAAACGGATCTCCTTCACAGATAACCACCACATCCCGACCTGCTGCTAAATGGTCAGCAATAGGTTGAGTTTCTTGGTCATAGATAGATTTAGCCTTTTCTGGTTCTAAGGCGCGAGGCAGATGAAATGCTACCTCAATCTGACTATTATCCAAGTATGAAGAAACGATTTTTCTGGCAATACTTTCTTTATCTGTAGCTGATTGATAAGCGATAACTGGGGCAGAACGGAGGAGACGCAAGGCTTTTAAGGTGATGAGTTCAGGGTCTCCAGGTCCCACACCAATTCCATAAAGACGACCTCCAGAGTTAGTCATTACTCTTCCTCACTTGCTAAAGCGTTAACAGCAGCCGCAGCGATCGCACTTCCGCCCCGTCTACCATGTAAAGTCATAAATGGGACATTGCGGCTATCTGCGGCCAATGCGACTTTTGACTCGACTGCACCCACGAAACCAACAGGAAAGCCCAATATTAACGCCGGTCTGGGGATACCTTCGTCCAGCATTTCCAATAGCCTAAATAGGGCTGTGGGGGCATTCCCAATCACCACAATTGCCCCTTCTATATGGAAACGCCAAAATTCTAAAGCCGCTGCTGACCTGGTATTTCTTAATCTTTTGGCTAATTGTGGCACTTCTGGATCATTGAGTGTACAGAGAACTTTATTATTCTTGGGTAATCTTTTTCTGGTAACACCTTCCGCTACCATGTAAGAATCACACAAAATCAGTGAACCACCAATTAGGGCTTTTTTTCCGGCTTCTACCGCTGTAGATGAATATTCTAAGTCATTGACAATATCCGTCATTCCACAGGCGTGAATCATGCGGACAGCAACTTTCGCTACATCTTCAGGGAATCTTTCCAGATTGGACTCTGACCGAATAATTGCAAAGGAATTACGATATATTTCGTTACCATCACGGATGTAATCAAACATGAGATTTTTAGGTTGTAAAGGTTAAATTGGACTGTGATTTTTGTGATTTATTTGATTAAGATGATTAGTTGACACTCACCTGTCTAAAGACACGGGGATTCTACATTCACCGTCAAAACTTGCTCAACCAGGTTTACACCAAGCAGAGTAGTGGTTTCAACTCCTGTAGCGTTAATTTGGGGATGCCCTCCCCTATTTTTTGCCAGATTTAGAATATTAACTGCGGCATTTGTATCTCTATGCAATTCGCATCCACAGCTACATTTATGGGTGCGAGTTGATAGAGATTTTTTGACAATTACGCCACAGCTAGAACACTTTTGAGAAGTATAATGTGGTGCTACAGCTATAGTAATTTTGTCAAATTTAACAGCAAAATATTCAATCCACTGCCTGAACAAATACCAACTAGCGTCACTAATTGATTTTGCTAAACAATGATTTTTTACCATGTTTGAAACCCTTAAATCTTCATAGGCCACTAAGTCGTTAGACTTGCATACGTTACGCGCTATTTTCTTAGCGTGTTCAATCCGTTGCCTATTTACTTTTAAGTGTTTTTTTGCGTAAACTTTCCTAGCTTTTTTTCTACCGCTAGAACCTTTGACTTTTTTGTAAATCCGTCTTTGAGAATGTTTGATAGATTTTTCAGCCTTTCTCAAAAACTGAGGGTTGGGTTCATGATGTCCATTAGAATCGGTGTAAAACGACTCTATACCGACATCTAACCCGATTTCTTTACCTGTTTTTGGTTGAATATCTACAACATCAATGCCCACACAAAACTGAGCATAATATCCATCGGCACGACGGATTAAACGCACTCGTTTAATATCTTTAAGTTCGTAGGATTGAATATCCCATTTACCTAATAATTTGAGTTCACCAATCCCTTTTTTATCAGTAAAAGTAATCCGTCGCTTAGTTTTGTGTAATTTCCATCCTGATGTTTTATATTCAACAGAACGGCAATCTTTCTGAAACCGTGGATATCCTTTCTTTCCAGACTTTTTAGATTTACAGTGGTCACTGAGCCTTGCCGAAGTGTTGTCGTAAAACCTTGATATAGCAGACCATCCTCTTTCTGCGGCTGATTGTACTGCCATTGAGTTTAATTCAGCAGCAAAGGTAAAGTCTGAGCGTAGTTCTGTTGAATACTTGTTAAGAGCAAACTTGTCAATTTTGAGTTCCTGCGGGGCATCCATCCAATATCTTATCGCTTTGTTACGAATGAATTGGGTGGTACGAATTGCATCGTCTATGGCGTTGTATTGATCTTGTTTACCTTTAACTTTGTATTCTAGGACTAGCATTGATTTAACTTTGAACAATCAATTTGATTTGGTTTCAACCTGCATTTATTATACAATATATACAAAATGTCAGTGCAGGATAAATCCTGTAACTAGCCTTCATCCCGCAGCTGTTGCACAGGTGTGTCCTCCTGAGTCGGACACGCCTTCAAGGGTTTTCGGCATTCTCCTTATAAGTACCTGTGCAATATTAATTTCCTATTTTTTTATTCTGTATCCTTGATTGGATAAAGCATACAGACAAATGAAATGTGAAATATATTTGGCTTAATACTTAAATAATTGATTTAATTGGTGGCTGTGACGCTGAATAAATTGTCCAAAGGTTTCTTGTAAATTTAGACGTTGTTTTTGATACACTGCCAACATTTCTGGAATCAAAATCGGAATTTTCGCTATAGTCACATATTCATAAAGTAAATGACCCAAAACATAAACTTGATAGCCAGGGGTTTCTGTGGTAATACCAAGTAGAGTAATATCAGCTTGTGTGTGTTGAGCGCAAGATTTGCTACAACCACTAAAGTGGATATTGACTGAAGAATCTAGAATCATCAGACTGTCCAGGTATTTTACCAAATTTAAGGCATCATCTTTAGTTTCTGTGGCCGCAGCAGCACAACCCCGTTTCCCGGAACAAGCTACTAAAAAACTTTTGATGTCGGTTGGTGATGAGTTTAAACCTAAATTGGTAATTTCTTGCTCAACTTCGCTAATTTGGTTTTGGGGAATATCGGTTAATAGTAAGTTTTGCCAAGGTGTTAACCTGATATTACTATCACCATACCTTTTGGCAATATTTGCTAAACCTCTAATTTGCGAAGTTTCTAATCTTCCCAAGGGTAAGACTATGCCAATATAATATAATCCGGTTTGGCTTTGGGGATGAATGCCAATATGAGTTTTTTCTCGCATAGGCGCGGAAGTACGGAGAGGAGTTTTTTTAATATTAAGTATATAGGGGTTGTGGTGTTGTTGGACTTGATGAAGATATTCTTTAACTGTGATGTTATTGATTATTTCTCGTAAACGTAATTTGCGACGGTTTTTGGTGTCTATATGTTTGAGGTAAGTTTCTGCTAATGCTTCTAAAACTGTGATTGTCTCTTCTGGTTTGAATACAATTCCTGTGTCTTTTGCTGGTTCTCCTTTTTCTCCATAGCTGAGATATAACCGCAAATATACATTGCTGTTATTTAATTCTGCTGCCAATATAATATCATTGGGTTGATATCTTACGGAAACTTTGCCTCCACTATCGAAGCAAACGCTAAATTTTGCAGATAATTCACCAAGCGGAGAATGTGCGGTAATATATTCTTCCCAAGCTTTCACTAAGAAACGAGTATCTATTAATTCTTCTGTATCAATACCCGCTGTGGGATTGGTCATGATGTTGCGGATATGATCTATCTTGGCATTGGTAGAAGCTAAAGCTAATGCTTGGAATTTTTTCAGAACTTCAATATTTATGCTTTGTTGAATTTCTCTAATTTGAATATTAGCGCGGTTAGTAATATCAATATAGCCACTACCATGATTATCAGCAATATCTGCAATAGTCTGAAATTGTTGATAATTAATGATTCCCCCTGGTATTCTTAGCCGATAAAGAAGACCGTCTTGGGCTGGTGTGCTGTAAAATAATCCCGGACAAGCGGTAAATGGAATTTGCAAAATTAGAACTCCTTCTCTGTGTGACGCAGAGACAGAATGGAAGTGAATACTTGAGAGTTAGCATTCTGACTTACTCAATGTGAGATTTTTAATTAAACTTCAATCACCTCAAATTGCTTTACAGTTGCGGCACAGTCTCGGAATTGAACCGAAGTTTCCTAACTCTCAGATTTAGTAGTTTACCATGAGATGGTGTTTTTGGCTATGTCAATGAATTTTGTTTCGCGCAATCTCTCTTAGAGATCCCGAAGGGTAGTCGCAAAGGAGCAAAGACGCAAAGGTAAGAGTTTAAACCCACATTTCGCAAATTCTTGATATCTTTAGTTTTTTTAATCGGGCATTTTTCACCACCACTACTATCATCATCATGATATTACCACCGCCAAGAAATGATAGCGAAGCGTGGCGTAAGCCATATTTCTTGGCTAATAGCGAAATTCAGCTAAAGCTGAATGAAGATTGATACTTATTCAGTCTGTTTTAACAGACTTTTGCTATGAGACTGAGAATTCATTCTCAGGCGGTTTGGTGGAAAAATGAAAAATGAATATTAACGGAAAAAACCCTCGATAAATTAACCTAAGGTTTATTAATCTAGTTTTAATTTATCTCACAGCTATTTAAAGCTCAAATTCTGTAACTAGAATAGAATATGACGAGTATTTCAGGAATAAATTTCAAGCACTTTGGAGATTAAAAATCTAACATAGGAATTTCCGTATTTACAATAGTAGAATTACTGAATCTCAACATCAAGTTACAACAAAACTCATACATTATCCTTCAAAAGAATATTCGACACTTTACCTACCCATCAAAACTCCTTCCGCGCTCTTCTCTGCGCCTCTGCGTCTCTGCGAGAAAAAACACTCTTATTCAACTCAAAGCACCAACGTTACATCCCCTCACGGTAAGGTAATAAAAGCGATATTCCAGCAAAACAAACAAATTATGCAAAAATGGTTATCAATTATCGGTATCGGTGAAGATGGTTTAGCAGGGTTAAGTCCCATAGCTGTTTCCTGCTTCGACAAAGCTAAAATTATCTTCGGTGGGGAACGTCATCTTTCCATGTTACCCCCTGACGACAACCGGGAAAAAATTTCCTGGAAATCACCTTTTCAAACTTCCATAACCGAAATTATCAGTCGTCGTGGTGAAGCAGTTTGTATTTTAGCTAGTGGCGACCCTCTATGTTATGGTGTAGGTGCAACTATTCTTAAAGATATTGATATTTCGGAAATTACTATTATTCCTGCACCTTCCGCTTTTAGTCTGGCTTGTTCTCGATTAGGATGGTCATTAACGGAAGTGGAAACTTTAAGTTTATGTGGTCGTCCGGTTTCTTTACTGCAATCTTATATTTATCCCGGTGCAAAATTATTAATTTTAAGTGAGGGAAAAAATACTCCGGCTCATGTGGCGGAAATTTTAATAAATCGCGGTTATGGTAATAGTCAAATTACCGTTTTAGAAAAAATGGGTAATATTGAAGAAACCATTATAACAGATATCGCTACTAATTGGCAAGAAGAAAATATCGCTCTTTTAAATACTATTGCGGTGGAATGTATTGCTGATAGGGGAATTGTGGGTTTATCGAGATTTCCCGGTTTACCTGATGATGCTTTTCATCATGATGGACAATTGACGAAAAGGGAAGTCCGGGCGGTGACTTTATCGAGTTTAGCACCTTTACCGGGGGAGTTGCTTTGGGATGTGGGGGCTGGTTGTGGCTCTATTTCTATAGAATGGTTGCGGAGTGATAGAAGATGTTGTGCGATCGCTATTGAACAAAATTCTACTAGACTAAATTATATTGCCGATAATGCGGCTGCTTTGGGAACACCAAATTTACAAATTATGGCAGGTAAAGCGTTAGAAGTTATCCCAAATTTACCAGCACCAAACGCAATTTTTATTGGTGGTGGTGTGACAGCATCAGAAATATTAGAAAATTGTTGGAATGTGTTGCTTCCTGGAGGTAGAATGGTGGCTAATGTTGTCACTTTGGCAGGTGAACAAAGATTATATCAATGGTATGAAAAAGTGGGAGGAAACTTTACCCGCATTGCTATTCAACGAGCCGAACCTATTGGTAAATTTCTAGGTTGGAAAGCAATGTCTCCTGTGACTCAATGGGTAGGAGTTAAAAATTGACAATTAGATATCTAGACAAAATTACCAACAGAACTAGTACCGCAGGGCGGAATTAAAAATTAACAATTAAAAATTAAAAAAGCAGATTGTATAAGCTTTTTAGGGATTTTTAATGGTTATCTTACTTACGCTGTACTGTACTAGTAGTTTGTCAAGATAAAAATGATGGACTGTAGTGTGAGCGTCTCGCTCACGCGGGTAAGACTTGTACTGAGCTTGTAGATAGCGCAGCGTGGCGTTAGCCATAGTATGCTTGCACTACCAAAAACCCGTCAAGATAAATTTAACAGACTACTAGATAGAAGTAATAACGCATTTCCCCAATCAGTCTTTGTTGGTAAGTGTCTATATTCAGCTAGATAAAGATGTTGTTGGTATTTTACTCCACCTTAACCAACTTTTGTGATTTTTTCGTGCAATTATTCTTCAAGTCAGATATCATGAATTTTCTACCGCTACGTGCAAAAAGTGGATTATAAAGAATTATCTGATGTTCTCAACAACAGTGCTAGGCTTGACTGTATTCGGGACAATGGCACGATAAAATTCTATAACGATAAATTGCGATAAAGGTCTAAATGGCAGAAACACTATTTTTCAACGCCCTGCGGGAAGCTATTGACGAAGAAATGTCCCGCGATTCTAGCGTATTCATTCTGGGTGAAGACGTAGGACACTACGGCGGTTCTTATAAAGTTACTAAAGACTTACACCAAAAATATGGTGATTTGCGAGTTTTAGATACCCCCATTGCGGAAAATAGCTTTACTGGGATAGCTGTAGGGGCGGCTATGACTGGGTTAAGACCGATTATTGAAGGCATGAATATGGGCTTTCTGCTCCTGGCCTTCAACCAAATTTCTAATAATGCGGGGATGTTACGTTACACTTCCGGTGGTAACTTTAAAATCCCGATGGTGATTCGTGGTCCTGGGGGTGTGGGTAGACAGCTTGGTGCGGAACATTCCCAACGTCTTGAAGCTTATTTCCAAGCTGTTCCCGGTTTAAAAATTGTGGCTTGTTCCACACCTTATAACGCTAAAGGATTACTGAAAGCAGCTATCCGCGATGATAACCCGGTGTTATTTTTTGAACACGTTTTACTTTATAACTTAAAAGAAGACCTGCCAGAAACAGAATATGTGCTACCGCTAGATAAAGCTGAAGTTGTTCGTCCAGGTAAGGATGTGACAATTCTCACTTATTCGCGGATGCGGTATCATGTGCTGCAAGCTGTGAAAGTTTTGGAAAAACAAGGTTACGATCCAGAAGTTATTGACTTAATTTCCTTGAAACCTCTTGATTTTGAAACTATTGGCGCATCAATTCGCAAGACTCACCGGGTGATTGTTGTGGAAGAGTGCATGAGAACTGGGGGTATTGGTGCAGAATTAGTTGCTTCTATTAATGACCGCTTATTTGATGAATTAGATGCACCTGTGTTGCGGCTTTCTTCTCAAGATATCCCCACACCTTACAATGGTAATCTTGAGCGTCTAACTATTATCCAACCAGAGCAAATCGTCGAAGCAGTCCAGAAAATGGTGGCTTTGCGAATTTAGGAAGTTGTCAGTTGTTCGTTGTCAGTAGGGGCGAAGCATTTGGAAGATAAATTATCGATTATTGCAAAAAATAGTTCTCCAAATGCTTCGCCCGTACAGTTGTCAGTTACTGTGAACCAGTGACCAGTGACCAATGACCAGTGACCAGTGACCAATGACCAATGACTACTGACTACTGACCAAATTTATCCTCACAACTGACAAAAAGAACGTTATTATAACCTTTGTCAGTTGTGAGTGATGGTATGCAAAAACAGCGATCGCTATTAGCGTTAATTATAGTGTTGGTCATCGCCGCTATTACGGTGATTGTGACAATTCCTGTCCCCTTGGGACTAGACTTACGAGGTGGGTCACAGCTTACCATTCAGGTGAAACCAACGGCGGAAATTCCCCAAATCACCGAAAGAGAATTGGAAGCTGTAAAAAAAGTAGTGGAAGGGCGGATTAATGGTCTTGGTGTTTCTGAGCCATTAATTCAAACTATCGGTACAGATAAGATTTCCGTACAACTACCTGGTGTCAATGATCCAGAACAAGCAGAACGGGTATTAGGCGGTACAGCGCAATTAGAGTTCCGTGTCCAAAAACCGAATACAGAAACTCAACTTTTTGCTCTTCAGGTAACAAAAAATGACCTGAAAACCAAGCGCGAAGACTTGAAAAAGAGTAAAGATCAAGCAGCAATTGATCAAAATAAGCAAGAGTTTGATCAAAGTAATCAAGCAGTTGCAGAATTGTTTGAAAGTACGAATCCACCCCTAACAGGTAAATATCTCCAGGATGCCTACGGTCAGCCCACTCAAGGCAATAACTGGGATGTGGCTATCCGTTTTGATCAAAAGGGTGGTGAACTCTTTGCTGGACTCACAAAAGACCTCGCTGGCACTGGTCGTGGGATCGGTATTTTCCTTGATAATGAACTGATCAGTTCACCTAGTGTAGGTGTAGAATTTGCTGCTACTGGGATTACTGGCGGTTCTGCGGTAATTACAGGTCGTTTTCAAGCCCAAGAAGCCAATGATTTAGGCGTACAATTACGCGGTGGTGCATTACCTGTTCCTGTGGAAATTGCGGAGAGAAGAACGGTAGGGGCTACTTTAGGAAAAGATAGTATTCAAAGAAGTATCTACGCTGGTATTGGTGGTCTGACTTTAGTATTAATATTTATGGTGTGGTACTATAGATTACCAGGAATGATAGCGAATATATCACTATTGATTTACTCCCTACTGACTTGGGCTGCTTTCTGTTTACTGAGTGTCACCCTCACCTTACCGGGAATTGCGGGTTTTATTCTCAGTATCGGTATGGCAGTTGATGCTAACGTTTTGATTTTTGAACGCACCAGGGAAGAACTACAATCAGGTAAATCTTTGTATCGTTCTGTAGAATCCGGTTTTTACCGCGCCTTTTCTAGTATTTTGGATAGTAACGTTACTACCTGGATTGCTTGTGCTGCATTGTTTTGGTTAGGTTCAGGACTAGTCAAAGGCTTTGCTCTTACCTTAGCTTTAGGCGTGGGTGTGAGTATGTTTACCGCAATTACTTGTAGTCGCACATTGATGTTTTTAGTTATTTCCATTCCCTCTTTGCGGAAAACAGAATTTTATGCTCCTAATGTGCCAGTAACAAATAAGACAGGAGTGGCACGATGAGATTAGATATTAACAAAGCCAGGGTTACTTGGTGGACTATTTCCGCTGTTATTATTCTGATCGGTATCATTTCCATGGTGATATCTTCCTTAAATCCCAGCATTAAAGCGCCTCTGCGTCCCAGTTTGGACTTTATTGGGGGAACAAGGTTGCAATTTGTCCGGGACTGTGACAAACCTGGTAACTGTGACCAGCCAATAGATATTAATCTGGTGCGAGAAGTCGCCAAATCCCAGGGACTTGGAGATAGTAGTATTCAATTAATATCAGAAAATGGCCAAGAAAATGGCATTACTATTCGCACAAAAAACCTGGAAACAGAACAGCGGACAAAGTTGCAAACTGCCTTAACTGAAAAAATCGGCGCTTTCGACCCGCAAAAAAACCAAATTGACTCCGTTGGTGCAACTTTAGGAAAGGAATTATTTACTTCGGGAATCTTAGCTTTAATAGTTTCCTTTGTCGGGATAACTGTTTATATGGCTTTCCGGTTTCAGTTGGACTATGCCTTATTAGCTATTGTGGCATTGTTTCACGATATTCTCGTCACAACTGGAGTTTTCTCAATTTTAGGCTTAGTTTTCGGTGTTGAGGTAGATAGTCTTTTCATTGTTGCTTTGTTAACTATCACAGGGTTTTCAGTCAATGATACTGTGGTAATTTATGACCGCATTCGGGAAACTATTAAACTTCATCCTGAACAACCAATTGCTGAGGTTGTTGATGATGCTGTTAACCAAACTTTATCTCGGTCAATCAACACGACTTTAACCACCTTACTGACATTAACTGCTATTTTCCTATTTGGTGGAGAAACGCTCCATTATTTCTCTCTAGCTTTAATTGTCGGCTTTATAATGGGAGCTTATTCTAGTATATTCATTGCCAGTACACTCCTGATTTGGTGGCGAGAACGCAGTCAAAATTACCAAGTTGAACCCCCTGTGACTTCTCCAGAAAGCTAAATTCAGTCATGGAAAATACCTCGTTCCTAGCCTCTGGCTGGGAATGCCTAATTTGAGGCTGGAGCCTCCTTGTCACTAGCGGCAGAGCCGCAATAATAAACATTCCCAGTCGGAGACTGGGAACGAGATTTTAGAGTTTTTTGTAGGCGCAAGCTATACTCTTCCTATGGATAAACCCGAAGAACCACAAATTGAGGTAGAAGAATTGGGATTAGATTCTGCTTTTACTCAACAAATCCAAAAGCTACATCAGCTTACAGTATACGGCAGATGGTTATTTGTCGGCTGTTTGTGGCTAATAATAGCGCCTGTTTGCCTGTGGGATTTACGGGTAGAAATTTCCTTGTTACAACAATATTTTACCTGGGTAGGATTACGGTATGCACTAATTTTTCATCCTCTATCTGCCCTGGGTTTAAGTTTGTGCATAAGTGTGACAACTTCTGTTTTAGTTTGGCAAAGTCGCAATATTCTGTGGGGATTACCATTGGCAGAACAGGAAAAATTAAAAAAGCAAGTTTATCGTATTCGTCAACAAGGATCTTCTCACCCTCTATGGAAGTGGGTTTGTCAATGAACAGGGAAGATTGATTAAAAAAGAGTGTTTTAATTTTTAATTCTTAATTTTTAATTGAACTGTTGCATATACATATACAGGTTTAGTAATTTCTAGGAAAATATGCCATAACAGAAACAAATATCTTAGGATAAGTGGGTGTTTATAGATGAAATATTCTCAGATTCAATTTAGCCACAGTCATGCGGATATTGATCTTTACCAACTCCAAGAACTGTTTAATCTGTCCGCTTTTTGGGCAAAAGGACGAAGTATTAAGGATTGGGGTATAGCTATTGCTAATAGTGAACCTGTGATTTCTGTCTGGGAGAAGGAATTATTAATTGGCTTTGCAAGAGCGACTTCTGATGGTATCTATCGCGCTACAATTTGGGATGTTGTGATTCATCCAGAATATCAAGGTAATGGACTAGGTAGCAAGTTGGTAGAAACTGTTTTAAGTCATCCGCGAATGCAAAAAGTAGAGCGTGTGTATTTGATGACAACTCACCAACAGGAATTTTATGAGAAGATTGGTTTTCAAGCAAATAACACAACAACAATGGTGCTATACAATCAATCTAATTTTGATTTTGTTCCTGGAGAGATTCAACTTCAGGAGTCGTTAGAGGCATAGATATTTGCCATCTTGTTAACTGTGATTTTTCTTCCTGATTGGTGGGGAAAGGCAAAATTTCTAACTTTCCTCCCATCAATTCTACTAAACTTTGATGAAGTGAAAGTTTCATTGCTGGTGACAGAACTATATTTTTCTGAGTTGTCTGATTTTCAGCTATCATCAAATCTATAGATTCACTTGTAACTACAGTTTCAGTGGGTACATCTAAGCAGATATTTACATAATTATCTGTAGGTTGTAGATGACTAGAAAGATAAATATTCCCTGCTTCCATTTGAGCAATTGTTGTATCTATCAAGTTTATTAATACTTGTTTGAGCCAACGGGAATCTGCTAAAATGTAAATTTTTGGATCTGGTGGTGATAAAGTAAAAGGATAATTACGATTGACTGCTAATAGATAAGTTAAGTTATAAATTTCTTGTAAAAATTCAGATAATTGCAAAGTTTCAATATCTAATTTATTTCTACCAGATTCAATTTTGGAAACATTCAGAATTTCATCAATTAGTTTTAATAACTTGAGAGATTTTTCGTGAGCTTGTCCGACAAATTCCCGTTCTTCTTGGGGATTGTCACATAAATCTGTCAAAATCAATTGATGTAAGC
Source organism: Dolichospermum flos-aquae CCAP 1403/13F (assembly GCF_012516395.1). Classification (GTDB taxonomy): domain Bacteria; phylum Cyanobacteriota; class Cyanobacteriia; order Cyanobacteriales; family Nostocaceae; genus Dolichospermum; species Dolichospermum lemmermannii. The sequence goes on from NZ_CP051206.1 coordinate 3,910,803, forward strand.
CAATTATACTCCCTAATGGCGATCGCAATTCATGGCTAATTCGGGCTAAAAAACCTGCTTGGAACTGACTCATTTCTTGGGACTGATAATAGGCTAATTGAGTTTGTTTCAATTCTTGTAAAAGTTGATTTTCTTGCTGTTGTGGAGCATTTTGAATGGGAATGGATGCAGATTTGGTAGGCTGAAGGAATAATCTACAAATACCTATTCCTAATCCTATTCCTGCTCCTAAATATAGCCAGTTACTAAAATTCATAATTATCTAATTTAATACTACCTTGTCGTAAAATCTGCCAATTGTTCCCTGTCCATTTAGCAACGGTGGAAGGTATTCCCAAACCTTGGTATTCTGTTGATTCTAATGTTAAAACCTCTGGAAATTGAGCTTCTATGGCTGCTTTGGTTTCTAAAGCTGGTTGTCCTGATAAATTAGCGCTAGTTGTCGCCATTGGCCCAGTTTGCGCCAAAATAGTTTGAGCAACTGGATGATTTGGGACTCTAATCCCAATGGTAGTTGGTTCAACAGGGTTCATGACGGTGGGAATTTTGTCACTAGCTGGTAAAACTAAAGTTAATGCACCTGGCCAATGTTGATTAACAATTTTTTGCCAGATTTGATATTCTCTTTGGCTACCTTGAACATAATCCCATAAATCTTCGGCTTTGGCAGCCATTAAAATTAAAGGTTTATCAAAACTGCGTTGTTTCGCAGCATAAATTAATTCTGCTTGTACTGGTATGGTGGCTAATGCGGGGACGGTATCTGTGGGGAAACTAATTAGTTTTCCAGCTTTTGCAGATTCTATCAGGACTGATAATGAAAGGTTCATAAAGATGGTTTTTCTGTTGGTGTTTTAACTTTGGGATGATTTTTTGATATTATTATCATAGTAGAAATGGAGTTTAAAAACATGACTCAACTAACACCAAAACAACCAGCAAGAAGAGGAAGAATTTTTCCGGAACTGACTTTATCACCGGAAGAATTGGCTAGACGTAAAGCTGAAAATGAGGCAGAGTATCAACGTTATCGAACAATTTTTGAGCGTGTACGTCCTGAATTGATCAAAGAACATTATGGCTGGTATATTGCTATTGAGTTAAATAGTGGTGATTACTTAATTGATCAAGATAAAGAAATTGCACATCAAAAAGCCCGCGATAAATACCCAAATGCTGATCATTGCGTTTTTTGTTTGAATGAATCTGGAGCAACTGGGAGAATATGATAGAGGGTACATTTGGTGAAAAGAAGCAGCTATTTTTTGAAATTGAGTTGGTTGCTAATGATGGTTTAATTTTGCCTGTAGATGCTTTATTTGATAGTGGTTTCACAGGCTTTATGGCTATTAATACACAAGATTTAGATGGACTTAATTGGGATTATGTAGATAAAGAAATTCTGCGAACTGCTCAGGGTGAAATCACATTTGAAAGATACTTAGGTAAGGTGATATTGGATAATCAAGAGTATGAAATTCCTGTTTATGCGGGAGATGAATTAACGGAGATTTTATTGGGTTCAGAGTGGTTGGAGTTTTTGCCTTTGGTGGTGAATTTTCAAGCTGGTATTTTGACTTTGGGATGATTTTTTTGATATTATTATAATAGTAGAAATGGGGTTTAAAAACATGACTCAACTAACACCAAAGCAACCAGCAAGAAGAGGAAGAATTTTCCCAGAACTGACTTTATCACCGGAAGAATTAGCTAGACGTGAAGCGGAAAGAGAAGCATTTCACAAACGTTGTCGGGCAATTTTTGAGCGTGTTCGTCCTGAGTTGATCAAAGAACATTATAATTGTTATATTGCCGTAGAACCTGATAGTGGTGATTATTTTGTTGATCAAGATATAGAAGTTGCTAGTCAGCAAGCGCGAGAGAAACACCCTCATGCTGTACATTGTATGTTTCGGCTGAATGAAATTGGAGCAGTTGGGAGAATATGATAGAGGGTTATTTTGGTGATGGGGGACAGCTATTTTTTGAAATTGATTTGATTAATGCTGATGGTTTAAATTTACCTGTAGAGACCATGTTAGATACTGGCTTTACAGGTTTTCTAGCAATTAATAAACAAGATTTAGAAGCACTAAATTGGCAGTTTATTCGTGAACAAGAATTGATCACAGCCCAAGGAGAAAAAGCTTTTGATTTATATTTAGGTAAAGTGATTTTGGATAATCAAGAGTATGAAATTCCTGTTTATGCTGGAGATGAATTAACGGAAATTTTATTGGGTTCAGCGTGGTTGGAGTTTTTGCCTTTGGTGGTGAATTTTCCAGATGGTATTTTGACTTTGGGATGATTTTTTTGATAAAATTAAAATTAGTTGATAGTTAACCATTAATCTTGCCAGTAGAGGTAATTTTATGCAATTGGAAATTCAGCTTGATGATGACTGTGTTCAAAAACTTGCGTATATTCAGGAACAGACTAATCAAGATTTTAGTGAAGCTATTAAACAAGCTATTGAAAAATACTATAACCAAGTTCAAACTAATAATAAACCGCCTTTAGCAATATTTAAAGAACTTGGTTTAGTCGGATGTTTTAATGGTGATTCTGATCTGTCTGTTACTTATAAAACAAAAATGGCTGATTATCTTCAGGATAAACAAGAAGTTAATTAATTGGTAAGTCGCGTAGGTAGTAGAATTTATCTGTTTTCCAATCGTTTCCTTTTTCTCTTCCTAAGTAACCTGTTAATGGTGATGATAATTCTATTAATAAATCATGAGTTATTTCATTTGTCAAATTTTGCTTATTAATTGCGTTGTAATGAACACGAATTTCTGTAACTGTAACCTGTTGATGGGTGGTTTGTGAATTATCGTTATTTTGTTCAGAGAGTTCTTTGACAGTTTTGATAATCGCTGATCGCAATTTAATCTCTTTTTCTATTTTATCTATATATTCGTTAATTTTATCATCAATTTGTCCTGGTTCTAAGTATTGCTTTAATTCAATTAAGTTTATCGCACCTGGATATTTTGCTTTGAGTTCAACTAATTTTTGTAATGTCATAGCTTTGATAATACTGACTTTAGAGATTTGAGCAGATTCTTTCAAGTTTTTAGTAGGTTCACCAGGTCCAATAATTAACCGCACAGCTTGAAGATAATTTTCTTGAAGATGTCTTTTACCAATTCTATCTAATTCTTCTACTGTGTTATGAGGAATGCTTTTACCTGCTTTACATTCGCAAACTAGAGAATAAGGTTGTGAACAATATAAATCTAAACCTCCAGCACCACCTTTGTGATCTTCCTCTACTTTAAATCCTAAAAAATTAAGGCTTTTGCGTGTAACAATTTCAAAATTTGTACCTGCTTGATAGTTGCTTGTAGTATCATCTTTTTCTATGCTTCTATCTCCTAATGTTGTAATTGTTTTTATCCAATCTAAATCAGAATCTATTGTATTTGTAGTTGGAGTAATGCACCAACCTAAAAATACTTTGATTTCATTGTCTAATTGTTGTGCTGCTGGGTTATTATTGGCTATTTGTGATAACGCACTTTGTAACTCTTCCAGTTCAGGATTTAGAGAAGGTTCTCGTTTTTCTAATTGTTGTTTACGTTGAATAAATACCTGATCACTTAATACGGGTTTATATTCAGATACAGAAATATTATTAGGTAAAGGTGCAAATTTTCCTAGTTTTTCTTGAATGTTGGGAATAGCTCGAATTTCCAAAGGTTCAGGTAAATGATAAACCCGCAAATAAGCCAGAAAAAAATGCGGACGGTTTTGTAATATTTCCTGAAATATTTCTGGTTTCCAGATTGTTAATTGAGATAACATATCTAAAGGAGTTGTTTGATCTAGAATTTCGCAAAGTTCACATTTAGCCCATGCTTTAATTGAAAGCATATTTACTGAAGTATCAACAGGATAAAGAGCAAATTTATGCCCATGAGTAAGCAATTTACTAGGTATAGCAGCAATAATTCGCCCTTGTATTAAAGCTTCAACATCGGGAGGATATAAACATAAGGCGTTATAGATTGAAACAGATTTATTCATAATTAATTAACCAAATAAATCACTTAAATCATCGGTATCTTCTGTTTCATTGATATTTGAAGGAGTGAGAAATTTATCTATAATATCTTCATCATCAATATCAGGCATATTACCAGATGGATCACTTAAAATCTCTTTCAGTAACAGATTATCAAAGGTAATATTATTCTTAGAAATACAATCAAAAATTTGTTCTTCTGTTAATTGATAATTTTCTCGCTTTTGATAAATAGCGAATATTGCTATAAGTGGACGAATTTGATCTTCTATTAAATCTACATTTTCTCCCCCTTTGTGTAAAATTAACTCATTAAGCAAACTATATGTTGCCGCTGTTTTTTTCATTTGTTTTATTTTGGAATGAGAACGCACTAAACAACCACGGGTTAAATCAAAAGTATGATAGTCATTTAACCGTTTTAAACACGCATTTAATGTAAATTGAGAATCTTGGACAACTGCTACACCAATTTTTACCTCTTTACCATTTTCATTACCAATAATTTTGAAGTTGATAAAGTTGTTGTTCTTGGATTTAGGTAGAATATCTTTGGTAATTTCTTGAATCATGACTTCTTCTAAAGTCTGTCCTTTTAAAGTATTAAAGCCAAAATATAGGGCTTCAGCTATGAGAGAACTATCCTCGATATATTTTTCAAATTTTACTTCACTTTCCCTTATAAATGCTAATTCAAACCTTTCAAATGGATCAGCAGGGAGTTTCTCTTCTTCAACCTTAAAGTTATCAGCACACCATCGCAAAGCTTCTCTAACAGTTGGTTTATTTTTACCGTATTCTCTCAGATGACTTTCTTTAAATGGGTAAAGTGTATGTGGAGGAATTAAGTTTTTTGAACTATAATATTCTCGTAACCACACCGTTGCTAACTGTACCATATAATCAGCACTAACAGGTTTTAAATCTATTGGTTTTCGTTGTGTAAATTTGGAAATTCTATCAGGCGTACCACCTTGAATGGAGTTTACTTTATCTCTCCATGTTTCTGGTAGCATTACCGTCAGAATAACTACACCTTGGCTAAGGTCTGAATTTTCCAAAGTATCATGGAGAATTTTCACGAAATTAGCAATTACACTTTCTGTTGGGAACCATCCTCAGTGGAGTTATTTTTAACATCTATTTCATCAAAACAAATAATAATCGAGTTGTAATAACCAACTAAATTCAAAATTTGTTGAATATTTTTAAGAGCCTCAGCTTCTCTATCTTGATTAGTTTTACTAGGATTGGGTAATCCCAATTCATCAGCATTTAATTGAGCTAATTCTTCACCAGATAGCCATTTAATTGCATAAGGGGCTTGGGTTTCTGAAAGTGTCCATAGAATAGCTCGAATAATATAGGGATCTGCATCAGATTTATTTTTAATAATCTGTTTTTGCAGAGCATTCATGAGATTTTTATTTTTAGCTAAACTACTTTTATATGCCTGGTCAAATTTTTTGACTAACTCTGCTGGAGTAGTAGCATTTTCTCTACCTTCGTTGGCCATAGCTGCGGCTACTTCTTGCCATTGCATGACTTCTTGGCTACCAGTCTTACTGAGACTATCTGCTAAAGTTTGCTGAAATTGATACTTAACTAAATTTAAGTCTGTATAGTTATTACCACCTGCATAAACGAATAAAGCACCACCTACTTTTTCCAGTTCATGACGAATGCGACTCAAAAGATGGGTTTTACCAACTCCCTGCTGTGCAGTAATAGCAATTGAAGTTACTTTATCTTGACTAGATTGACTTTTGCGAACAAATTCAATGGCTTTAAAAACTTGATTAGAAGCATGGGCATTTAATGTGGGTACGTCGGGGACTCCTTTTCCCCAAACATCCTGTTCTTTAACAATCCCAGCGTTAATAAATGGATTGTGACTATTAATTGCAGCATTAACGGCTTCTATGGGAGAAATAGGGGTATCTGTCATGGTGATTTCGTATGGTGCGAGGAACTAGAAACTGCGGGGATAATTTGATTAACTCAAGCGTTTAGCGTAAGAACGTAGTTGTGTACCAGGTATAGAAATTGAATCTTCCCGTTTATCAGAGGTAAAGTCTGGTATTTCTCCGGCAATTAGCTGCAAAATGTCATCAGCTTGCATTTCCACTAGCCATTGATTGAATTTTTCACGACTAACTTGTTCACCTATTTCTCTTCTAATGCGATAGATAGGTACTAAATCATCTAGGCTGTAGTCCCTGTTCAACTTGTCATAAATATCCAACGCGACAGACTTAAACTCCTCATAAGAACCAATCACCGCACCACCAGACGCAACCGGCGCAGCTACTACAACATCAACCTCACGAAACAATCGCAACAAAGAATTTCCTACCCAAGCACCAAGATTGGTATTAAACTCAAACTCATCACTACGCAAACCCGCTTTTAACACATCTAAGCCCGTCGGTGACGTGAGAGTATAACTGGTTGAAGATCCCTTTTTAGTAACAGTAACAGCCCCCTGCATTTCTAAATCCTCTAAAATAGCTTGATAATCCGCTTTATTCTGACTCTTGGAGTCTATCCGCTTCGTCAATTTACCCCTAGCCACTTTCTGCTGACTTCCTCCCAAATCCCACAATGCAAGCAGTAAGCGAGTTTTAGCATATAAAGTCTGTAAATTCTTGGCTTGGGCGTTCATATTCAGTATCCTACTTAACTAAAAAGATATTATAAGTATTTTATTTCTTACTTGGACAAAGTTCAAATAATATTGACTATTTTGATGTAAATAAGACAAAAATCAATATTTTTTTTCTAGACAATTATCGGATTTGTAACCAATAAAATTACCAATTACCAAAATAAATCAATATTTATCCCACATACCGCAAATACACTGAGTAACGGTTTAGCACTGCTAAACCCCTACATTTATACTCAGGATTGGGATATTTTTTTTAGTTGGAAGTTGCAGCTAAAAAACTGGTCGCAGGGGAAATTGCATGATAAATGTGATGCGATTATTTGCACTTGCAACATGAATTAATCCATGCAAACGCTGTACCATTGTTTCTACCAAAATTAACTCTAAACCAGTGTTCTGTGCTTGCCATGAGGAATGTTTGGGAATGCGGTAAAATGGCTGAAAGACTTGTGATAGTTCATGGTGAGGAATTTCCACACCAGAAATACTGATTTTTAATTCTACCGTGGCTGCATTCAAATCGGCGGTAACTGTAATTGATTCACCTGCGGGAGCGCATTGACAAGCTTGGTTGAGTAGCAAGGTAATAATTTTTTCTAAATCAGTGATATCTGTGGAGAAAGGGGGAATTTCTGTGGAGATATCCAGGTGTAACTGTTGTTGCTGACAATTGGTAACATCTCGAAAAGATTCAATAATGGGAGATAACCAAGTTGGAAAATCAATAGTAATTAAAGTAGGAGATTCCGAATGGGTTTTCAGATATGCAAAGCTGAGAAGATCGTTAAGTAATTTATTTTCTCGTCCACATTCATGATGGAGAATTTGTAATAGTTGAGATCCTATTTCTATATCTAAAATTCCCGTTGGTGTCATCAGACTTTCTAATGTTTGTACAGCAAGATTAATATTAGTAATGGGTGTGCGTAACTCTTGGGAAAGCTGTTTGAGAAATTCATTTTTTTGCCGTTCTTGTTTTTCTATTTCCTGAATCTGCGCTTTGGTTTTTGCCTGTAGTCGAGATTGACGAATTGCGATCGCACATTTATTAGCTATTTGCTGCAAAAAGGATATTTCTTGTTCTCCAAATTTTGCCTCTGTTTGCCGAATTAGCCAAATATTGCCTAAAAACCCTCGATAATCAAAAATTGGACAAGCCAATTGACTCATCATCTGTAATCCAGAATAATGTCCTGGGACAATTTCTATAGATTGCCAGATTTGTTTTTGCAATAGGGATTGATAAATTCGGGGAAAATCAGCAATTTTTGTGGTTAAATTCTGAAAATATGGTAAACTAGCACTATATTCATAGGTAACTGTGGCAGAAGTTAAACAGGGATTATAAAGTTCAATTTGACAGCGATTAAGTTGTAATAAATCAACTAATTCTTGAGTAATAATTGTTAATATCTTCCGATCATCTAGACTATCGCGGATGTGTTCAGTAATATGTTGAAGTAACGTCTGAAATTTCTGAATTTGCTGGATTTCTTGAATATGTTCCTGTCTTTCCAACTCCAATTGGATTTGTAAATATTCTACCTGCTGTTGTAATTGGGCAACGGATGTATCTATACTCAATTGCATAGATACTTCTGCACAAAATATGGATGGAGATGGTAATTGTGTCCATTTGGGGATGGATTTAACTTGATTTAGATTCATGTAGTAGTTAAGGAAAGAGGTAGTGGATAATTGGTGATTGGGGAAGAGGTAAGTGGAAAGAATACTTACTCATGACTGATCTTTCCATTTGCCTATTACCTATTCCCTAACTAAAAAATGACATTAGTACGGGTGAGTATACCAAATATTGTGTATTGCTGGTAACAACTATTGTGACAGTTTGTGAACAGGTACGTTAAGTTACAGCTAATCCCATGATACTATCCTACTGCATTGTCAAAAATTAATACTATGTCAACTTTGTCCCTCATTTCCCTGAAATGTGCCGTAATTTTGCACCTTTTCCCATATAACAATTGAGTTAAAAACAAGTTTGTCCCCTGTTCTTTTTGTTCCCATTCTCGACTTATATGACTAACAATTCAGATTTTCGCATTGAAAAAGACTCAATGGGCGATCGCCAAATTGCCAACAACGTTTATTATGGTATTCAAACCCAAAGGGCGATCGAAAATTTCCCCATTAGCGGTATTAAACCTTTACCTACTTATATAAATGCTGGTTTATATATTAAAAAAGCTGCCGCTATTGTCAACGGAGAATTAGATTGTATTCCCGCAGATATCAGTAAAGCGATTATTCAAGCCACTAATGAAATCCTAGCAGGTGAATTACGAGATCAGTTTGTGGTTGATGTTTATCAAGCCGGTGCAGGAACTTCTCACCACATGAATATTAACGAAGTTTTGGCAAATCGCGCTTTAGAAATTCTCGGTGATCAAAAAGGTAATTATAAACTCGTTAGTCCCAATGATCATGTAAACTATGGACAGTCTACCAATGATGTTATCCCCACAGCCATTCGCATTGGTGGCTTATTGGCACTTTCTCGCACTTTACAACCAGCTTTAGAACAGGCAATTTCGGCTTTAGAGGCAAAAGCTATAGAATTTCAAGATATCGTCAAATCTGGCAGAACCCACCTCCAAGACGCTGTACCTGTGCGATTAGGGGATAATTTTGGTGCTTGGGCGCAAATCCTCTCAGAACATCAAAACCGTCTTTACATTGCTTCTGGGGATTTAATGGTATTGGGTTTAGGTGGTAGTGCTGCGGGAACAGGTATGAATACTCACCCGGAATATCGGCAAAGAGTTGTGGATATCCTGTCGCAATTGTTGGAATTTCCCCTAGAACCTGCACCCCATTTAATGGCTGCTATGCAAAGTATGGGGGCTTTTGTGAATGTTTCCGGGTCCTTGCGAAATTTAGCCCAGGATTTGGTGAAAATATCCCACGATTTACGGTTAATGGATTCTGGTCCCAAAACTGGATTTAAGGAAATTCAACTTCCTCCAGTCCAACCTGGTTCTTCAATTATGCCCGGAAAATATAATCCTGTGATGGCAGAGATGACATCAATGGTATGTTTTCAGGTTATGGGATATGATAATGCGATCGCTTTTGCTGCCCAAGCAGGACAATTAGAATTAAATGTGATGATGCCCCTCATTGCCTATAATTTAATTCACAGCATTGAGATCTTAGGTAACACAATTTCGGCTTTAACTACAAGCTGCATTCAAGGAATTACTGCTAACAAAGAACGTTGTTTAGCCTATGCTGAAGGTAGTTTAGCATTAGTCACCGCCTTAAATACCCATATTGGTTATTTGAATGCTGCGGCTGTAGCTAAGGAATCTTTAGAAACAGGTAAATCTATCCGGCAAATAGTTCTAGAAAAAGGTTTAATGACAGAAACAGAATTAGCAACAGTCTTGGATTTAAACCAAATGAGTGCAATTGTTCCTTTAAAATAAATACAAAATACAAGATCTCCGACTTCTTAAAGAAGTCGGAGATCTGATTGATAGCCTATTAAGGAAATATCTCAAAACCGGCACAATGTTGTGGACTAATAATACTAAAAATAGGTTTATTTAAAGTAAAAATCTTAGTAATATTCATCCTTTCCGCAATAGCAACAATCGTTGCATCCACAAAGTTTAACTTACTATCAGTATATTGGTCTAGAATCTCCGTCACCCTTTTTAAATCAGTTTTATCAATCCCTTCAATAATGACATTACTATTAGCTAATTCAGTTAAAACCTGTCTTGTTGTCGGATATCCTAACCGAGAAGCAAGCAAATGACAAACTTCAGGTAAAACTGTCGTTGGTAAAACCAATACTTCCTTTGAATCAACTATAACATCAAGGATACGCCCATAATTTTCGTCCTTAATATCAACAGTTGCCACTAAGAAACTTATATCTAAAATAGCCGTCATGATTATTTATTTACCTCATGATTAAATTCCTTAATACCTCTAGTTGGATCAATTTCCAGTTCTCCGTTTTCTGTATCTTTGTCTGATAAATTGGGTTCACTAGACTCTCCTATACCAGAAATACTTAATAAAAAATTACTCTCCTCTGGTTCATTATTAATAGCCGCAGGAGTTAAATTCAGCTTAAAAAGTAAAGATTCAATAAAATCAGCTAATTCAGGAAGTGCTGCCAGTGGAAGTTCATTAATAGCTTGAGATAATTGTTCGTGGGTGAGACTTACAGAATCCATAATTGATATCATCCTTCTATCGAAATAACTTTTATCTGTTTTCAAAGAAATTGGTATTAATTTCTTCTTGGTTTTCCTATGCTTATATAAATTTAGTTTCTACTGTTATATAATAACGCAATTATTCCCCATGCAAACACAAAAACCATTTGTTAGTCTAATTCGGATTAAACCCCTTAAACTTATTATATGTAAAGTTGCACAGAATCATAAAATTCATTAATTAATTCATCCATTTTTATCTGCGTTTATCTGCGGTCAATTATTCTTAAAATCTTATCCAACTCCTGGATATTGACTGGCTGTACTATTAAGAAATATAAATTAATTGTAAAAAATATCTTAACTTCCTTGTAAATATAGGCTTTTGAGGAATTTGTCATTATTTATTAGCCAAGGCTTGACATTATTTATGGTGAATACTACCATAAGTGAAGAGACATTCTTGGTAGGGGCATCTCAGATGACAACTTTCCTAGATATAGACTATGAAAGGAAAAATCCCGAATTAAATCTCAGTTGTGAGGATTACAGCTTACTAACAGACCTTTATCAGCTAACAATGACAGCTTGTTATGTCGGTGAAGGTATAGAACAAAAGATGGAATTATCTGGAGTTAGGTTAGATTCTGGAGATCTAGTCAGTTTATCAAAACAAGTGCGATCGCTCTTACCTAATATATCAATTTTCGCCAGTGGTGATTTAGATGAATGGGAAATTAGCCGACTGAAGAAAGAAGGTGCAGAAATTGATAGCTATGGATTAGGGACAAAATTAGTGACAGGTTCACCAGTAAATGGAGTTTATAAACTGGTAGATATTGAAGGAATTCCCGTCATGAAAGAATCAAGTGGCAAATTAACTTATCCAGGTAAAAAACAAATTTTTCGTTCTTTGATAGATGGTAAATTAGAGAAAGATAAACTAGGTTTAATGACTGAAACTTCTGAAAATTCCCAACCCTTATTACAGTTAGTCATGAAATCAGGTAAACCATTACAAGCAACAGAAACTTTAACAATAGTTCGTCAACGAACTGCGGCATCAGTTGCTAGTTTACCAGCAGAAACAAGAAGATTAGAAAATCCCACTTCCGTCAAAATTGAAATATCAGAACCATTACAGAAATTGACAAATAAAATGAAAAGAAGAGATAAATTAATATAATTTCTCTTACCTCTGCGCCCTCTGCGTCTCTGTGGTTCGTTTAAATTACTCTAAAAATTGCAAAAAAGCAGAATCAAAAATCATGAAAATTGCTTTATTTGGTACAAGTGCAGATCCTCCAACTGCTGGACATTTAATAATTCTCAAATGGTTATCTGAACGTTATGATTGGGTAGCTGTATGGGCTGCGGATAATCCCATGAAGTCCCAACAAACGCCTTTACCACACAGGGCAGCAATGTTAGAACTGTTAATTAAAGATATTAATGTTGCTAACCAAAATATTGCCTTAGAACAAGATTTAAGTAGTTGGAAAACTCTAGAAACTGTAGGTAAAGCAAAATTAAAATGGGGAGAAAATATTGAATATACTTTAGTAATTGGTGCTGATTTAGTAAATCAATTACCGCGCTGGTATCATGTTGAAGATTTATTACAACAAGTGCAATTACTGGTAATTCCCAGACCAGGATATATAATAGATGATTCTGGTTTAGATAAAGTTAAACAAATTGGCGGAAAAATTGCCATTGCTAATTTGATTGGTTTAGATGTTTCCTCTACCGCTTTCCGTGAACAAGGAGATATTAATACTCTCACACCTCCCGTCATTGCCTACATTCATCAACAGCATTTGTACGAATGCCAATACGTAACCAAAAAAAGATTTTAAACCCCATAAATCAACAACCTTTAGCTGATTTTAAAGTTGGTGTTGATAATGTGATTTTTTCTGTAGATACTGCCCAAAATCGGTTGTTAGTTCTCTTAGTCATGCGACAGCAAGAACCATTTTTAAATCATTGGAGTCTTCCTGGCACTTTAGTTTGTCAAGGAGAATCTTTAGAAGATGCTGCTTATCGGATTATGGCTGAGAAAATAAAGGTAAATAATCTTTATTTAGCACAACTTTATACTTTTGGTGGTCCAAATCGTGACCCCAGGGAAAAAATTGATAGCTACGGAGTCCGTTATTTATCAGTTAGTTATTTTGCCTTAGTCAGATTTGAAGAAGCAGAATTAATTGCTGATAAAGTCGCAGGTATTGCTTGGTATCCTGTCAAACAATTACCACAATTAGCATTTGACCACAATGAAATTATTACCTATGGACATGGAAGATTAAAAAACAAATTAGAATATAGTCCAGTAGCTTTTGAAGTCTTACCAGAAACTTTTACCTTAAACGATTTGTATCAACTATACACCACAGTTTTAGGGGAAAATTTTGCCGATTATTCTAATTTTCGAGCGCGGTTACTAAAGTTAGGTTTTTTATCAGATACCGGAATTAAAGTATCACGAGGTGCGGGTCGTCCTGCCAGTTTGTATAAGTTTGATAAAGAAGCATTCGCACCCTTTAAAGATAAACCTTTGGTGTTTATTTAAAGAATAATCGTAGCTTGCTTCCCGAAGGGTACGCAGATAAACGCGGATAAATACGGATGATTATCTATTCTTTATTCTCTTTTTTATGATCATGAAAATTGCTATTGCTCAAATTAATCCTATTATTGGTGACTTACCAGGAAATACTCAAAAAATCCTGGAAATGTCACAACAAGCAGCATCAGAAAATGTTCGTTTATTATTAACACCTGAATTATCAATTTGTGGTTATCCACCGAGGGATTTATTAGTTAATCCTAGTTTTATAGAAGTAATTGATAACACATTGCAAAAATTAGCTGAAGATTTACCTGCAAATTTAGCTGTATTAGTGGGAACTGTTGTTAAAAATTCCCAAGCGCACATTTCTGGAGGAAAAAATTTATTTAATAGCATTGCTTTATTAGAAAATGGTAAAATTCAGCAATTTTTCCATAAAAGGCTATTACCTACCTATGATGTTTTTGATGAAAAACGCTATTTTGAACCAGGAGTAGAAGCCAATTATTTTATATTAGATCATCTGAAAATTGGTGTAACAATTTGCGAAGATTTATGGAATGATGAGGAATTTTGGGGTAAGCGGAGTTACGCGGTTAATCCTATTGCTGATTTAGCAAATTTAGGAGTAGATTTAATTGTGAATTTATCCGCTTCACCTTACACTGTTGGTAAACAACATCTGCGAGAAGCGATGTTAAAACATAGTGTAGTTAATTTTCAGCAACCGATTATTTATACAAATCAAGTTGGTGGAAATGATGATTTAGTTTTTGACGGACGCAGTTTTGCTTTAAATAAACAAGGTGAAATTGTTTGTCGTGCAAAAGGTTTTGTATCTGACTTTTTGACTGTTGAATTTAATAGCAATAAACAAGATTTAGATTTCGGTGATATTTCTCCTGTTGATGAATCTGAAGATGAGGAAATTTGGAATGCTTTGGTTTTGGGAGTAAAAGATTATGTTGGTAAATGTCGCTTTTCTAAAGTATTATTGGGTTTAAGTGGAGGAGTTGATTCCGCTTTAGTTGCGGCTATTGCGACTGCGGCATTAGGAAAGGAAAATGTGATTGGTGTGTTAATGCCTTCTCCCTATAGTTCGGAACATTCGATTAGTGATGCTTTAACATTAGCAGCAAATTTAGATATTCAAACTCAACTTTTACCTATTGGGGAATTAATGGCAGGTTTTGATAATTCCCTAGATGAATTATTTGCAGGAACAGAATTTGGGATTGCGGAAGAAAACCTGCAATCTCGAATTCGTGGTAATTTATTAATGGCAATTTCTAATAAATTTGGCTATCTACTTTTATCTACTGGCAACAAATCAGAAGTTGCTGTTGGTTATTGCACCCTTTATGGTGATATGAATGGTGGTTTATCAGTCATTGCTGATGTTCCCAAAACTCGCGTTTATTCTATCTGCAAATGGTTAAATTCTCATCAACAAAAAGAAGTTATTCCCGAAAATATTCTCACGAAAGCACCAAGCGCAGAACTTAAACCGGGTCAAGTTGACCAAGATTCTCTTCCACCTTATGAAATTTTAGATGATATTCTCGACCGTTTGATTCATCAACATCAATCAGCAACAGAAATTATTAGCGCAGGTCATGAACCGGCAATTGTAGATAGAGTATTACAATTATTATCTCGTGCGGAGTTTAAACGCCGACAAGCAGCACCGGGATTAAAAATTACTGACCGCGCTTTTGGGACTGGTTGGAGAATGCCTATTGCTAGTAGTTGGTCAGCGTTGAGGAATACTTCTTCTCCATAATTTTTACTGGCTAAATCTGTTGACTTAGTAGGGAAACACGAACTACCATAAATTGGTCTGTTGATTAACAGTAGCAAAAATTTGTTTATTAGCCTATGACCACCATGACTAACACTATTAATCCACAGCATAAATTGCGAGGTTTTAGTATCATCAACCCTACCAAAATATTAATAGGTATAATTGCCACTGTTCCCATAGCTTTAGGCTTACCCGCAAAAGCTTTAGAAATACAGGTATTACCTAAAAATCCCCAATTGGGAGATACAATTTCCGTAGTAATTGAGGCAGATTCCCAAGAAAAGATTAGTAACCCCACAGTAACAGTTGGGGAAACAACATATCCAGCTTTTGAAATTGCCCCTCGTCAATACCGTTCTTTTATTCCCACAACTCCCTTAGAAAAAGCTGGAGTGAGAACAATCAGAATTTCCCAAGACGGACAAGAACAAAACTTATCAATAAAAGTGCGCGATCGCAAATTTCCCGTGCAACGCATCACCTTACCACCCGGAAAAGCTGGAGTTAATGCTACCGAATACGAACTCAAGCGAGTAAAAGAATTAAAAGCCTTACAAACACCGAAAAAATATTGGCATGGCCTGTTTCTCACCCCCAACGCGGGGCGAACCTCTACTAAATATGGTGTCCGTCGCTACTACAATGGCGAATTTGCCAATGACTACTACCATCGTGGACAAGACTATGCAGGAGCAACAGGTTCATCTGTAGTTACCCCAGCGGCGGGGAAAGTGGCTTTAGTTGGTACAGTATCCCAAGGCTTCCGCGTTCATGGTAACGTAGTCGGCATTGATCACGGTCAAGGTGTTATCAGTATTTTCATGCACCTAAGTCGGATTGATGTCAAAGAAGGTGATTTTGTGCAAGCAGGGCAAAAAATTGGTGCAGTCGGTTCAACTGGCGCATCTACCGGACCACACTTACACTGGGGTTTGTATGTAAACGGACAATCTGTTGATCCAATCCCTTGGAAATCTCAACAAATTGATTAAGTTTCTCATCTTCAATATCTTTGCCATAGGCTTTTTTCAATTTGGCGAAGGTATTGATATTGTGACTTTTTTAGCCCAAAATACTTATATGTAAGTGGTATAATTTGGTAAGATAAATAATTCAGTAGCACAGTAATAGGGGACTTCAAACCCTGATTTATTCCCTAATCTGGACTAATTCTGCTATTGTATTCTGGGTGATTGATTCTGCTATTGTATTCTGGGTGATTGATAGCATATCTGTTTAGTTTGGCTATCGCAAAGTATATATTTATAAGTAGAAATATATACTTTTAACCTGTGTTCCTTCCATACTACCCACAATGTTTTATGAGTATTGAAAAAATAGTAGCACAAGCTCTTCAAGATGGTTGCTTGACACCAGCAATGGAAGCAGAAGTTGGGCGGATTTGCGGTAACGCCTCAGAACTGCTAACCGAAGAGTACATGGCTTTAGATCGCCTCATGGGGGCATTGTTGACTGGTGAAGTAGTAGCAGTACCTCGCAAACAATTTATCAACGTCATGGAAGAATTGGTACTCAGCAACGTCATTGCCAAAGTAGCAGAAATTGAAGCAACCAGCGAAATTTCTCTAGATGTGGGCGATATAACCGCCTATGCTCTGAACAGGCTGCCTCCTCTGTATGCAACGACGGAAGAAGGCGCGAAATATCAACGAGAAAGAGCTAACACAGAACTTGATGCTTTAATATCCCAACAAGTTAGCGAAGCCATCTGTAAGTATTTAGATACACCAGATTTCTTCCCAGAACGTCAAGCATTGAACAAGACCACTGGCAATGAAGTTTTAACCCAAGTTAGTACATTGCTTCAGACCCATGCGGCTAATTTTGAGCCACAATAATTGATAAACCTCGTCCAAGTTGAAAACTGGAGTTTTTCAAAAGGGAACAGGGAACAGGGAACAGGGAACAGGGAACAGGGAAGAGTATAGGATTTGGGAATAAAACCCAATTAAGAAAAAACTATGGGTTTCAAAGTAAACGCGGTTTAATTGACAATTATCAATTACTTAATATTTTTATTCACGAACTGATACCTGTGTGCCGATATTTACTTGGCTATACAGCATTCTCACGTCAGAATTACGCATTCTTAGACAACCATGAGAAACTGCCGCTCCTACCAAGTCAACATTTGGTGTCCCGTGAAAGCCAATTTCATTCCGGCCGTCTGACCAAAAACCAATCCATCTATCCCCCAAAGGACTATCAGTACCACCCTCAAAGATAGCTCCTGTAATTGGATGTCGCCAGATAGGATGATGTTCTTTGTGGATAATTTTAAAATCGCCAGTTGGTGTTTCCCAGCCCTTTTTACCGATAGCGATTGGGTAACTAGCTATAACCTCATCATATCGAGAAACATAAACACGGCGATCGCTTAAATCTACAACTACTTTAGTTGCATTTAAGTCCGGTACTGATGGCTTTGGATTATTAACTGGATCTGTAACAGCATCCAGGCTTGATTTCTGTGTTTTCCAGGGAGAATCCAAGTTAATCACCGCAGCTTTTTGGGGAGAGGTAGGTACAGAAGCCGCAATGGCACTACTCCCAATTTCCACTGGTGAACCCTGGGGATAAACCTCTGTGGATGCAGATTGATTTAACTGCCCTGTTGTTCTCATCGTTTGCCAATGGACAGCCAGAGATAAAATTGCTGTACCAAAACAGAGAAACATGACCATACTCGCTACAGATTCATTTCTTGCCATTGCCATCGCCTATTATTTATCCCTGACATATTTAGCTGGAGGTGAGAATTTTACTGATTAACAATTGACAATTAGCCATTATTTATTGCCTATTACCAGTTACTAGTCAAGTATTTAGTGGCCAGTTTTCAATCTGATCACTATTCCCAACCTCACAAAAATTTGATCCGTGTTTTCTTTTGTCTTCCTTTCCCATCCCTAATCTTATGACCAATAAAACCCTGAAAACTCCTTTCTATATTTATTTCCGTGTTCCGATTATAAATCCGTCACCTTACTGAGGAACTTTTGACCAATGATCAAGTCTAATAGGAAGGAGTGATTTAAAGCTAGACCGATCCATGAGTCAATCCATTAGTGTATCTTGGTCAACAGTTGATGCCACCTACCCAGCAGCATCGGTGCAAGTTGACAAACTCTCAAACCACGACCTTATTTTACGCTGTCAAGTCGGATTGCGTCCAGACCGTGCTGCCTTTTCAGAACTATTGCGCCGCTATCAGACTCAAGTTGATCGAGTTTTATATCATTTAGCCCCCGATTGGTCTGATAGAGCCGATTTAGCCCAGGAAGTTTGGATTCGTGTCTACCGAAATATTAACCGACTACAAGAACCTGCCAAGTTCCGAGGTTGGTTAAGTCGGATTGCCACTAATTTGTTTTATGATGAATTACGTAAACGCAAACGGGTAGCCAGTCCTCTCTCCCTAGATGCTCCGCGATTGTTAGCCGACGGGGAAATGGATTGGGAAATTGCCGGTGATACCCCAAGTCCAGATGAGGAAATGACGACCAGAGAATTTTATGAACAGTTGCGAGAAGCGATCGCTGATTTACCAGAGGTTTTTCGGACTACAATTGTTTTGAGAGAAATTGAAGGACTGGCCTATGAAGAAATCGCCGAAATTACCGGAGTTTCCCTGGGAACGGTGAAATCTAGAATAGCCAGAGCCAGATCAAGATTACAAACTCAATTGCAAACCTATCTAGATACATAATCTACATCATGTTTCCTCAATTTTATGGCAGATTTTAAGAAATATTAAGGACTGTCAACGAAAATATATATTTTCTGCCATTGAGAAGCAAAAATGAATCAACAGGTACTATAAATATGGAGAAGCGCGATTGTTTCGAGTTATTAAGTGCTTACCTGGATGGCGAAGTCACAGCTACTGAACGCAGACAAGTTGAAGAGTGGCTTTCAACTGATACTTCTATTAAGTGCTTGTATAAGAGACTGTTAAATCTTAGAAAGGGTTTACATGACATCCCTGTTCCCGCAACTGCTCAGTCATCAGAGGTAACGATTAACCAAGTTTTAACGCGTGTTAATCGCCGTTATCGCTTGAACTGGATGTTAGGTGGTGCAGCCGCTGCGGCTTGTATTCTGGGAACAATATCTGGTTTATTCCCAGGTAATTCCAGAATGGTAGAAATAGCCACAACACAACCAACAGAATTAACACCAACAGCCACAGATTCGCCTTTAATGGTGGCTTTAAATAACCCAGTCATTGAAATTCCCAAAACAGCAATAGCTCCCACCGAAAAGCCAGTTAATAACCTCAATTAATTACCTGGCGGGTAGACTTTTTGTAATATCATAAAATACAACCAAGCCCAATCTGGAAATGAGCAGTTTAGCTTGTAAACCTCTATGTAATGGCGATTATAGGGGTTTTTTGATGTCGGTTAATTTCTTTGCTAGTAATCTTCTAAATTATCTAATGCATTCTTTTAATTTTAGTCATTCAAAACCAAAGAAACAAAAGCTGTTCCTTCTGGTAAATTATGGGTAATAAATTGTTTAGCTAGAGATACACTTTGTTGAGGATCATCAATTTCACTTAAATCTAATGATCCAGGATCTTCGGATATTTGATTATTGATATAATACCATAAATCTACACCTAAAACGGAAATATTTCCTTCGGCAATTTCGTTAATAAATTCCAGTGCATTAGCAGGAGTTAATAGCAATTCTCCAGCTTTAATAAATCCTGTTTTTTGATATTTATCAATTAATTTCATGTTTGTACTCCTGAATTTACTTATTAGTGAAAATATTCCTGATATTTATTAATCAACATTTAATTTAGTATTGTTTTTCAATCCAGTTAGGATCATTAATATCACTTACCTGAACTACATCACCTGTGATGTCATTACAGACAATGTATGCACCATCACTCCTGTAATATACAGTAGCATGATCATCTTTTCTTGTACCATCTATATTATACCTTTTATCTCTTGTTTTTTCCGTTTTACCAGGATTTAAGTAAACTAATTCAAGCATTTCTTCTGTCCAACCCCTTTTACTCATTTGTTGTTTTATTTTTTTTCCAATATTTAATTTGGGCATCTTGATTGAATTTGTTTTTTAATATTTGTTTAGTTGATATATTATAATTACATTGCATAAGAAGGGGATATGGAATAGATACTTTCACTCTTTTTGTAATTCTCTAATTCTATCTTGCGCTATTTTTAACCATTTTTCATTCCCTCCCTGTTGTTGATAAAGTTTCACTGCTTGCTGAAAGTCAGCTATAGCTGCTTGCTTATCTCCTAAATCAGAACGGGTATTTCCCCTCTGGTGGTAGGCATCGGCAAAGTTAGGATTGATCTTGATAGCTTGGTTAAAATCTGCTATGGCTGCTTGTTTATCTCCTAATTTATAATGGGCAATTCCCCTATTTTGGTAGGTTCTGGCATCATGAGGATCAAGATTAATTGATTCATTATATAAAGCGATCGCACCTTGATAATCTTTCAAGTAATAACGAATTATACCCCAGATAATTTCCCCAGTATTCGAGTCTTCCTGAAATAGTCCTGGCACTAATCCAGTTACGGCTTGAATACCAATCATGCCCACAGCATAAATATCACTAGCAAGTTTAGGCAGTTGAATTTTGTTTATTTAGCCACGTCCACGAAGCGTACCCCAGGCATCTTTCCAATTTCCAGATTTTCTTACCAACCTTGCATTTCCACCAACTCCATACACAAATCATTGATTTGCTCCAAGTCAGGACGATGTGATAAACTAGATTGCTCATAAAAAACATCCATTTGAGCAACCAAATCTTCCGCCATTTTCATTAATTGCTCATAACTATAATCACCTCGCAAAATAGCCCTTAAATCATCAATATCACCAGCTAAATTTCTATCTACAGTCACTTCTCCCCGCTGCAAAATTTCCAACCCACTGCGTAGTAATCGAATACAGTGCATTCCATGTTTTAAATCATAACCTGATTTTTTTTCCATTTCGGCTCTAGCAGGATTTCTATTTTCCTGCCAAGATATATAAGCCTTCCATTCTCTTAAAGCAATTTGATAACTTTGACTTTTTTGCAAAAGGCGAATAAAATCTTTACGGCTATGAGTTAAATTTTGGGTATATGCTAAAGTTTCATCTGCTAAAGTGTACTGTTTCAAAACACCTTTAAAATCAATATCCCCAGTCAGCAATTTATATAACTGTTCTGATTCTTCCAAAAACTCAATTTTCCCCCTAATCAAAAGATAAAGATATTCCAAAAAAGCATTTAACTCATCTTTACTTAACGGAACTTCATCTGTAATATCAAAATCGGCAGGAAGAGGTTTCTTCGTAGGTGGATTTAACAACCATTTACGATGAGTTTCCATCTTCTTAATTTGAGCAAAAGCATAACCGGAATAAGTATGCTTTACCTTTTTACTCAAAAATAAATGACGGTGATTAATTAAATGTTGTCCGACATTTGTTAAAAAAGGATAATTATTTAACCACAGCAATTCTAAAACATTGGGATTTGCACCAGCTAATAAATGAATAACCTTTCTTAATTCATAAATAACCGTATCTTCATTACCATCTATAAACGGAAATATCCCCGGTTCATCCCAACCAGAATCCTTTTGTTCAATACTATCAAAGCCTAAATAATAGCGTTTAGGAGCAATAAATACACCACGATAATCATAATCTGATTCAGGACGATTTAAACCATAACCATGACTACCAGCTAAACCCACAAAAATAGTTCTTTGTTCAACTTCAATTCTTTTCATCTTTATCTAATAAAAATTTAATTTTTATTTTCAGTATTAACTAAATTATCATTGATAATTCGTAACAATTATCACCTTTTTCTAAAATTCTCCCGATTTTGTTGGGTTTCACTTCCCTCTACCCAACCTACAATTTTCTTAAATTATTTATGAAAAATCTGAAAGTGAATAGTAAAAAAATCTGAGCAACCCTATTTAAATTGCTCAGATTAGTTAAAAAATTTTCCGTCTGTGTCACGGTTAACTACAAACACCAGAATTATCTTTTCGGAAATCAGCGAGAAATAAAATTATATTTTCTCAAAGGTTGACTAATTAACCATCAATCAGGTAATATAGTAGATTGTCTGTCTAATTCCTGCTCGGATCAGGTAGACATACTGCAAAAGCTGGCAAAGCTATAAATGATAGCGTCTCTACAGGAGATTATAGCCAGCTACCTGTACGGCAACCTCAAGGACAATTTAATGACTTACGCGATTATTGAAACTGGCGGTAAACAAATGAAAGTAGAAGCAGGTCGCTTTTACGACATTGAACTACTAACCGCTGAACCAGATGAAAAAGTTACCATCAACGCAGTATTACTTGTACATCACGAAGGCGCAGTTTCCATTGGACAACCTTTAGTAGAAGGTGCAACCGTGGAAGGGACAATTATGCGACACTTTAGAGGTCGCAAAGTCCTGGTGTATAAGATGAAACCTAAAAAGAAAACCCGCAAAAAACGGGGACATCGCCAGGAAATTACCAGATTTTTGATTAATTCTATCAATCTCAACGGCGAAGTTTTAGCTTACGAAGAAGCACCAACGAGTCCTGAACTTCCCGTTCTTGATACTGACTTTGTGGAAGAAACCGCTGACGAATCATCTGAAGAATCATAAAAAAAGGTTTAAGTTGCTAGTTAGGCAAGGGGGAAAAGGTGATAGAGAGTAATTACCAATTACCAATTACTTTTTTCCCAGCCTAAACTGGATAACTAGCAACCTGGGATAAATAAAGTAAATAGAAAAGAGGGAATCATGGCTCATAAGAAGGGAACTGGTAGTACGCGGAACGGTCGTGACTCGAATGCTCAACGACTAGGTGTAAAACGTTATGGTGGACAAACTGTACGCGCAGGTAATATTCTAGTCCGTCAACGTGGTACTAAGGTTCATCCTGGTAACAACGTTGGTATTGGTAGTGATGATACCTTGTTTGCTTTGATTGACGGTGTAGTTACCTTTGAAAGAAGAGGTAAAAGCCAGAAGAAAGTTAGCGTTTATGCAGTAGCAGCAGAACTCGTAGAAGCTGTAGCTGGTTAATTCGTTATTAGTCATTGGTCATTCGTTATTAATTAATTAATGACTAATGACTACTTTTAAATGTAGTGATTGATAAGTGCGCCCATTCCTAGTCCTAACAGTGAGCAAAAAGATATACAGCCAAAAGCTAGTGCTGGTTTTAAACCAACTGATTGGAAGTCTATTTTGGCTAGGATGGTCGCTGACAAAATTAGTAAAGTATCAAGAAATACCCGAAACCAGGCAATCATTAGAAAAAATAGGAAAGCTGCTAAGATAGCCACAAGAAAAGTCCTAGCGTTTGACTTGAAGAAAATATGAGAATAATCATCTAGTTTTAGCCAAGGGTTAGTGAGCAATATCAGGGACAGCAGGATAGTTACCGCAGTTATCAGCCGTACATACCACGGGGCTTTTTCTTCAAGTATTATCCAGCCCAATGTACTGTAACTCAGTAATACAAGTGTTAAGGAAAACCAAGGTATCTTTTTCAAAATTGACATATAGCAGGAGTTAGGAATAAAACAGGCTTTAAGCAGTTGATAAATGTAAAAGTTCTGTACCTTACTCAGTTACAAATCGTTCTATACTGATGTCATCAGTATCGGTTTCATTGATTATTTCACAGATTTACTGAACTACTAAGGTTTCTAAATGTTGAATTCCATCCCTAATTCCCAATTTAAGAGAATAAAGATCAACATTTAGTTAAATATGTTCATAAATATTTGTAAACTGTTAGCAGTTGAATAGCCATCTGGCATATCATTAAGGATTGATCATGAGACAACTTGTTATCGTCGAGCGCGTATGCCTAATTGGTCATATCGTTTCTATGGTATTTGGACTGGTGGGGATATTGATTGTTATTCCCAATGCTGAACTAATTGTTAGCTTATCAGAAGTCGGACAGAGCGTCATGCAGTGGAGTATGGCGGGTGGCGGTGTGGTATATATGATTTTGGGGGCGCTGGGAGTGTTCCTTTATGCTTACCGAACTTTAGGTTTAGCACGCGCCTTAGGATTTTTAATCCCATCTTTATCAATTTCCCTAACTAGCGAATTACTAGGAACTAGCACAGGCTTTCCCTTTGGCTACTATAGCTATTTGAGCGGTCTGGGTTATAAAATTTCCGGTTTGGTCCCTTTTACAATTCCCCTTTCCTGGTTTTATGTGGGATTAGTTTCTTATGTGTTGGCTCGTGCGGGTTTAGAAGTAGATAAAAAACCCAGCTTGTTCCGTCACGTGGGAGCTATTGGTTTAGGGGCTTTACTACTCACTTCTTGGGATTTTGTGCTTGACCCAGCCATGAGTCAAACTTCCCTTCCCTTCTGGTATTGGCACCAACCGGGGGCTTTCTTTGGAATGCCTTATCAAAACTTTGCGGGTTGGATGGGTACTGGTTCGTTATTTATGACTGTAGCGGCTTTGTTATGGAGCAAAAATCCGGTTAAGTTAGACCATTACCAACTAAATGTACCTTTATTGGTTTATTTGGGTAACTTTGGTTTTGCCACAGTCATGAGTTTAGCCGCTGGGTTTCCTATTCCTGTACTGCTAGGTGTGGCACTGGGTGTAGCTCCGGCTGTGCTGCTGTGGTATAAAGGTTCTAGTACACCTGCAACGGTGAATATTGAAGCAGCTACTCAAGAAGTTGCTGTTGCTAATGTGAAAGTTGCTTTCAAATAGGGAAGAGGGAAGAGGGAATAGGAGAAGAAATTCTGCCAATTACCTCTTTCCCAATTACACAAAAAGAAAGCTAAGAGGTTGTTTGAAAAGTATTATATGAAACCCATAATCTCCAAAAACCTAACCCCCCTCCCCTACAAGGAAATGGGGGTTTTAAAGCCTCTCCCCGACCAGGGGAGAGGTTTGGAGAGGAGTCTGTTTACACATTAAAAACTTTTAAAACATCCTCTTAGACCGGGGAGTGTCAAGCACATTATTTCTCGTAAAGTATTGCGTCAATTTTGGCATCACTCCAATACTGTTAAGTTAATTTGCCTAAATTGCGCGAAAATCTAAACTAGCTACTTTATACAAAAAAGTCAGGGTTAAAATTGCTAAATATTATTCCGCTTCTATTGCTACTTATCCAAGTACCTGCAACAGCCATTTTGCTTTCCCGGTTGCTCAAAGGTCCAGGACGTTATCCAGCCCTCGAACCACAACAACCGACACCAGAACTTTTGGGAACTGTGAGCGTAGTTGTACCGACGTTAAATGAGGCGTTGCGAATTAGTCCACTGTTGGCTGGTTTGAGTCGCCAAAGTTACGAAGTTCGGGAAATTATTGTGGTTGATAGTCGCTCACAAGATGGTACTCCCGACTTGGTGAAAACCGCACAAATAACAGACCCCCGCTTTCGGGTAATCACAGATGACCCCTTACCTTCTGGCTGGGTTGGTCGTCCTTGGGCGTTGCATAATGGGTTTTTATTCACATCTGAGGGGAGTGAATGGTTTTTGGGTATGGATGCAGATATTCAACCCCATCCTGGTTTGGTGGCGAGTTTGGTGAAAACTGCGATCGCTCAAGGTTATGATTTAGTATCTTTATCACCGCAGTTTATTCTCAAGTATCCGGGAGAATGCTGGTTACAACCGGCTTTGTTAATGACGTTGTTGTATAGATTTGATCCTACGGGTATTTATACTGAACAACCGGAACGGGTCATGGCTAATGGTCAGTGTTTTTTATGTCGTCGGTCTGTATTAAGGGCTGTGGATGGCTATAGCAGTGCTAAAGGTTCTTTTTGTGATGATGTGACTTTGGCGCGGAATATTGCCTATCAAGGCTTTAAGGTGGGCTTTTTAGATGGTGCTAAGGTGCTAAGGGTGAGGATGTATGAGGGGGCGTTAGAAACTTGGAATGAATGGGGACGCAGTTTAGATTTGAAAGATGCTGCTTCTCCTGCTCAGATTTGGGGGGATTTATGGCTATTGTCTGCGGTGCAGGGTTTACCTCTTTTGATTTTATTGGGTTATTTGTTGCTTCCTAGTTTGGTGCTTTCGTTGCCGGCGATGTTGTTGTTAGGATTGAATATATTTTTGGTGGTGATTCGCTTTGCTTTATTATTAGCGATCGCTCCCTCTTATGATCGCCAAGATGCCAACGGTGGTTGGTTATTCTGGCTTTCACCCTTGGCTGACCCTTTAGCGGTACTACGCATCTTTTTATCTGCATTTCACACTCCCAAAGAATGGCGCGGCCGGAAATACGGTGATTAATGCTATTTAGGGCGTTGACTGAGGGTATCGCTCTTTGTTCCAATTTATCTGATTGGGGAGAGCGATCGTATTTATTAGAAAATATTTTGGTTCTTAAAGAACACAGGCTATATAATTAGTGTATCTGTCAATTCTCTACATTTATTTGCTCTATGGATTTATTAAACATCCGCACCAAAGTAATCACAGAAATTAATCTCATTCCAGAAGATAAATTAGAAGAATTATATAATTTTATTCATTATTGGCGATTGAATGGAGAATCATCTCCAGGTTCACTAGAACAAACTATGCAGTTTGCTGGCTGTTGGAATGATATGTCAGATGAGACATTTGCTAATTTCAGTGAAGAAATCAACATCCGTCGTCAACAGGCATTTTTTGAAAGGAGAAGTGATGAAACCAGCTTTGATTGATACCAATATTTTATCATTTTTTTTCCGCAATCATAGCTTAGTTGTTGAGCGGTTTGAGGCATATTTAATAGTTTATAGTAAACTTAACATTAGCATCATTACTTATTATGAAATTCTCAGTGGCTTAAAGCATCGTGATGCACAAAAACAACTGAAGTCTTTCTTAAAATTCGTCTCATATCATACAATTTTAGTAACCGCTCAATAATTCGGGGTAAATCCTTCGATGACAAGCCTCAAATGGCGTAAAATCGTTCCCCAACAGGTAGTCCGCCCCCATTAAAAAAGGAGATAATTAATCATCATGAAAACATCAATCAGCATTAATCCAGCTTATGAAGAGATAATCAACTTTCTCGCTGCTGGCATAACATCTCAAAGTTTAGTTGAATTTCAAGTATCAGAAACAGTAAAAGAAAGAGTATCTGATTTGATTTTTCGAGAAAAAACTGATGGAATTTCTTCAGAGGAAAAATCAGAATTAGATCATTATTTGATTTTAGAACATTTATTAAGACTAGCAAAAGCTAGGGCTTATGATTTTATTCACGAAAAGGCTTAAAATTCAATTATGGAGCGTCCTTATTTAAATCTAGAACTTCGCCGTTTAGTTGCTCAAAGAGCAGATAATTTATGTGAATATTGCCTGATTGCTGAACATGATACTATTTTAGGATGTGCCATTGATCATATTATTAGTATCAAACATGGTGGCTCATCAAATATAGATAATCTAGCTTATTGTTGTGTTTATTGTAATCGTTTTAAAGGCAGTGATATCGGTTCAATTATTATAGATAAAAAAGAATTTGTGCGTTTTTATCACCCTCGTTGGGATAATTGGGGAGAACATTTTAAACTGAATAATTCTACTATTGAATCTCTCACAAATATAGGACAAGTGACGGCTAGAATTTTAGGGTTTAATGATCAATCTCGTTTATTAGAACGTCAATTACTTATTGATAATAAAAAATATCCTTCTCTTTTGGCAATGAGAAGAATGAAGGATTAATGCAACGTCTTCCAGATTATTGAAATTGCGATAATTATGCTGGTGGTAAAATGAGTCGCTGGATCACTAATTCTGGATTGTCTAAGAATGGATTAATTTGGTTAAAATCAAATAGTCCATTGGCAATATCTCCAGCATATTGATGAATTAAGACCTTACAAAGAACTGGGTTTGCAGGTGCTATTTGATCTCGATTCCAAGGGCGCAGCTTTGTTTGTTGATCACCGTCAGAGGTTGCTGTTAAGATATACCTAATAATCTGCGGGTTTGAGATCCAACAACACCATCTTGACTTAAACCTTTTTGTTATCTTCATGATTACTTAAACCTGGCTTGGCTGCACCTTAATTAATTAGTCGCACTTCGGCATACTCATTGACCACATACCGCTATATGATGCGATTAATTACAATTTCATCTCACATAAATTAAGTTTATGACATCCACCATTTCCATTAACGATAGTCAACGTCTAGGACTCGAACCCCTCGAAGTCCCCCACCGTCTCTTATTGGGGCCAGGTCCTTCCAACACTCATCCAGCGGTATTACAGGCGATGAATACTGCACCTGTAGGGCATTTAGATCCGGCTTTTTTAACCCTCATGGATGAAATTCAATCCCTGTTGCGTTACACATGGCAAACAGAAAACCCCCATACTATCGCCGTCAGTGGCACGGGTACAGCCGCAATGGAAGCCACTCTAGCTAATTCTGTAGAACCGGGTGATGTGGTATTAATTGGTGTGGCTGGTTATTTCGGTAATCGCTTGGTAGATATGGCGGGCAGATATGGCGCAGATGTCAGAACTATTACTAAGCCCTGGGGACAAGTTTTCAATTTAGAGGAAATCAGCGCCGCAGTAGCCACCCATAAACCAGCAATTTTGGCTTTAGTTCATGCAGAAACTTCCACCGGCGCTCGTCAACCTTTGGAAGGTGTGGGGGAGTTGTGTCGTCAACATGGAACTTTGTTGTTAGTGGATACAGTTACCAGTTTGGGTGGTGTTCCCATCTTTTTGGATGAGTGGGGCGTTGATTTGGCTTATAGCTGTAGTCAAAAGGGCTTGGGTTGTTCTCCAGGTGCGTCACCGTTTACAATGAGTGCGCGGGCAATGGAGAAGTTGCAGAAGCGTCAATCTAAAGTGGCAAATTGGTATTTAGATATGACATTGTTGGGGAAATATTGGGGGACTGAACGCACATATCACCACACTGCACCGATTAATTTATATTATGGTTTACGGGAAGCTTTGCGTTTAGTGGCTGAGGAAGGTTTAGCTAGTTGTTGGCAACGTCATCAAAAGAATGTCGAGTATCTGTGGGAAGGATTGGAAGATATGGGTTTAAAGATGCACGTTGAAAAGGAATACAGGCTACCAACTTTAACTACTGTTTGTATTCCGGAAGGGGTAAATGGTAAATCTGTAGCCAGGCAGTTGTTAGTTGAGCATAATATTGAGATTGGCGGCGGTTTGGGTGAACTTGCTGGCAAGGTTTGGCGTGTAGGTTTAATGGGTTTTAATAGTCGTCCTGAAAGCGTGGATAAGTTGATAGCTGCTCTGGGAACAATGATCTCTAATAATTAGTTAGTTTGTAGTTGGGCTAAAGCCTAAGATACAGCATATTTCGCTCTAATGAGGTATAAACTTGAATTATGAAACTCTTGTAGTGCGGGCATCTTGCCCGCTGGATATGTACCTCATAACACCGGAA
The DNA here is from genome assembly GCF_012516395.1 of Dolichospermum flos-aquae CCAP 1403/13F. Classification (GTDB taxonomy): domain Bacteria; phylum Cyanobacteriota; class Cyanobacteriia; order Cyanobacteriales; family Nostocaceae; genus Dolichospermum; species Dolichospermum lemmermannii. The sequence continues at coordinate 3,940,542 of NZ_CP051206.1, forward strand.
AGTGCTGTAATTTTAGAACTCAAGCCCAACTACATTATTCTTGATTTTGATTTAACCAACTTTCTAAATTATCAAGTTTGGTGAAATCTAATAATTCTTCTCCCAACATTTCTAATTTATCAAGTGATAATTTTTGAATCTTGGCAATTAATTCTGAATTAATTTCTCCAATGCGACGATTTAATTGCCGGATAATTAACAAAGTTTCTCCCTCAATTTTTCCCTCAATTTTTCCCTCAATTTTTCCCTCAATTTTCCCTTCCTGAACCGCCAACTCTCTATCCTGTTGATACAATGGTGCTAATCTCATAATTATCTCCCTATCTTCGGTTTCTTGATTGACTCCCAGGTGTTTTTGCAGGTTGTACAATAATTCTAGCGTGATTCTCCTAAATGGGTGGTTTACTGTTAATTCTGCTAGTTCCTCAATAGCTTGTTTTTGAACATTTCCTCTTCCTAACATTCTAATCCAAAGAGTTTCTTCCGTTCGTGGTAGTTGATGAATAACTACTATGGCTGTACGTAACGCTGCCCCTAAATAGTATATTCCTGGTAAAGAGTCAGTTTTTAAGGTAGTATTAAAGCTAGATAATATCTCTGGTGATGCTGTCGGAGTAAGTATCCACAGTTTCGGAATTTCTGATTCTTGAAGATTAGTTTTATTGCGTTTCGCTTCTCTTTTTAACACTCCTTTGACTTCTAATAACTTTAACAAACAATCACAAATCTCATCAGATGATGCCGGATTGCGATAAGGTTCAAAAATCGCGGGAGTAGATGCAAATTTACCTAATAAACCTAAAAGTTGTAAATTAGGATTTGCTTGGGGATAGGGAGAAAAGTAAACATCAATTTCTCTAACTTCTCCCGCTACACGACTTGGTGCTTGAACCTCTCCATAGTTTTTGAGAAGTTCCTCTAAATAGTCCTTAGCAAATTGATCATGAATGAATCTTGTCATGTAATAATTATATCAGTATATTGTGTTTTAAGTATCAAAGGGTATTTGTAAAGTATAAAATTCTATAAATCACGAAATCCCAGCTTAGAGGATGTTTTAAAAGTTTTTAATGTGTAAACAGACCCCTCTCCAAACCTCTCCCCTGGTAGGGGAGAGGCTTTAAAACCCCCATTCCCTTGTAGGGAAGGGGGGGAGGGGGGTTAGGTTTTTGGAGATTATGGGTTTCATATAATACTTTTCAAACAACCTCTTAGTACAGCATCTCACAATTTTAGGTAAAATAGAGATTCTTAACTCACTCCAAAAAGTAGATTACAACTCTACTTCCTGCAAATGTAGAGAATCAAGAAGAAGTGCAAATTCTTCAACTGATGAGGTAGATAATAGAAGAGTCACAACTAATTGACGAGAATTTATACTTCTTGTATTAATTTTGAACTCAGGAAGTTTAAAAAATTCCCTCAGTTTCCAGTAGAAATTAAAGGGGTATCTGTCATGAAAGAATACATGAGTGCTTTAGAGGGGTTAGTCGAGCAATTAACACTAGCTGCAATTTTAGAGATGCTAGAACGGATATGTCATAAAAAAGCGGAAAATCTGAGAACTCACTGGAATGATGAAGAAACCGCAAAGCTTTGGGAGAAAGCAGCTAGACAGATAGAAAATATCAATGTTGATATTTAAATATTGCGAAAACAAATTACTCTTAGTTTATGGTTATTTTCAGTCAGTGGAAATAACCAATTTTTAATTTTGCGGATAGCTATAGGAATCCGGTTTGATTGTTGTTCATTATACTGAGACTCAATCGTTGATTCGATGGGGTTTACGGTTTACAGCTTGTTCAAAAATCAAATAGTAGCCTTATATATACATTTTATGATTCTTCTTCATCCGCTTTCAGACTTTATCGAATCCAATTTTATCATTTATTCCGCACAGCCTAACTATTACTATGAAGGAAAATGTCCCCAAACTGGTGAAATATTGAGATTACCCCGCACACCTTTAGCAGAAGCTATAGCTGATAGTCTCATGCAGCAACTTGAACAAAATCATCTTTATTCCCATGAGGGAAAAATGTATGGTATTTTGTTAGTTGAATTACCCAATGGTGAACAAAGAGTTATTAAAGCATTTTCCGGTTTATTAAATGGTAATAGTATGGTTACAGGTTGGGTGTTACCAATTCCTGGTAGAGAGGAAGTGGCTTTATTAGAAACTCAGATTTTAGCAAAGTTAGCAGCAATTAAACAAGAAATTATTACCCTTGAACAAATTCCCGAAAGAGCAGAATATAAAACTCTGTCCGTTGAATATACCCAACAGTTACAAACTATGAGCTTACATCATGATCATAGCAAACAGCAACGACACAAACAACGTCAAGAATTTTATCAAACTCTCACAGATAAATCTCTCACAACTGCTTTGGAAAAACTAGAAGCAGAAAGCCGTCAGCAGGGAATTGACCGCCGAAATCTTAAACGCCATCAAAATGAAATTTTACAGCCTTTACAGCAAATTATAACGTCCGCAGATAGGAAGATTACAGAACTCAAACAACAGCGGAAACAACTATCTCGGCAATTACAAACAGAAATGCACGCTGCTTATAGCTTAACTAATTTTCAAGGACAATCTCTATCTTTACAGCAATTATTACCAGGAGGAACACCAACCGGAACGGGGGAATGTTGCGCTCCTAAATTATTACATTATGCTGCAACCCATGGATTAAAACCTTTAGCAATGGCTGAATTTTGGTGGGGTAATTCTTCTATAGAAAATAAGGTTTCTGGAGAATTTTATGGTGCTTGCTTGGAAAGATGTCAGCCATTAATGGGATTTTTGCTATCAGGATTAAAGCCAAATCAAGTAGAAATAATTTATGAAGATGAATGGCTAATTGCTGTGAATAAATCATCAGGACTGTTATCTGTTCCCGGTCGTTATTTTCATAATCAAGATAGTGTAATTAGTCGTTTACGTCATCTATATAATCAAGAAATAATCGCGGTACATCGTTTAGATCAAGATACTTCCGGGATTCTCTTAATAGCTAAAGATCCAATTACTCATTCTCAATTAAGTCAACAATTTCAACAAAGACAAATTCATAAAGTTTATGAAGCTTTGCTGACAGGTTCTCTAGCTATTAATGAAGGTGAAATTAATTTACCTTTATGGGGAAATCCTGATCATCGTCCTTATCAAGAAGTGGATTTATCACGAGGTAAACCTAGTTTAACTCACTTCCGCGTTATGAACAGAGAAGGAGATTATACCCGTGTTGAATTTGTGCCTTTGACTGGACGGACTCATCAATTACGGGTTCATGCTGCTGATACAAGAGGACTGGGAATGGCAATTTTGGGGGATAAACTCTATGGTTATCATAGTGATACTGATAGATTATATCTGCACGCAAGAGAGTTGAGGTTTCAGCATCCTCATGTAGAAAAAATCTTCCACTTACAGGTAAAAACACCATTTTAATTATAATTAGGGCTTGCTGAAAAAGTGGAAAAAGCCTTAATTTGTAGGTTAGGTTGTGAAACGTGAGCGTTCGCGGAGCAATCAGCAGGATATCTGAATTTGCAAAAATATCTTGACAAACACTTTAGGTTTATTATATTATTTAATATAACGAGCGTTCGATATAGAAACGATAGCTGTTATGCCGAAATTCTTGTTATTTGAATTTTATTTTCCACCGTAAGTTTACTTTGACCCAACGTACAAATTAAAAGTAGCCTGCACTTTTGGATATGACTAATGAATGAAGATAAAAACAATAATTCTGATCAGAAAGAGCCTATTGTCCACCTTCAGAGAATAGCTGATATTATATTCGCACTGGCAATGGCAGAGTGCTTCTTAGCTCTTGATTTTCCTGAAAATCTGCAACAGCCCACAGACTCAGAAATTGTGGCATTTTTACTAGCTCAAATAAAACCACTCACTAGCTACGCGATCGCATTTGTGATTGTTGGTTTCTACTGGTTAGAACATATCAAACAGTTTAAATATTACAAACAAGCAGATACGATTCATATTTCACTCTATTTACTTTATCTGATGGGAATATTTCTAATTCCTTACTCTGACACACTAGTTATTTATTTTCCAGAAAATGCTCTTGTGAAAATATGCTTTAGCGTCAATACTGCATTCATTGGATTGATATCATTTATTAACTGGAATTATGCGACTTATAAACACCGACTAATTGCCGATGATCTAAATAGTGAAATTATTATTTCTACAAGATGGAAAATCTTGATAGAGCCGATTTTTTCCTTATTAACAATAGGAGTTGCTATTATCGATCAAGGTTGGTGGGAATATGTCTGGTTTTTATTACCAATTCCTTATCTCTGGACAGAGAAGATATTTAGCAAGGGTGCTGTCAAAAATAATCAACAGGCTGACAATAATTATGAAAAATATCAGGACAAGGAGTAGCTAATCATCCCCAAATACTAAATATACGTCGTTTACTGTATCTTCGCCTTAATATTGACATCTTTAAGCTGACCGTCTTCCATATAAATAATACGGTCAGCAATATCCAAAATGCGGTTATCGTGGGTAACGAGCAAAATAGTACAGCCTTGTTCTTTAGCAAGTTTCTGCATCAATTCCACAACATCGCGGCCAGATTTTTTATCAAGTGCAGCGGTAGGTTCATCAGCTAAGACAATTTTAGGCTGGCTGACTAAAGCACGAGCGATAGCGAAGCGCTGCTGCAAGCAGTTCGCTACCCGTTGTTTTTGTCCACCAGAAAGATTTTCGGGGTAGTAACTGATACGATCTGCCAAACCGACAGCCTCTAACATGGCGATCGCTTTGTTGTTGATATCATGATTTAGATATTCATCATGCAATTCCAAGGACATCCGCACATTTTCTTGGGTAGTTAAAAACGTCATTAGGTTATGCGCCTGAAAAATATAACCAATTTGACGGCGCAATTTAGTTAACTGTTGTTTATTTGCTCCACATATTTCCTGTCCTAAAATTTTCAAACTACCTTCTTGAGCAGAACGCAAACCACCCATTAAAGTCAAAAGTGTAGTTTTACCTGAACCGGAAGGTCCAGTCATAATCACAATTTCACCAGGTTGAATATCCAAATTAATGTCAAATAATACTTGTTTACGTAGCATACCTGATCCAAAATAATGATTCAGGTTATCCAATTAAAACAGTATTAATCAAACCTCCAATGATAGCAACATTTCGAGGTGACCAGTGATAGCGAAGTGCTGCTGCAAGCAGTTTTCTCAAAAAAGCATCACAAAATCACGTTAAAATGCCCGAAACCCATACCTCATGGTTGAGCTTGTCAATGCGTAAATCCTATTGAATTAGGATATCTGAATTTGTAAAGATATCTTGACAAAGACTTTAGGTTTATTATATTATTTAATATAACGAGCGTTCGATATAGAGACGATAGCTGTTATGCCGAAAATTGTTAATCATGAACAATACCGTAAAGAATTACTCAATAAATGTTTTGATTTGTTTGCTGAAAAAGGCTATGCAGCGATTACTATGCGGCAGATTTCTGCGAGTTTAAAGGTTTCCACAGGTACGCTATATCATTATTTTCCCAACAAACAAGCTTTGTTTGAGCAATTGGTGGAAGAAATTTGTCAGCAGGACATCATTACAGCTTTAACAGAATTTGGAGGCAAAAATAACTTATTAGAATTGATGGCAGCGTTGGGTCAATATCTTGTTAAAAATGAGGATTATTTAATTAAATGGACTTATCTATGGGTTGATTTTTGTCAACATCAAGACTCAAAAATAATGTTGAGTAATAGCACTGTTTTTAAACGGGCTAATCAACGATGTCAGCAAGTAGCCTGTGATTTATTAGGTGTTCCAGATGTAGTATTAGCATCTTTTGTTTTGAGTTTTGTGAATGGTGTGGTTCTCGAAAAATTATGGGGAAATGAAAACATTGATTTCTCTGAACAGTGTCAGCTTTTAGGAGAGATGATTGTAGCCTATTTACGACAAAAAACCGACTTTAAAGTTAGTAGTTAAGCGTCAATAAATGTAGAGAAATTTGTTTTATCACTTTGGGAGTTATGATGAGTTATAAACTGTTGTTTAAACCTAAAAATCAAGGGTTAATTGCTTTAATAATTGCGGCCACTGCGATAACAGGAGGAATTGCTATTTATGGGATTTCTAATTTCGGACAAATGGGTAAAACTTCTGTCACAGAATCAAAACCAATTGTCCCTATTCCGCAAATAGTGACCGCTTTAGGAAGACTAGAACCAGCCACAGAAGTGATTAAGTTATCTGCACCTTTAGCATTAGATGGCGATCGCATTTCTGAAGTATTAGTTAAAGAAGGTGATAATGTTAAAACCGGACAAGTAATTGCTATTTTACAATCCCGTGATCTATTAAAAAATTCTGTTATTCAAAGCACGAAACAAGTGAAAGTTGCTCAAGCTAAACTTGCACAAATTAAAGCTGGGGCTAAATCAGGAGAAATTCAAGAACAGTCAGCAATTGTGGAGAGAATTAAGGCACAATATGCAGGAGATAAACAATCCCAACAGGAAAATATTGCTCGGATATCAGCCCAATGGGAAGGTGATAGAATTGCTCAAATAGCAACTATTAATAAATTAACAGCAGAACTCAAAAATGCCGAATCAGAATATCAACGCTATCAACAGTTATTTGCTGAAGGGGCAATTTCTAATTCTGTAATTGATAGCAAACGGTTAAATGTAGAAACTGCTAAACAGACATTAAGTGAATCTCAAGCTATTCTCAACCGCATTAATACTACAGCCAATAAACAATTAGCAGAAGCTAAAGTTGCTCTCAATCGTATTAATGCTACTAGTAATAAACAAATTAATGAATCTCAAGGTAAACTCAATAGTATTGCTGAAGTTCGTCCCGTAGATGTACAGTTAGCACAAACAGAAATTGAAAGTGCGATCGCTAATCTTAAAAAAGCAGAAACTGAATTAGAAGCAGCTTATATTCGCGCTCCCATAAACGGGCAAATTCTCAAAATTCATACTAAAGTCGGTGAAAAAATTGGTGATCAAGGGATTTCTGACTTTGCCCAAACTAACACAATGATGGTAGTAGCAGAAGTTTATCAAACTGATATTAGTAAGATAAAATTAGGACAAAAAGCCATAATTACCAGTCAAGGATTTACAGGAGAATTAAAAGGTGTAGTCCAACAAATTGGTTTACAAGTCAAACGCCAAAATGTTTTTAGTGATCAACCAGGAGAAAATTTAGACAGTCGCATTATCGAAGTAAAAATTCGCCTCAATCCTGAAGATAGCAAAAAAGTTTCCGGCTTAACCAATTTGCAAGTACAAACAGCAATTAAATTGTAATTTATTTCCCGTCAAGGTGCATAAAAAACTCATGATTAATAAAATGTTTCGGAAAACACCCCTGGCTTGGCGACAATTAATGAAGGAAAAAACGCGGCTAATAATTGCAGTATCGGGAATTGCCTTTGCTGATATACTAATATTTATTCAGATGGGTTTTGAAACTGCATTATTTGATTCTGCTGTTAAACCTCATCGGAATTTACAAGCAGATTTAATATTAATTAATCCTCAATTTCAAGCCCTATTTTCAGCTAAAAGTTTTTCTAGAGAAAGACTTTATCAAGCATTGAGTTACAACGGGGTAAAATCAGTTAGTTCTATTTACATTGGTACGGGACAATGGCGTAACCCTGAAACAAAACTGGATCGGGCTATTTTAGTTTGGGGTGTAGATCCAACTGCACCTGGTTTAAAGTTTCCTGAACTTCAAGCCAAGAAAGATTATCTTAAACAATTGAATCAAGTTCTCTTTGATGAAGCTAGTCGTCCAGAATATGGAGAGATTGGCAAGATTTTCCGAGAAACTGGCAAGTTTAACGCCGGATTGAGCGGCAAAAATGTCAGTGTCAAGGGTGTATTTCAAAATGGTACTTCTTTTGCCGCTGATGGTAATGTTGTCATGAGTGATTCTACTTTTTTGCAATTATTTCCTACTCGTAAACCTGATCAAATTGAAGTTGGGTTAATTACTCTTCAACCCGGCGCTGATATTGAAAAAGTTAGAGAACAACTGCAAATAGGATTAAATCCAGATCCTCAAAAACCCTTTGTTGAAGTTGGTACTCCAGAAACATTTGCTCAAAAAGAAAGAACTTATTGGGCTAATAGTACAGGTATTGGTTTTATTTTTGGCTTGGGTGTGATAGTCGGTTTCATTGTGGGGATTGTCATTGTTTATCAAATCCTTTACTCTGATGTTTCTGATCATTTACCAGAATACGCTACTCTCAAAGCAATGGGTTACACTGATAATTATCTATTGCGAGTTTTATTACAAGAAGCATTGTTTTTAGCTGCATTGGGTTATTTACCTGCATTTTTCCTATCTTTTGGGTTATATCAAGTTACATTTGCCGCAACTCTTTTACCAATATATATGAAGGTAGATCGGGCAATTAATGTTTTTTTCTTAACAGTAATTATGTGTACTGTTTCTGGCGCAATAGCGATGCGAAAACTCCGTTCTGCTGATCCGGCGGATATTTTTTAACCTAACAATTTTTATATCTCACGCAAAGGTAAGGAACTATGTCATTGGAAGTTACAACTATTCCTTCTGAAGTTATTTCTAGTTCAGAAACAGTTATTTCTGTTAGTAATCTCAATCATTATTTTGGGAAAGGGACGCTGCAAAAACAAGTCTTATTTGATATTAATTTAGAGATTAAGACAGGAGAAGTTGTCATTATGACTGGTCCATCTGGTTCGGGCAAAACTACCCTATTATCATTAATGGGCGGTTTACGTTCTGCCCAAAATGGCAGTTTACAAATATTAGGACAGGAAATGTCCGGTGCAAAAAAAGGGCAATTAACTAAATTGCGTCGCCAAATTGGTTATATTTTTCAAGCACATAATTTGATGAGTTTTTTAACAGCCAAAGAAAATGTGCGGATGTCTTTGGAGTTACATGAAAATCATCTCAATGGTGATATTAATGCTACAGCTACAGCGATGTTAGAACACGTTGGTTTAGCACAACATATTAATTCCTATCCAGAGAATTTATCCGGTGGACAAAAACAACGGGTAGCTATAGCCCGCGCTTTAGTCAGTCATCCAAAAATAGTCTTAGCAGATGAACCGACAGCTTCATTAGATAAACAATCGGGACGTGATGTGGTGGAATTAATGCAAATGTTAGCAAAAGAACAAAACTGTACCATTTTATTAGTCACCCATGATAACCGCATTCTCGATATAGCTGATCGGATTATTTACATGGAAGATGGACAATTGAAAAGTGATGGTGTAGAAATAGGAGTTAAAATAAATTGACACTTATTTATTTAAGAATAATTTCCTCCCGAATTTCTAAATTGAGAGTGTGTTGAATTTTTAAAAGTTTTGTCAAACTAGCACTAGCATATCCATTTGCTTCATCACGTTGCACCTGTTGAGGTTTAACTCCTAAAAGTTTGGCAAAACTCTCTTGAGTGTGTCCGCGAATAATCCGCGCTTTGATGAGTGCTTCTGGTAATTTTTCTAAACTATCATATTTCAATCGCTCAATTTTACCTTGATTATTTTTGAGGTTTTCGTATTCTTCTATCTCTTCAATAAACTCTTCAATTTGGCTTTTTAGTGAATCAATACGAGCCTCATGGCGTAGTTTTTGGTTTTCATCTTCTGGAACTGGTTTACTAGCATATTGAGTCATTGCTAACTCAAATTTCTTCATCTGTGCTTTAGTAATACTGTACTGCCATTCATTGAAAATCATAATGTTTAACCCATAACTCATTTGTTCAAGAATGGCATTACCTAATAATAAAAATTAATTAGATAATGCCAATTTATCTTACTGTTTTATATTGCTAATTTTGAATTTTAATAATCAAAAGCAGCAAAAAGTATTTTGCACCCTATCCTTACAGATCAACTGCTACTATACCTTTGATATTACCATTACGGTCTTGCTGGAAAAATTCTAAACAAGTAGTAAATGGATCTTCAAAAGTGTTGTTAGCAATCGAAAACTCGCAGCGATATTTATTTTTTTGTGCCGACCTTCTGCTACTAGGATGCAAAATAGGGTCGAGTTCTTTCAAGAGTTTAAAGTCTAATTGCGATACCTGTAACAAACAGAACTATCAATCACATAAATCATATTAATCATATAAATCACAGTCCAGACCGGAATATAGTACAATTGTTCTACACAGACAAAACATAATGCTCGTTCTAGTCAGGTGTAATATAGAAAAACAATGATCCGTGTGATGATTGCCCTAACTAATTATGCTTGACTTTTCTCATGAGGTGAAATTCACCGCGAGAAAAAGTATTAAAAATCAGGAGAAATTGATGAACAGTTGTATTTTGATGGCAGAAATTTACGATAATCCCCAACTGCGTCACACACCAGATGGGTTAGAAGTTACAGAAATGATCGTTCATGTCGCGGGAGCAAAACCAGAAGATCCAACGCATCCTTTAAAAGTCGTAGGTTGGGGAAATTTAGCCAAAGAGATTCACCAAAGTTATCATCAGGGCGATCGCGTTATTATTGAAGGGCGCTTAGGCATGAATACAATTGATCGCCCCGAAGGATTTAAGGAAAAACGCGCAGAATTAACAGTCCAAAGGATTCACGCCATCGGACAAGGTACTTATACCAGTTCACCACCAGCAGCCACGAGAACCACACCAGCCTATGAAACCCCTGTAGCGCCACCAACCTACAGCCAGACTAATTATGAATCAAACTATCCGACATCAGCCCCAATGCCCCAGGTAGCGCCCTCTCAACCGACATACCAACCCGCCCCTGTGCAGTCTCCATCCCCTGTAGGAGTTACGCCAGAACCCGATCCAGATGACATCCCGTTTTAGTCATAATCCTTGTAGAGACGTTCCATGGAATGTCTCTACATTCTTTTTCAACCTCCACTGACTTCACCCCATTCCCGAATTGCTGGAAATACGGATGAATAATCATCTTCTGGATAGGACATTTTCATAGTTGCGTGTAAGATTTGCCTTACACCCTCAATGCTGTTGAGATTCAAACCCAAGGATTTTGCTTCCGAGATAAATAAATCTATTTCTTTGATCAGTTGTTTTGTCGGTAAGTTAGCGTTAGTATAATTGCCATCTAACATCCGCCGCAAATTTTGATCAAAAGTAGGCGCATAAAGTTTACTTTCGCGCAGAACCTGCATAAACAAATCAACATCAATGCCTTGCAACTGGATATATGCCAAACTCAGAGCAAAGCTAGTTGTGAGAGAAGCAATCAGTTGATTGAGCGCCAGGGTGAGGTTTGATGCCGAACCCACAGCGCCTATATATACAGGATTTTCGCCAAAATGTTGGAGTAACTTTAAATGACGCTGATATTGTTCCTCTTCTCCACCTACCATGACAATTAATTTGCCAGTTTTAGCTTCGGGAATACTACCGAGGACAGGTGCTTCTATATATTCACCACCAGCCGCAACTACTGTATCTCTGATTTCTTGGCTTTCTAAGGGATTAATTGTCCCCATTTGAATGATGCTGCGTCCTGATAAAGTATGCCAAGAAGTATCTGTCAGAAGTACATGATAAATAGCTGCGGCGTTAGAAAGCATTAGCACGATACAGTCAGCAGCACGGATGGCTTCGCGGGGTTTCGTCACAATTTGCGCCCCTGCTTTCCGTAACGGTTCTAATTTTTCTGGGGTGCGATTATAGGCAATTAGTTCTATATCGGTAGCTAATAACCTTTGAGCCATCGGTAGTCCCATCAATCCAGTTCCCAGAAATGCCACCTTCATGTTTTACGTTCCTTTGTCAGTGGTCAGTTGTTAGTAGAAGAAGTCAGGAGTCAGGAGTCAGGAGTCAGGAGAAAGAAAAGTGAAAGAATAAATAAAAAAAGTTCTTTCCGTTTCCTCTTCCTTTTTCTTTCTCTTTCCTCTTATGACTTTTATGACTTTTAACTTTTGACTTCCGCGAAGTGGTACTAGCCTCCAGCGGCAAAAGTCACCATAATGATGACGGAAAGTAAGAGTCCGGGGGAAAGTAGAGTTACTAGCACTAACAGATCATGAGCATTCATAATTATTTCTCTTGGGTAGATTTTTGACTTAAATGTCATCTCTGTTATGCTAGTGCAATCAGGACTAATACAGGATTGTTAAAGAGATTTTTAACCTTTCTCTTTGATCTCTACTCTGGTACGACTAATCCCTGGAGTGGTTGTGATGCTTCTTGTTCAGTTAGTCCCTGGCTTTGGACTAAAACGCCAAAGTTGCCTAATCCCCCCGGGTTAATTAGTTGGTGTAATCCTTCTCGGCGTTGTAGCAACTGTGATATTGGTTGCTGTTGAGAGGAGAGTGCAGCTAACCTTTCGACTTCGCTCAAGCTAAACCTTTCACCTATTCCCAATGCCATCAAAAATAGCCCTTGCTGAGTCCAACCCATGTTTTTGAGTCCGCACCGTTCACCCCAAGATGATAAGGCTGTAAAGTCAACATGGGCAGTGATATCTTGTTGCCCAATATTGATATAAGGATTATCATGATGACGATGCTGGTAGTAGCACTGGAGAGTTCCCTGCGATCGCCTGGGGTTATAATAACGATGAGCAGGGTAGCCATAATCAATTGTTAGCACATACCCGCGTTCCAAGCGGTCTGCCACTATACCCAACCAATTCAAAGCTGCTAAATTAATTTCACTACGATAGCCATTTTCATAAGTATTTTGGCTTAAATCAATTTCCACTAACTTAAAATATTCTCCTAATTGTGGTGTTGATGGTTCTCCTATTATTTCCATAAATAGAGGTTTACCTTGAGCGGAGTCGAAAGGTAAAGCAGAATTTTCTTCCTCCGATTGTTGCCCAATCGTGACATAAATTTCCCGCAATTCTCCTGCTGCTAAAGTAAATTGGTGGACTGGAAAAGCATCTACTAATTCATTGGAAAAGAAGCAGCCGTTAATAGATTTGGAGGGAATTTCTTCCAAGTTACACCAATCTACAGCAAAATCTTGTAACCGTTGTTGTTGTTCTTGTTTTAAACTTTGTGATTTTTCAACAATAATATATTTGACTGCTGCAAAAAAATCTGGGTACTCTTGCTGTATATAATTGAGAATATGGGATGCTAATATACCTTGTCCTGCCCCCATTTCTACTAAATCAAAATGGATAGGTTTATCTAGAATCTCCCACATTTGATAAAATTGCTTTGCTAGTAATTCCCCAAAGTCAGCGCCTAAACTGGCAGATGTGAAAAAATCACTACCGCGAAATCCGATTTTGATAGCATCACTAGAATAATAACCATATTCTGGGTGATATAACACCATATCCATGTATTCTGCAAAGGTAATTCTTTTTTGAGGACTGGTGATAATCCGATGGGCTATTATTTGACATAACGGGGAATGAGAATCCATAAAATTTGTAGTTGATTGTTAACTAATGCTTGTAACTCAAATAAAAGAATATGTCGAATATTTATTCATTTAGCCAACCGAAAAGTTGACCTACTGTAAGATTAAATGATTCTGCAAAAGATGGAACAGGTAAGCTATCTGTTTCTAGTTCAAATAATAGAATACGTTGATCATTAAAATAGACAAAAACTAATTTTTCTGCGGGGTCAATTAGCCAACCCATTTGAGTACCATGACTAAGACAATGGAGGATATTCCGCACAACTTTAGTTTGACTTTGTTCAGGAGAAAGTATTTCAATTGTCCAGTCAGGAGGGATAGCAAAAGTATTAGAAACTTCACCATTTTCATCGCGGGGAATGCGTTCCCAAGTGAAGATGGCAATATCAGGTACAATGGATCTACCGCCAAAGGTACAGCGTAATTCAGAGTATGCACGGGCTATACGCTGGGGTTTGAGAACCGTATTAGCCGCAGAAACAAAATCGCTTTGAACTGTGCTATGTTTTCCTTGAGGCATGGGTTTTTGAATGATTTCACCGTTAATAAATTCCCTTGCTGGTTTGGTTTCTGGCAATTTGAGAAATTCATCAAGGGTTAAGGTTTTGATAGGAGTTTGAAGCATTACCATTTCGGGTTTGTGGATTATTAATATTGTACCATTTTTTAATTATTGTCAGAATCAGGATATCCGGTTACTGAGCGAAGTCGAAGTACAGGATTTAAGGATGTATAGGATGTTGGTTTGCGTTAAGGTTTTTTAGATGTAAAGATTTTTGTGATGTACTAGAAACTTTTTTACTCTTGTATGATATCATTAAATTGATATGTTACCCAGATTCCCGACTTATTTGAGAGGTCGGGGAGCTAAATGAAATGATCTACATTTATAAATTATAGTTATGAATCAACAATTTTCTAAAACTTTATTTCAGAAAAAGACGTTAAAAAATGCCTTGGTTAATTTTAAATTTCCGTCAGATTTGGAAGAACGGCACAAAATTATTAAAAAATGGATTGAAGCTTTAAATTCAGGGACTCTTAATCAAGTAAAAGAAGTTTCTTTGCATGGTGATTTTCTCAAAGATATCTTTCAAGATGTTTTAGGTTATTCTTCCATTATTGCAGGTGGTGGCAAACTTTGGGAAATTCACGCAGAACAAACTATTGCTGACGGTGGGGGTTCTGCTGATGCTGCTGTGGGCTTTTTTACCGCTACAGAAAATAACAAAGGAAAGGTAAAATTACAGGGTAAAGTTGTTGCACCAATTGAGTTAAAAGGGACAAAAGATGATTTAGATAGACCCGCACCAGGAAGAAAAGAATCCGCCGTTGATCAGGGTTGGCGCTATGCTAATTATACACCTGATTGTCATTGGATTATTATTTCTAATTATCGAGAATTACGATTATATCATACCAATAAAACTCCGGCTTATTATGAAAAGTTTTTATTAGTTGATTTGGCAAATTTAGAGGAATTTAAAAGATTTTATTTTTTGCTTTGTCGGGAAAACTTTTTACCAATTAAAGATGTATCTAAAATTGATACTTTGTTAGTAACTTCTGAGGAAGCACAAGAGGACATTACTAAAAAACTTTATGAAGAATATAAACAAGTTAGATTAAATATAGTTAAAGATTTCCGGTTTCGTTTTGGTAGTAAGTTGAATATTCCTAACCGTGATCAAGTATTAATTGAGAAAGCACAAAAAACATTAGACAGAATTTTATTTATTGCTTTTTGTGAGTATAGAGGATTATTGCCAGAAAAGACAATTGCTAAAGCTCATGATAGCAAAGATGCTTATAATCCGCGACGAATTTGGGAAAATTATAAAGCCGTTTTTCGTTGGGTTGACCAAGGTAATGAAGATCCACCAATACCCGGTTATAATGGTGGTTTATTTCAATATGATCCAATTTTAGATGCACAATTAGATATTCCCGATCCTTTATGTACTAAACTTAAAAAACTAACACGCTTTGATTTTGATTCAGAAGTTTCTGTAGATATTTTAGGACGAATTTTTGAGCAGTCAATTACAGATTTAGAAGAATTAAAAGCTGATGTTGCTAAACAGGAATTTGATAGAAAACAAGGTAAACGGAAAAAGTTAGGCGTATTTTATACTCCCGCTTATATTACGCAATATATTGTCGAAGTTGCAATTGGTGGATATTTACAAAACCGTGAAGATGAATTAAGAGAAAAGTTTAAATTAGGGGAATTTACAGATACAGCAGAAAATCAAAAACGGGAAATTGAATTTTGGCAAAGTTACAGAGACGAAGTATTAGTAAAAACGCGAGTTATTGATCCTGCTTGTGGTTCTGGTGCGTTTCTAATTGCAGCTTTTGATTATTTTGCAAGTCAGTATCAACGAGTTAATGATAATTTGCAATTTCTGAAACATCAAACTACAGAAAATATGGAATTAGATAAAACTATTCTCAGTAATAATTTATTTGGGGTTGATTTATCTCCAGAGTCGGTAGAAATTACTAAGTTATCTTTGTGGTTAAAAACTGCAACTCAGGGAAAAACTTTAACTTATTTGGACGATAATATTAAAATCGGTAATTCCATCATTAATGATGCAAAAATCACAGATTTACCATTTAATTGGGAAAATGAATTTCCCCAGATATTTGCTGAAGGTGGTTTTGATGTGGTTATTGGAAATCCTCCTTATATTCGTCAGGAGTTATTATCACCATTTAAACCTTATTTACAGGAAAATTATCAAACTTATGACGGAGTTGCAGATATTTATATTTATTTCTATGAAAAGGGTTTAAATCTGCTCAAACCAGCAGGAATTATTTCTTATATTGTCACTAATAAATGGTTACGTTCTGGTTATGGTGAACCTTTGCGACGGTTCTTTTCTCAAGAAAGTGTCTTTGAACAAATTATTGATTTTGGACACGCACCAATTTTTGAAGACGCTGATACTTTTCCTTGTATTATCGCTGCGAGGAAATCTGAAGTTTCAAATACAGAGAATGAGGAAAAATCGGTTTTAATTTGTGCTGTTCCCCGTGGGGAGTTGAAAAATATTAACCTCATTCAATATGTGCAGAATCCAGAAAACAGTTTTACTATTCCTTGGTCGCGGTTTACTGCTAATGCTTGGAGTTTAGAACCTCCTGCGGTTGATGATTTAATGCGGAAAATTCAACGGGTAGGAGTTCCGTTAAAGGAGTTTGCTGGAGTTAAACCGATATGTGGAATAAAAACAGGTTTTAATGAGGCTTTTTTCATAGATGATGCTACTAAGAATAAATTAGTTCAAGCTGACCCAAAATGCGCGGAAATCATCAAGCCATTATTGAGAGGTCAAGATATTAAAAGATGGATTCCTGAATGGGATAAAGTTTGGATAATTTTTGCTCACAAAGATATAGATATAGAACAATATCCTGTGATTAAAGAACATTTAGAAATTTATAGAAATAAGTTAGAGGCTAGAGCAGGTAAACAGTCATGGTGGCAATTACAAGCATCACCATCATCTTATCATCTTTTTGAAGAACCTAAAATTATTTGGCAGGATTTAGCTTTTCATTCACGATTTTGTTTAGATAAACAAAATGTATTCATAGACATGACTTGTTTTGCTTTACCTTGTTCTGATTTATGGTTGCTTGCTGTTCTCAATTCACCTCTTATGTGGTCATGGTTGTGGAGAAATACAATTCATGGTAAAGATGAAGTATTACGTCTGAAAAACATTTATACAGAAAATATTCCGATTGCACAACCCACAGAAAAAATCCGCGCAGAAGTAGAAGCAATTGTCACCCGGTTAATTGAAATTACCAAACTCAACGGACAAGTTTATAAAGATGTTCTTGACTGGTTGCAAATAGAATACAAAATTGAGAAACTGGGCAATAAATTAGAAGATTTTGCTACTTTGGAATTTCCAGACTTTGTAGAAGAAGTGAGAAAAAGAATGGTAAGGAAAACAACTGCAAAAAAAATTATACCTCCTCTAGATATATCTGCTTTTACAGTTTTGCGTAAAGCACATAATGATTATGTTCCCGAAATTAACAGCCGGAAAAACGAAGCTTTAAAATTAGAACAGCGTCTTTCTGATTTAATTAATCAAGCGTATCAACTCACACCGGAAGAAATTGATTTAATGTGGAAAACAGCACCACCAAGAATGCCGCAATTGTTAGAATAAAGATATCCTGATTTTGACAATTATAAAAATACAGGAATCCCATTTGATTTCTGAACGAGTTTTATATTAAAACTCTTATTGCATAGAGATTTAAGCATTAAATTTAAAGTTACCTGAATGTGCTTTTTCAGGAAAATATGTGTTATTATCAATATGTAAATTATACTGGAGGTTAATGAAAATGACTCAAGAATTAATAGACCTCAGAAACAGCATTTTACAAGGAAATTATACAGATGCTTTAGCAATTGTAGATGAATTAGAAGGAATGAGTAAACAAGCAATATTGCGAAATATAGAATCGTATTTAAAGATTTTACTGATTCACTTGATTAAAAATAAAATAGAACAGCGATTAACAAATTCTTGGATGGCTTCTATTCGTAATTCAATTAGGGAAATTCAAAAAATTAATCTTAAAGAAAATAAAAGATCCTATTATGTGAATGAAGATGAATGGGAAAATTTAATTGAGGAAGAAGTAATTGAAGATGCGATCGCTGATGCTAGTCTAGAAACAATGAATGGTAAATACACTCGTTCTCAATTATCAGAAATTCTAGATAGAAAAGAAATAATTACGAAAGCTATTACATTTTTATCCCTAACTTATACTTGTTCAGCAAAGGAGTTACCAGCTATTATGGATGATTATCTGAATGATTGTAAGTAGGTGCGAAGAATAAGATATTAAGAATAATTGAACGCAGATAAACGCAGATGAACGCGGATGAATTAACGGATATAAAAAATAAATGCTATGCCCAAACGTCTCCTAGTGGTTGAATCTCCCGGAAAAGTCAAAAAACTGAGTCAAATTCTCGGTGCAGATTGGATTGTCCGCGCTAGTTGTGGACATATCCGCGAACTCAGTAATGAGGGTGATGATTCACTAGGATTTACAATGGATGGTAATACTGTTCGCTGCAATTATATCCCCCGTGACCAACGGGCAAAAGAAACAATTCAACAATTAAAAGCCGCTGTTAGGCAAGTTGATGAAGTAGTTTTAGCTACAGACCCAGACAGAGAAGGAGAAACCATTGCTTGGCATCTTAAAGAAACGTTAGGATTAAAAGACCCCAAACGAGTCGTTTATACTGAGATTACACCATCAGCGGTGCGAAATGCGATCGCACACCCCCGAAAACTTGACACTAATTTAATCGGTGCCGGATTATGTCGAGATTGTCTTGATAAGTTGGTAGGTTACAAAGGTAGTCCCCTGGTTTGGGCATTAAATAACGGGGCAAAAAGTGTAGGTAGAGTTCAAAGCGCCACATTACACCTCATTTGTCAGCGCGAAAGAGAAATTCTGGCTTTTGTCCCCCAAGATTATTGGAGTGTGTGGGTAGATTATCAAGAAGGATTTCGGGCTTTTTACAAAGGTACGGCAAATACTGAGAAAGAAACATCAGAACCAGAAACAGAAACTCATGATGATGCAGCTAGTAACAACCCAGAAAAACCTGAATCTAAGCGCGTTCTCTCGGAAGCAGAAGCAAACAGATTAGTTGAGGAAGCAAAACGTCATCCACATCAAATTATTCACTTAGAAGGGAAACTCGTTTATCGTCAACCCCCTCCACCATTTACCACCTCTACCCTC
This sequence comes from Dolichospermum flos-aquae CCAP 1403/13F, assembly GCF_012516395.1. Lineage (GTDB taxonomy): Bacteria > Cyanobacteriota > Cyanobacteriia > Cyanobacteriales > Nostocaceae > Dolichospermum > Dolichospermum lemmermannii. The sequence goes on from NZ_CP051206.1 coordinate 3,959,823, forward strand.
CAACAAGCTGCCGGTTCAAAGTTGAAATTTTCCCCTGACAAAACCATGCAGGTGGCACAAAAGCTATATGAGGCAGGATTAATTACATATATGCGAACCGATTCAGTGATGTTGAGTCCTGAATTTTGTGCTAGTGCGCGTCAATGGTTGGAACAAAATGACCCTGAGAATGTCCCCCAGCAAGTAGCCAAGCAGCGCAGTAGTAAAACGGCTCAGGAAGCACATGAGGCTATTCGTCCCACAGATGTCTTTCGTCCTTCGGTGCAATTGCGGGCAGAATTACCTGAAGATGAGTTTAACCTATATGTGATGATTTGGAAAAGAGCGATCGCTTCCCAATGTCGTCCGGCACAACTTCGTAAAACGTTGGTAATTACGAAATCAGGTAATATCTTATGGCAAGCTAGAGGGCAGGTAATTGAATTTTACGGTTATGCAAAATATTGGCTGAATCTGAGCAAAGATGCCGTTTTACCTTTATTGCAACAGGGACAAATCCTAACTTTAGCCAAAGCTGGACATGACCAGAAACAAACCCAACCACCACCCAGATATAGCGAACCCAAACTTGTCCAATTAATGGAACGTAAAGGAATTGGTCGTCCTAGCACTTATGCTCCGACAATTGCTACTTTAAAGAAACGCAATTATGTGGAGTTGAAAAAAGATAATCTTCAACCCACAGCTTTGGGTTTAGAGGTTGATGAATTTTTACAAAAGGCTTTACCAGATTTATTAGAAGCGGAATTTACTGCTAAAATGGAAGATGCCTTAGATGCAATTTCTGAAGGAAAAAACTCTTGGCAACATTACCTAACTACTTGGAATCAAAGTTATTTTGTTCCTGCACTTTCCAAAGCTAAAACTGTGGTTGTTAATTCATCAACTACAGGTAAAAACGATAATTTTGTTGAGCGTAAATATGAAACTTCAAAAACTCGTTGTCCTGATTGTAAGAACTGTTTAGCGAAAATTCCCAGCAGTAAAGTTAAAAAGAAATACTTTCTTAAATGTGTGAGTGGTTGCGAAAACATTGTGCTATTTTGGAGTGATTTTCACAAAAAGTGGGAAGCACCGAAAACTAAAACATCTGCAGATGAAAATGCTCCCAAACCTTCAGCAAAAATCACTGCATATCCCTGTCCTGTATGCAAGAAACCTTTGGAGGAATACAGTTACCTCAAAGATGGGCAAAATAAAACTATGCTGCGGTGTTCTGGTCAGGATTCATGGAAGGATACCAAACATAAGGATGTGGCTTATTTTCATACTGCAAAAGGATGGTGGAGTCCTAAATTTGGGAATTTAAATGATTTAAACGCAGATGAACGCAGATAAACGCGGATGAATTAATGGATTTGATTTTTAACTCTTTAAAATGTTAGAGTCTGTGGCTAAAGTTCGCGCTGCTGTTTGCATTAGTTCAATATCTGCTACAGTCCAATTACGGGAACTTTGACAATGATGTGCTACTAATAGTCCCCATAATCCTCTTGGTATCAAAATTGGTACTACCAAATTAGCGCGAACTTGCATACTGCGAAGAAAATCACGGTGACAATCCTGAATTGCTTCTAATTCTATATCAGCGATCGCTCTTACTCTTCCTTCTAAGTACAAAGCAGCATATTCATGGTTAAAACAACCGCTTGGTCCGGTAAAACCAAGAATCGAATATTCATCAGCACTCAATGATTCAAATGTTACCTGCCCTTGCCATTGTTCATAGAAATAATACAATACTACACGATTAGCCTGAAGTGATTCTCTCAGGTGATTTGTCGTTTGTCTGATCAGTTCATCCCGTTGCATTTTGATGACAAGACGATTAAGTAATTTTCGCAAACCCTGATTGGGGTGGTAACTTGAGCGATTTTCAAATTCTGGGAAAGAAGGTTTACCTTGAGCGGAGTCGAAAGGAAGTTGCACAGATTTAAAATAATGACTAACTAAACAATTTCGGATTTCTATAGTAACTTATCAGACATTTTACCGAAAATCGTTCTTATTTTATAAAAAAATAATGTAGTTTATTAGGCTGGTAATTGGTGATTGGTAATGGATGATTGGTAATTACCCATTACCCATGTTTCTAAATAACTCCAGCTACACTGGGTGAATTCACTTTTAAGCGTTTAAACATTGCTTCCCGTCCCTGTATTGCCAAGGTATCATCTAACGGGGAAAGTTTGATTTCTTGCTGATATTTTAACCTTAACGCGGTTTGAATTAACCAATCAGCAACGAAAGGATTTTTGGGTAATAATGGCCCGTGGGAATAGGTAGCGATCGCATTTTGATAAAACGCTCCTTCTGTGCCATCTTCTCCATTATTCCCCAAACCATACACCACACGCCCCAAAGCTTCCACCTGCCCTAATGTCGTCCGGCCACCGTGATTTTCAAACCCGACTAAATAAGGTTTTGTCCCTGTCATTGCTTCTATTTCCTGTGCCAATCGTGAAGCTGTAACTTCTATCACTAAGTTACCAATACATCTTTTCGTATTTTCACCAGGATGAATAGAAACTAAATCCAAAATTCCCAAACCTTCAATTCTTTGTCCAAAGGCTGGTTCATAATAATTTCCTAGCAATTGGGGAGAACCACAGGTAAAAACTCCCGGCGTTCCATGTTCGATTTTATCACGCATTGCCTCCGCTTTTGCCCCTTGTAAATCCCGCATGACAATTTCTTGCTGACGGTCTTGTGCGCCCCCACCAACAATTACATCTACTGATTTTATATCCTCAGCGGTAGAGTCTTGATCCAAGGGTAATACGATCACATTATACCCCCGCCATTGAGCGCGGCGTTGAATAGTGATCACATTTCCGCGATCGCCATAGGTACTCATCAACTTGGGATATAGCCAACCAATAATAATTTCCATCGGTTTATAACTTATAAAACCTTTACTATAACGTTAGTAGGGAATAAGTTAAAAACTAATCATTAAAAAAGCAGATTAAACAGGCTTTTTAGGAATTTTTAATGGTTAGTTATTTTACCAATGCTGTATTAGCTGCTTTCCAACCATTCATGCTGGGTGGGAAACCTCGCACATTCTCATAGCCCAACAAGTGTAAAGACATAACCGCCATTGCGGAACGATAACCAGCGGAACAGTAAACTACTACAGGCTGTTTTTTCGGGATCTTGTCGAGGTTTTGCACCAATGTCCGCAAAGGAATATTGATAGCATTACCAATATGACCCGATTCATACTCAAAAGGTTCTCTGACATCCACCAGAAAAATATGATTTTGTTTCAACAACTGTTGCAACTCTTCCACTTTCCCTACTGTGTAATAGTTTCCAGGTATGGATTTGAGGTAATTATCCACTGTTGTTAGCTCTTCAGCATTAGAAGTATCTATTACTGCGATTTTCTGCGTTGGTGATAAAGGCAATGCTACGGCTGATGAGTTATAGGTAACACCAAAAAAGGCACAAATAAATATGCAGAAACTCGATAGAATTACAGTTAAACAAAGTCGAATTTTCATGAATTATTATTTCTTGAGAGTAATCCACAAAAAGATTGAGTGAATAGTTAAAATGAACTAAGGCACTTGTATCATTATTACAAATTAGCAATTAGTCAGTTGTCTTAATAGTTCAAAGACAAAATACGTCCTTGAGTAAAATTAAAGAAAGCTTCTTTTTGAGCTAATTTTACCCCTTCCATCAAATCTTCTAGTTGGTGATTAGCTGCTTTTAAACACATCGGACAGACGTAGATCAAAATCCCTTTTTTAATCAGCTTGTTTAACAAAGTTTGCGCTGATTCAAACTCCCTAAATTCAATTACTTTCTCATCTTTAAGAGCAACTTCTACACCTTGAATATCAAAAAAAACTAGCACATCTTTATCCTCAGACATTTTTTCAGCTAGAGTTAATGCCATCAATACCCGGTGGGGGTCTTCTGTTCCTCGACTAATATGAATAAAGACTCCATCCTTAACTGTAGTTTCCATTTTTTCTCTCCTGCAAGTTTAAACTGCTGTCACCATGCAACTTGATGGCACTGTTATCTGTGGTATTTAGTCCCGAAACCATTGAGGATAAATTAAATTACTAAATCCACCAAGGTTTTTCACCAGTCCGGGGGTCTATTTCTGTCCAGGGAGAAATGCGGATATACTCACCTTCCAAGTTAACGCCAACAAGCTTGAGGGGAAGAGGTGCAGGACCTCTTATTACTCTGCCATCAGGATCATAACGAGAACCATGACAGGGACATTGAAATTGGTTGTCATTGGGATTCCAAGGAAAGGTACAACCCAAATGGGTACAGATATCAACAATTCCCCAAGGATGCAGAGTAGCATCTGATTGGATTGTGAGGTAAGTAGGTTCTGTTGCTAAACCTGCAACTAAAGCACGAGTGCCAACGGGTTCAGCTAAAATCTGGCTAGAAGGAATGAGATTTCCATGAATATCCTTGGCGAGGATAGAACCATCTCCACCCACTTCTGTGGGGGCAACAAAGAATTTAGCCGCAGGATACAATACGCTGCCGGCTGTAGTGGCAACAACTGCACCTGTAAGAAAATTGAGTAATTGTCGTCTCGACATTGAGGGACTTTCTATTTGTAGAGAAAGACTATCTGTCATTATTTTATACCTCTTGATTGCAATATATAAGTGTTGAGTGCCTTGAAATGAAAACATGATGGTACTGCTGTTATTTATAGCATTCCGTTTTAATTCATGAAATCACTCTCAAGGTAGGAAATGGAAAATCAAGAGGACTAGATGTGTGAGGAATTTTTTCTCAGAAAAATTTCTGAATTGTTGCAATATATTAACGAATTTCAAGTTTAGTAAACAGACAACACAAAGAAAAAAACTCGTGCTAGATTAAGGGTATGGTACAAAAAGGTTAAAAGTCAAACCTTAAATCCAAACTTTTCATTAGAGTTTGTGCCTCCTGCTCTAATGTCCCGGCAATCAGTTTTAGATTTTAGCTTCCTGTCAAAGTTTTTTCGCCTAAATCTCACCAAATTGTTATTGGAGGTGTTGAACTCACAGCCAGAAGTGCCTGCCCATTAGAAATAAGGGAAGCGTAATTTAAATCGAATTTAATTGATTGCTTGTCAAGTCCACTTCTATATTTTTGTATTGAACTACAACCTAATCGAGAAACCGCTGTAAGCTGCTGATAATCCTTCGTAGCTTGTAGCGGTTTCTGCTATGTATACTAAAAATAAAAAAACAGGTATTGTTAATGAATCAAAAAAATATATTCTCCGTCAATAGAGATATCAGCTATTTACCTGTTTCTAACAGAGGTTATATTTATGTCATTACAATCACTTCGGTTTTTATTGTTGAGTAGTCTTGGTTGTTCTGTCTTTTTTGGTAATACTGTAGCTTTTGCTCAAGTTGTTGTGCCTACAGTTCCATCAGGTTCTACTACAGTTCCATCAGGCTCATCAACCACCATACCAACTTCCACCACAGTTGACAGTAGTAAAAGGTTTAGTTGTCAATATAAGAATGGACAACCTACGGTCATGTATCAGCCCCAAAGTCAACCTGGACAATATTTTGCTTGGGCTGCACCTCAAACTTTAGGCGGGAATTGGGATGCTCAAAGACGTTGTGAAACGATCGCCGGCCGTTTAGAATTATATCGCCCCGATGGATTACAAGAATTACAAATAGCTGTAGAAAATAGCGAAAATATTATCTGTGTCACCACTGAATCTCAGCCCAATTGTCGAATTGTCTTGACAGTACCCCGTGGTAAAGATCCCTATACTATTCGCAATAGTGTATTCCAAAACCTAACTACCGCTGATAGTGGACAACAGACTATTGCCGTTAATACCTACACCAATCGTAACAGAGGTAATGGAGATAGCTTGTATAGCCTGGGACAAACGCTTTTAGGTGGTAAAAATCAGGTGAGTTCTGCTAAACAGGGCATTAATTTGAAACCTTATCTTGATCCTAAAGACGGTGGTACAGGCGGAAAACTGAGAAATGGAGTAGAAATTAGACGTAATACCAATACCACACGCCAAGCTCCCAGCCGTCTAAATCCTAGCAAATTTCGTTAACTAAGTTTGTCTCCGATTTTGGGCAACCACAACTCCGGGCAACCACGGGGGGTTTGCCCTTACAGTATTTTTGTGATTATATTTACCTTTTTAGAGAAATTAAATTTACCCTTTATATAATTTTGTCCTGTATTAACTTATTAGGTGTTGTAATTATTTCTCAGGCTGGATTGATTTTTGAAGATTAGTTAGTAAGTGAAGAGTCCGCAATAACCGAGGTGACTGGTTATCTAATTTAGGTTGCTAATTCGTCATTATGCCCCATTCCCTAGTAAATAAGTTTGATATGACAAATTTATCAATTTATGGTAACTTGGTAAGATAATATCCAAATATCAACACTGTGACTAAGTAGGTGAACGGAAAAAAACCGTAGACCCGGAGCGGCTTCTCGAAGAGTAATATATAACAAAAAGTAAAGTTACCCAAAACCTCTTCCCTGTTACCTTGTCATAACGACAATTTTTAGCGCCAACCTACTTAAATTCAAAAAATCAACTTTTGGTAATTGGCAAATAATTAGTATTTAAATACTACACTGAAACCAATCCAGAGTAAAGTTGTAATAAATTGTATAATTTAACCAAAATATAACTTAGTGACAATCTAGTTATATTATCTTTTCAAAAGAAATTAACAATGACAACAAACCTGATCACAAGCAATATGAATCAAGTTCTACAATTAGGCGATCGCATCTTCCAGCCCACAGAGGTTTTATCATTATTATCGGAATATCAGCTATTACCGCTATTAATGAAAGAAATATTCATTGATCAAGCGATCGCAGAAATTGTCTGTACCCCAGAAGAAGAACAACTAGCCTGCGAACAATTAGCCCAACAATATCAGGGACTAGAACCACAGAGCGAAAGTTTCCAAAAGTTGAAAATTATGGCGGTACGACAATTAAAACTAGAAAAGTTTAAAGAGGAAACTTGGGGAGGGGATTTAAACTCCTACTTTTTCCAACGTAAAAGCCAGTTAGATAGGGTGATTTATTCCCTAATTACTACCACAGAAATTGGGATCGCTCAAGAAATTTACTTTCGTATTCAAGAGGGTGAACAATCCTTTGCCCAATTAGCGCGGGAATATGCTCAAGGTCCCGAATCGCAAACAGATGGCTTAGTCGGACCAATAGATTTACAATCTCTCCATCCTACATTGGTAAATATCCTTGCCAAAAGTCAACCACAACAACTATCACCACCGACTCAAATTAATAATGTGATAGTAATTGTCCGATTAGAAAAAATACTCCCAGCCCAATTAGATCGTTCCACAAGACAACGGTTACTAAATGAACGATTTAATCAGTGGTTACAAACACAAATGACAGAACAAAAATTTCAAATTCAGACCGTATAAATCGCCAAATATCAACCTTTTAGCCAATACAAAGCGAAATAACTAACTCAATCAATATGACTTATATTCAGAGTAACTTTGAAGAATTCATTGCTAGTATTGAAGGATTTGATCAATTATCAAAAGAGGAAATTAACAACCTCTTATCATCACAAATTCTCCAGCCTTTACGTTATCGTGTAGGACAAAAAATTATTGGTAAAGAACAACTACCAGAAAGGATCGCCATTCTTCATCAAGGTAACGTCAGACTATTGGGATATAATCCCCAAAACCAATTACCAATTACATTAAAATTACTCCAACCAGGGGCAACAATTGGCGAAATTTCTTGGTTACGTGAGCTTCCTTGTGAAACTGCCATAGCTTCCACAGAAGTAATCTGTTTAACCTGGAAAGCCGCAGATTATTTGCAATTTATCAACCGCAATCCAGCCTTTGCGAAAGCTCGTCAAAATCAAAGTCACCTAATTGAAATCTTTGATATTTTGAGTTCCCAGGTAGCACAAAAAGCTTTAGTAAATCACAACCTCAAAGACATTACCCAACAGGCTCAATTAGAAGCAAAAATTCATTATTTATCACCAGGAAAAACAGCCTTACAAGAATTAGGCAGCGATCGCATTTGGTTTGTGAGTGGTCGTAGTTCCCTGCCCAATTTCCCACCTGGTTCTCGTCTAGAAACCGACGTAATTGAAGTTAAAGGCAACATTCCTGTTCGTTTATTGGGCATTAATCCTCAATATCTATCACTACTTGATGGTATTTCCATCGAATCAGAAACATTAGAAACTATATCAGATAGCAGAGTAGATTCGGAAATTCCCTACGCCCAAGAACCAGAATTTGTTCCCCCCACCACATCAAACCAGCCATTAAAAAATCAAAACTATCCATTTTTCCGGGGACAAGGAGAATTAGATTCTAGTCTGGCTTGTTTTCAAATGCTATCCAAGCATTTAGAAATGCCCTTTCGGAAAGAAGTAGTACGGCGGATTTTAAACGACCAAATTAAGCGTCAAGGGAGTATATCTTTTCAAGTTTGCGCTTATTTATCGGAACTAATTGGACTTAAATCCCAGCTAGTTGATGTTCCTGCTGTTTCCATTAATCGTATTCCTACCCCAGCATTAATTCGCTATCGTGACAGTTTTGCTGTTCTCTATGCAGTAGATGGAAAAACAGTAGTTTTGGGTTTGCCATCTCAAGGTATTATCAACTGCCAAATTAGTCAATTGGTAGAAGAATTAGAAACTGATGACGCTAACTTACAACCACAAGTTAGAATTTTATTACTGAGCGCGACTAAAGAAACACCTAAAGAACGCTTTGGTTTATCTTGGTTTGTTCCCTATTTGTCGCGTTACCGTCGGGTGCTGATAGAAGTATTTATTGCTTCCTTCTTCGTCCAACTAGCAGCCCTCGCTAATCCTCTAGTTATTCAGCTAATTATTGATAAAGTCATCGTGCAAAATAGTGTGAGTACCCTAAATATTTTAGGAGTATTACTATTAGCAGTGGGGGTGTTTGAAGCAGTATTAACCACCTTGCGGACTTACCTATTTGTAGATACCACCAACCGCATTGATATGAGTTTGGGGTCACAAATTATTGACCACTTGCTGCGTTTACCACTGCGCTATTTTGATAAAAGGCCAGTTGGTGAACTATCCACCAGAATTAATGAATTAGAAAATATTCGCCAGTTTCTCACCGGTACGGCTTTAACAGTGGTGTTAGATGCCCTATTTTCCGTTGTTTATATAGTTGTCATGCTGTTCTACAGTTGGCAACTAACTCTCGTCGGATTAGGAACAATCCCTCTATTTGTGGTAGTGACATTAATCGCTGCTCCCACAGTGAGTAGACAATTAAGAACCAAAGCTGAACGTAATGCCGAAACTCAATCTTATTTGGTTGAGGTTATGTCAGGTATTCAAACAGTTAAAGCCCAAAATATTGAATTACGCTCCCGGTTTTCTTGGCAAAAGAAATATGCCAAGTTTGTCGCTGCCGGTTTTAAAACTGTGATCACTTCCACATTAGCTAATTCAACCAGTCAGTTTCTCAGCAAACTTAGTAGTTTATTAGTTTTGTGGGTGGGAGCTTATTTAGTTTTGCAAGGAGAATTAACATTAGGAGAATTAATTGCCTTTCGGATTATTTCTAGTTACGTTACCACCCCGATCTTACGGTTGGCGCAAATCTGGCAAAACTTCCAAGAAACTGGTTTATCCTTAGAACGATTAAGTGATATTGTGGACACACCACAAGAGGCAGAAATAGATCGGAATAATATTCCCCTTCCTGCTGTAAACGGTGCTGTTAAATATGAAAACGTTTCCTTCCGATTTGCTGCCAGCGGACCACTACAACTCAGCAATGTCACCGTCGAATTTGCCCCAGGTAAATTTGTGGGCATTGTCGGGCAAAGTGGTTCAGGAAAAAGTACAATGATGAAATTACTGCTCAGACTTTATGACACAGAATCTGGGAGAATTTTAGTTGATGGTTACGACATTGCCAAAGTCGAACTTTATTCGCTGCGGCGGCAAATTGGTGTAGTTCCCCAAGATACGCTCTTATTCGATGGCACAGTTCAAGAAAATATTGCCTTAACAAATCCTGATGCCACAACGGAAGAAATCATTGAAGCCGCAGAAATTGCTGTTGCACATGAATTTATTATGACCTTGCCCAATGGTTATAATACAAGAGTTGGGGAACGGGGATCAGCCCTTTCTGGTGGACAAAGACAGAGAATTGCGATCGCTCGTTCTGTCCTGCAAAGACCTAAAATATTAGTTTTAGATGAAGCCACCAGCGCCCTAGATTATCCGACAGAAAAGCAAATTGGTCTGAACTTAGCTCGCGCTTTTAAAGGTAATACAGTCTTCTTCATTACCCACCGTTTGAATACTGTTAGTAATGCCGATACTATCGTCGTCATGGATAATAGTAGAATGATAGAACAAGGTAGTCATCAAGAACTTATGGCAGCTAAAGGTCATTATTTCTATCTTTATCAACAACAGGAAGTAAACTTGTAATTTGTCAGTTGTAGGGGTTTAGCAGTGCTAAACCCTGTCAGTTGTTTCTATAAGATTCAACTGATAACTGATTAAAGATAAAATTACGCACCACTAAATATTCAATCTAAAATCCAAAATCTAAACTTATTATGACTCAAATTAATGGTAATTACACCAACGGAAATGGCAATGGAAAGGGTAACGGAAATGGGAGAGCATCCCATAGAGATGCACAAGTATTAACATCGCCCAAACCCACTCCCAAACAGCCAAAACCCGACTTCAATTTTGATAACTTCGAGCAATCTGTAGTTCTCCGTCAATCCCCAATTTGGTCACGAACCATCATGATTACTCTCATGGGATTGGCTTGTTTTGGAATTATTTGGGCTTGTTTAGCGAAAATTGAACAAGTAGTTCCCGCAACAGGACAATTAAAACCAGAAGGAACAGTTAAAGATGTGCAAGCTCCTGTTAATGGGGTTGTGAAGTCACTGTATGTAAAAGATGGACAACAGGTAAAAACAGGAGATTTATTATTAACCTTTGATTCTATTGCGACCCTAGCCGAATTAAATTCATTGAATAAAATTCGTGTGGCTTTAATTCAGGAAAACAATATCTATCGGCGCTTAATGGGAGCAAGTACCGGAATAGATGCTGAAATAGCATTTTTACGCAGTAAACTACCGGGAGAATCAGCTTTTCTGCTCAAAAGTCGCGCTTCCTTAGTAGCAGAAAATGAATTATTACGTTCTCAATTAAGAAATTTACCGGGAGCAGCAGGGACAGGAATTGATGAACAACAACTACTAGCAGTTGCGAAAACAGAATTAGCATCTCGTTCCAAAGCCGCAGAGTTGGAAGTTGAAAAAACCAGAAAGCAACTTTCTCAAACAGAATTTAAACTCCAAGATACTAAAAATGGTTTAGCAATTCAAAGTCAGATTTTAGTTAGTCTTAAAACCTTAGCTGAAGAAGGTGGTATTTCTAAACTGCAATATCTTAACCAACAACAACAGGTACAAACTCTCAAAGCGGAAATATCACAATTACAAGAAGAAGAAAAACGTCTAAAATTCGATATTGATAAAGGAAAACAGCAATCAACCAATACAGTTGCTAGTTCTGATAAGACTATTTTGGAGAAAATAGGTAGTAACAAACAACGGATTGCGGAAATTGATAGTCAATTCATGAAGATTATTTTAGACAATGAACAGCGTTTAGCAGATGTCAATAGCAAAATATCGCAAACACAATTAAATGTTAAATATCAAGAACTTCGCGCTCCAGTGGGAGGTGTAGTTTTTGATTTACAAGCTAAAAATCCCGGTTTTGTTGCTAATTCTACCCAAAAGTTACTGCAAATTGTCCCTAAAGATAGTCTAATAGCGGAAGTTTTCATCACCAATAAAGATATTGGTTTTGTCAGGAAAGGAATGAATGTAGATGTGAGAATTGACTCCTTTCCCTTTAGTGAATTTGGTGATATTAAGGGTAAATTAATTGATATCGGTTCAGATGCTTTACCTCCAGATCAAAACCATCAATTTTATAGATTCCCAGCCAAAATCAAGTTAGATAAACAACAATTAAGTCTCACCAATCAAGAAAGAAAGATATCCTTACAGTCGGGGATGTCTATTACTGCTAATATTAAAGTCCGGGAAGAACGGACAGTGATGAGTTTGTTTACAGAGATGTTTACAAAGCAAATCGAGAGTTTGAATGAGGTTCGTTAGGGATTGTTGAAATTAATTATTCAGCAAGCCCTAATTAGATGTTAGGTAAGCATTCAGCTATCAGTCGTCAGCAGTCAGCTAAAACTGGATTTTAGGGGTTTTGAAATAGGAAAACTGACATCAGTAATTAATATTCAGAATGCTTATCAATTCAACTCTTGCTGATAGCTGACGGCTGAATGCTTACGATGTTAGTTTTTTAGGAATTAAACAAAATAGAACACAAGTAGCGGTAATTCATAAATTATCGCTACGCAAGAAGAGAGTTTTCAGCCAAATTTTGCGTAATTCCTATTTTTCTAAGATTAAGCAGAGAAATAGATTAATTTAGGAAAGATTCTACAAAGCAGATTTTTAGGTGACGAAAAACTAACTGATATATTAGACATCTCCGAAAAAGATCGTAGAGACGTTCCATGGAACGTCTCTACAAGGGTTTAAAGTCACGTACATTTAATTCTCACCAGATGTCTATTATGCTTTAACCGCTGGTTAGTTGTTTGATATCAGCGCGGAATTTACCGTTTTGTAATGCTTGCACTGCTGTTCCTGAATCTTGTACCCAAAACTGTCTCCCAAAGCGGACAATTTCCCGGTGACTTCCGGCTTGAACAATACCAATTACAGGTATTCTTGATTTATCCTTATCCCCAGCTTGTGATTTGAGAATTGTATTTAGACGATGTTGCTCTTCAATTGTCCCGGCTTGTTGTGGACTCAGTTCCACTAAAATCATTGTTACTGTTTCGACAGTTTCTGCGTCTTCTAGGATAAATTGAACTTGATCATCACGGCGATCTATTTTACCCCAAATAATTAATCTGGCATCAACTTCTAAAACGGAACTAATGCGCTCATAGGTTTTAGGAAAAACGACAGCTTCCGAAGATCCAGATAAATCTTCAACTTGCAAAATTGCCATAGAGTCACCTTTTTTGGTGACAACCTTTTTTACATTATTCAACATTACTACTGCACAAAGAATAGCATCATCTTTTTGTTCTCCCAATTGTGCCAGGTTAATAGGTGCAAGGACTGAGGATGATTGTCTGATAGATTTAAGAGGATGATCTGAGAGATAAAATCCTAATAATTCTTTTTCCATTCGTAATTTTTCTTGGGGTGGTAAATCATTAACAGGAGGAGCTTTAGGTGCAGATTCATAAGCATTCTTTTGGGGTTGATTATTATTACCTGCAAATCCACCTCCTAATAAGTCAAATATATTTCCCTGTCCACTAGCTTTGTCTCTAGCACGGGATTGCGCCCACTCATAAACTAATTCTAAATCATGAATTAATTGGTTGCGATTAGCTTGAATTTTGTCAAAAGCTCCGCAGTTAATTAATGATTCTAAAGTACGCCGATTCATGGCACGTAAATCAACGCGATCGCAAAAATCCGCCAAAGATTTAAATGGGACTAATTCCCCTGATTCTTCCCTGGCTTCTAAAATTGAGGCGATCGCATTTTGTCCCACATTCCGCACTGCCGAAAATCCAAATAAAATCTTCTCACCTGCCGGGGTAAAATCTAAACCAGAACGATTCACATCAGGTGCATCAATCACAATCCCCATATTAGAACAGTTATCAAGATACTTCCGCACCTTGTCCGTATCCCCACTGTTCGCGGTTAACAGTGCCGCCATATATTCCAATGGGTAATTTGCTTTTAAATATGATGTTTGATAAGTTACATAAGCGTAAGCCGTCGAGTGGGATTTATTAAAACAATTGGCAGCGATAAAACCATTTTTAATCACAAAATTATGGTCATTTTCCACACCAATATCATAAACATTGGCTTGACCTACATAAGTACGGGAAACTATTTTAACCATATTACTTAGCTTGGCAAAATTTATTTATTTACATCTTAATAGCCATTATCAGCCACACAAATACCTTTACATTTAATACCGTTCGTAGCAGTGCGTTGACAATGGGGACAGAGAACCTCTTCCTTTTCTGTTTCTTGATTGATCTCTATATTAGTGCTTGCGTGGAGCTGATCTTTTTCGGTCTGGAGTTTGTCATTCATAGGAATATATTTAATGAATTTCCATCTGCTGAAGTTTCTCTATTAAATTTGATTTAATTTTTGTGTCAGTCGCCAGTTGTTTTATACTACTGACCACTGACTATTAACTAATGACTACATTCCAGGTAATTCCAGTCCACTGGTTAAATCTTCCATCCGTTCCCGCATGGTTTCGGTAGACTTTTGATAGGCATCTTTCATGGCCGCAGCTACCAAATCAGAAAGCACTTCTGCACCTTCTTCTAAAGCAGATGGAGCAATTTCCACCCGTTTGGGTTCTTGGTTACCACTGACAATAACTTTAACAAGTCCACCACCAGATTCTCCCAGAATCTCCATTTTCTCCAATTCTTCTTGAAGACGCTTTGCACCTTCTTGAACCTGTTGGGCTTTTTTAAACGCTTCCGCTAATTCTTTCATTTTGCCTAAGCCAAAGCCAAATCCCTGTCCTTTTTCTGCCATAACTGGTTATCCGCCGTACGATTACTTACAAATCAAATTCAATTATAGATGCGATGAGTAATTGGTGATGGGTAATTGGTAATTGGTAATTGGTAATAGGCATCTCCGGTAATTAAATGTGCGTGGTTTGAAACCCTTGTAGAGACGTTCTATAGAACGTCTCTACATTCATTTTCGGAGATGTTTAATAGAGAAAATCCCTGCCTCTTGCCTTTTGCCTTTTGCCTTTTGCCTTTTGCCTCTTGCCTTTAAGCAACTACTTGAAACTCACCCAACATTTTCACTTCTGGTTCTAGCCAAATTGACCAGCGTTCTTGTACCTCATGTTGAATATGACGAATGAGGCAGAAAATATCACTGGCTTTAGCTCCTCCCCGATTGACAATAAAATTAGCATGGAGTTGGGCAACTTGCGCTCCCCCTAATTGATAACCTTTGAGTCCGGTTTGTTCAATTAACCAACCAGCAGTATAAGGTTTAGGATTTCTAAACACACTGCCACAACTAGGATAGCTGTAAGGTTGGGTGCTGAGGCGGTGTTTTTTATGTTCCTTAGTTCTAGCTGTCACTTGCACCGGATCTGCTCCTGGTTGCAGTTGGAAGGTGGCTTGAGTCACAACCCGCTTACCACCTTGTAGTAGTGAACTTCGGTATCTGTAGCCTAATTCTTCTGGGGTGAGAGTTACCAAAGTTCCATCTGGAGAAAGAACTTGAGCGCTAACTAACATATCTGCGATACAGCTATTATGCGCTCCAGCATTCATCACCACCGCACCGCCCAAAGTTCCAGGAATACCCACAGCCCATTCTAATCCTTCCCATCCCAAAGCCGCTGCGTCCCATGCTAAACTAGGGATAGGCTCTCCCGCGGATACAGTTAATTGACCTGTAGCTGGATCAAAGTTTTTAGACCGGAGATGACGAGTAGCGATGACTAAACCGGGGATACCGCGATCGCTCACCAACAAGTTAGAACCAGCACCTAGTATTGTGACTGCTAAATCATTCTCTTTGGCGTATTCAATACTTGCTTGCAACGCTCCTAAATCGCGGGGAGAAACATAGCATTCAGCCTCTCCTCCCACCCGATAAGAAGTAAATGCCGACAAGGAAGTATGGGTTTTGAGCGGACAATCAGTTCCTGGTAAGTAAATTAATTTGCTATTATCCACATCATCTTTAGTTTGTAGTTGTGGAGTCAAATCAGAAAATTTGCAGATTTTGCTAAATCCCTGGGAAGTTATCATCTTTACTTAAATTGGTAATTTTTGACTTATGTTCTTTATTTACCAGAAAAATCCGGTACTGGAGTTAACTAATCAAACCCTGCCAGAGTGCAGTTCTGATCCTAAGATGTGGCAATTGCCGGTTCACTCATAGTGGTAATAAGTTCAGGAATAGCCTGATTCAAATTACCCGCACCTAAAAATAATGCCAAATCTCCCGGACGGAGGGTTTGCAGTAAAAATTCACTAACTAAAGGTAAAGTGTGCTGATAAACCACTTCAGGGTTGTATTTACTAATTGCAGTGGCTAAATCCTGTCCACTAACTTGTCCTAAATCAGGCTCACCCGCACTATAAATATCAGTTAGCACAACTAAATCAGCATGGGTAAAAGACTCAGCGAACTCTTTTAAAAACGTTAATGTCCGAGTATAACGATGGGGTTGAAAGATAGCAACTACCCTTTGTCCAGGTCTAGTTTGAAGACGAGCTGCGGCTAGAGTAACACGAATTTCACTAGGATGATGGGCATAGTCATCAATAAAAGTCACCCCAGCAGCTTCACCTCGAAACTCGAACCGTCGTCTTGCACCTTCAAAGCTAGTAATCCCTTTGGCAATTTCTCCAAATTCTAATCCCAAAACTCTACCCACAGCTACTGCTGCTAAAGAATTGCTGAGGTTATGATGACTTAATAGCTGTAAATTTAGTACCCCCAAGGCTTGACCTTTTTCCCATACTAAAGCTGTTGTCCCATCAGCCCGATAATCTATATTAGTAACGGTGTAGTCAGCACCTTTATCTGGGTAAAGACTATAGCTAATGCTTGGTTTCAGGCGCTCGCGCACTGTTTCGCAATCAATACTACCTACCAAAGTTTTGCAACCTTGAGCAAAGGTTTGGAACGTATTAACTACCTCTTCTAAACTTTCGTAGTGGTCAGGATGATCTAATTCAATATTAGTAATAATACCAATCTCTGGAGCGTGCTTCACCAAAGAACCATCAGACTCATCTGCTTCCGCTACTAAATAACGGCTAGACCCCATTCTGGCATTACCTTCCCAAGCCTTAACTTCACCACCGACCAAAATCGTCGGATCAAGTCCAGCTTGCAAAAGCATATAACCAATCAGACTACTAGTAGTAGTTTTCCCATGGGTTCCGGCCACAGCAATACTGTAATAATCAGCAATCAAAGCCGCAAGAACATCAGAACGATGCCAAATTGGGCAACCCAATGCCAGCGCCGCTTTATATTCCAAATTATTAGCATTAATAGCTGTGGAACAAATCACTTGAGGCCAGGTCGTTTTTGCCGCAGACAACTTTTCTGGTGAAGTTAACAATAAATCATCAGCCGATGCTTCAGGGACAAAGAACTCCAGATTGTTTGCTTCTTGCTTACTAAAAATGTGAGCGCCTAGAGATTCTAACTTGTGCGTAATATGGTTAGGACGCAAGTCTGAACCAGATACTGGTAATTGACGTTTGGTTAGAACATAAGCCAAAGCAGACATTCCAATCCCACCAATTCCGATGAAATGAAATGGTCTACCACTAAAATCTATAGAATTACTCATTTTATTTACCTCTTACACCACACCACACCAGAATCACATAAGACACGCGTATCATACCAGGATTTTGATTTTTACAGATCCTAATTATCCCATCTAAAATATTCATCCCTGCTGAATGAGTAAATTTTGACTTTTGTTTTGCCCCCTGAGCCAGATTACCCCCCGAAAATTATTTCTAATCTGCTCATAAGATTATTCTGAAAATATCTGCTACATCGGGAAAGAAAATTGTGTAAATTTAAATACATTTTGTGATGACTTTTTTAGCACTAAGTAAGATGGCTTTAGATATAGCAATTTGCATCACTTACCAAAAGCCTCTGTCGGAATTGTCTACAATAGTACACTGGTAGTGAAATTATTGTTTAAATAGAAATCATCATTGGTCATTGGTCATTGGTCATTGGTCAGTAGGGGCGAAGCATTTGGAAGATAAATTATCGGTCATTGCCAAAAATAGTTCTCCAAATGCTTCGCCCGTACAGTGGTCAGTAGGGGCGAAGCATTTGGAAGATAAATTATCGGTCATTGCCAAAAATAGTTCTCCAAATGCTTAGCCCGTACAGTTGTCAGTTGTCAGTTGTTAAGAAGTTTTCCCTGCTCCCTGACTCCTGACTATAAATTCTGTATTTTTTTGTTGATCAAAGACTTTATCGTTATAAATAGCCGCCCCCTTTGCGATATGATTGGGGTCAACGATATCAACTTATAGGCATAAATACAGAGGGCAAGATACTGTGATTAGAGTTGCAATTAACGGTTTTGGGCGCATTGGACGTAACTTTGCCCGCTGCTGGGTGGGTAGAGAAAATAGCAATATTCAACTGGTCGGGATTAATGACACATCCGACCCTAGAACTAATGCTCACTTGCTTAGATATGACTCAATGTTAGGCAAGCTGCAAGGTGTAGATATTAGTGCTGATGATAACTCTATAACCCTTAATGGTAATACAGTTAAGTGCGTATCTGATCGCAACCCAGATAACTTACCCTGGAAAGAGTGGGGAATTGACCTGATTATCGAATCAACAGGCGTTTTTACCAGCAAAGAAGGGGCAATGAGGCACGTAAATGCCGGAGCTAAAAAGGTTCTGATTACCGCTCCTGGCAAAAATGAAGATGGTACTTTTGTAATTGGTGTAAATCATCATGATTATGACCACAACATCCATAACATTATCAGTAATGCCAGTTGTACAACTAACTGTTTAGCTCCCATTGCCAAGGTATTAGATGAAAAATTTGGGATCATCAAAGGCATAATGACCACTACCCACAGCTACACAGGTGATCAGCGTTTACTAGACGCTTCTCATCGTGATTTGCGTCGGGCAAGAGCAGCAGCTATTAACATTGTTCCCACCTCTACTGGTGCAGCAAAAGCAGTAGCGTTGGTACTTCCTCAGTTGAAGGGTAAGCTAAATGGTGTGGCTTTGCGTGTACCAACCCCTAATGTTTCCATGGTGGATTTTGTAGTACAAACTGAAAAGCGCACTATTGCCGAAGAGGTTAACCAAGCTCTGAAAGAAGCTGCTGAAGGTCCATTGAAAGGCATTTTAGGTTACAGCGAATTGGAACTTGTATCTTCTGACTATCAAGGTACAGATGAATCTTCTATTGTTGATGCCAGCTTGACTATTGTTATGGGCAATGACATGGTGAAAGTCATGGCATGGTATGACAATGAATGGGGTTATAGCCAACGTGTTCTTGATTTGGCGGAATTAGTAGCTGAAAAATGGGTTTAATTGTCCTTTGTCAGTTGTCAGTTGTCCTTTGTCCTTTGTTTTTCTTTACCACTGACCACTGACCACTGTACGGGCGAAGCATTTGGAGAACTATTTTTGGCAATGACCGATAATTTATCTTCCAAATGCTTCGCCCCTACTGACTACTGACTACTGTACGGGCGAAGCATTTGGAGAACTATTTTTGGCAATGACCGATAATTTATCTTCCAAATGCTTCGCTCCTACTGACCACTGACTACTGTACGGGCGAAGCATTTGGAGAACTATTTTTGGCAATGACCGATAATTTATCTTCCAAATGCTTCGCCCCTACTGACCAAAATGTTGGAATCCCTGGCTGAGGCTGAGAACTTGGTCGGGGATTTCTGCTTTTTCGTGGTGTAAAATCACTTTTGAGCCTGGGGTAATTGTGCCAATTATGGCTGCACCTGTGCCTAATTTTTGCACTAATGCTAATGCAGGTTCTGGTGGTAAACACAGGACTAATTCAAAATCTTCGCCACCATAGAGGGCATATTTTAATGATTTTTCTGGTTTGAGCCACCCTTCAAAGGCTGATGGTAAGGGTATTTTACTAGATTCTATAACCGCACCGACGTTACTGGCTCGGCAAATTTGTAATATTGCGTCTGCTAAACCGTCGCTGCTATCCATACCGGACATAGGCAGGGGGCAGGGAGCAGGGGGCAGGGAACAGGGGGATATGAGAATTTCTTTGAGGATAGAGATTACATCTAAACGGGGTTTGGGGCGCTGGTGGGCGGTGATTAAGGCTGCCTTGGCTTCAGTTTTGAGGTTTTGAGCTATTTCGGGATGTAAAAGTAATTCTAAGCCTGCACGAGACGCTCCATGTATACCTGTGATGACAATAGCATTTCCTACTTGAGCGGTGGCACGACGGATGATGAAATTGGGGTTAGCTTGACCTAAGGCGGTAATTGCTAAAGTGGTAATGGGCGATCGCACTATATCACCACCAACTATGAGAACATGATACTTTGACAAGCATTCTGTCATGCCCTGATATAGTCGCTCAACCCAATTTACAGTTACATCTCCCGGTAAACCTAATCCCACAGTTATGCCCACGGGAGTCGCTCCCATTGCTGCTAAATCGGATAAGTTAGCCGCCGCAGCCCGCCAACCAGCATCCTCTGGAGAGGTGGTAACATCACTAAAATGCACACCGTCAACGAGCATATCTGTAGTAACTATCAAAGATTGATTTGGTAAGGTTCCTAAAACTGCGGCATCATCACCAATTATATCGGGTGGACAAAAGCGTTGTAATCTTTCTAAAAGACCTTGTTCGCCAATATCTCGAACTCGTAAGCCAGATAAATCACTATTCATAATTAAATGTACTCATTACTTTATGGCAATAGATCCTGATAGTTCAATACCTTCGCCAAATTGAAAAAAGCCTTGATTTGGAGGTTGGGTTGTGGAACGTTAGCGTTGGCAAGCAATAGCATGAAACCCAACGTATTTGTTGAGTCGCGCTGTCGCTTAACCCAACAAAGCAAAAAATGGCGAAGGTATTGATAGTTTGTAAGTAATACCTAAAGATAGATGAAATTTTACTAATCTTAAAATTAATCGTAAACAATCGGACTTATATAGTATAGAATACCCAAATGAGTTTTTTCTGGTGTGTAATGGTGCTATAAAAATGACACTTTCCCTGAAAGATAATTTAAATTGGTTACAAGTGCAACGTTATTCTGAACTCCTGCACGTCTTAGTAGGAAGGACTCTGAAAGTTCGCTACCGGGGTTCTTTTCTGGGGGTTTATTGGTCACTATTAAACCCTTTAATCATGACAGGGCTGTATACTGCCATTTTTGGTGCTACCTTTGCATCTTATTATGGTAACTCCATTATTAACTATATGCTGGCAGCACTGACGGGGCTGTTGGTCATCAATTTTTTCTCGGCTTGCACATCCCAAGCTTTATCCAGCGTGGTCGGAAATGGTGCATTATTAAATAAAATTCGCTTGCCAGTCAGTGTTTTCCCAGTATCAATGATTGCAGCGAATGTATTTCAGTTTTCAGTGGGAGCGTTTCCGTTACTAGCGATTATGACTTTGATTAATTCCCAAAGTCTAGTCAATGTCCTAGCATTAGTATTTCCCTTTCTTGCACTAATTTTAGTTTCTACAGGAGTTGGGTTTTTAGTTAGTGCTTTGTACGTATTTTTTAGAGATTTACCTTACTTTTATGAATTAGTAGTATTTGTAATTTGGATTAGTAGTCCCATATTTTATCCAGCAGCTATTGTTCCCAAGCAGGTAAAACAATTTTTAGGTTTAAATCCCTTATCCCCAATTATTGAAAGTCTGCGTCAGATTACCTTATCAGGTTCTCCACCAGATTTAGGTTTGATTTGGGGGGCTTTACTGAGTGGCATCATTATTTTAACCTTGGGATGGACTTGTTTTCATCTGTGGCGGCATCAATTTATGGATTTGCTCTAACATGACTATCACTTGATAATTGTACGGACTAAATCCTGATAGTTTATAATTAATAAAAGATAGTAATTTATCCCCATAAAATCTATGGCTTTAACCGCACAAGAAATAGAAGCATTAATGCCAGATTGCACTGAACTACTCAGCGACGAACCAGAAATGGAAAGCTCCTTACACTATACACAACTATTAATATTAGTAACTTGTTTAGAATGGTTATGGCGTGATAGAGAAGATTTTTTTATTGGTGCAAATCTTAGTGTTTACTATAGTCGTCAACAGTTAAAAAATCGAGATTTTAGGGGGCCAGACTTTTTTCTAGTCAAAGATACGGAAAAACGTCCACGTCTGTCTTGGGTAACATGGGAAGAAGATGGTAAATATCCCAATGTGATCATTGAATTACTTTCTGATTCGACAGCGAAAGTAGATAAGGGATTGAAAAAACAGTTATATCAAAATCAATTCCGCACTCCTGAGTATTTCTGGTTTTCCCCAAATACCTTAGAATTGGTGGGATGGCGATTAACAGATAGTGAATACAAAAGTATTCCAGCATCAGAAAATGACTGGTATTGGAGTCAGGAGTTAGGTTTATATCTAGGGGTTTGGGAAGATAAGTTAAGATATTTTACTGTTGAAGGAAGATTAGTTCCTACACCAGAAGAAGCTAATTTAGAATAAATTAGAAAAGCTGAATCCGAACATCAAAGGGCTGAATCTGAACGTCAGCGTGCTGACGAAGCAGAAAATAAAGCAGCTATTTTAGCTCAAAAATTGAGAGAACTGGGTGTTGAGCCTGATAGTTTGTAAATAGAGGTGCTTTACTGAGTGGCACAATTATTTTAGGTTGGGGATGGACTTTTTTCATCTGTGGGGACATAAATTGATGGATTTGCTGTAAATGGAAGTAATACGTTTGGATAATGTTTCGCTGTGGAGAAGAACTCAAGAGGAATTTTCCTATGACTTGAAAAAAACGCTCCTATCTGTGGTAGAAGGTAAATATCGGCAACCGGCTAAAAAATTAGTTTTAGATAATATTGACTTAGTGGTTGAAAAAGGCGAAAAAATAGGTATAATCGGTGCGAACGGTTCTGGTAAGTCCACTCTGTTAAAGATAATTTCTGGGATTCTTCAGCCAACAACTGGTACTGTGAGGGTTCGGGGTCAAGTTGCACCTTTAATCGAACTAGGAGCAGGCTTTGATGCAGAAATTTCTGTGATAGACAATATACTTCTCTATGGTGTATTGTTGGGTTTTTCTAGGTCTGAAATGAAAGCGAGAGCGCGTTCTATTTTGGAGTTTGCGGAGTTGGAGGATTATGCTTTAGTTCCAGTTAAGGGGTTATCTTCAGGTATGGTGGCTCGTTTGGGGTTTTCTATTGCTACAGATGTACAGCCAGAAATTTTAATTTTGGATGAGGTGTTGTCTGTGGGAGATGAGGGTTTTAAGAATAAGTGCAAGCAGAGGATGGATCAGTTTTGGGATGATCATTCTACTGTTTTGGTTGTGTCCCATGATTTAGAGTTTGTGAAGCAGTCTTGTCAACGGGGAATATTATTAAAGAAAGGTAAAATCATATTTATTGGAGATGCAGATGAAGCTGTAAAATACTATGTTAAACAGATTTAGTTAGGTATTTTAAGTGATTTTAAACAATGATTGAAAAAAATAATTCTGAAATTAATGTCGATGAGTTAATGGAGAAGATCCGTCAAGAGATACTTAATCGTCAAGGTCACTCTCGGTCTATGGAAACAAAAAATAATGCAGATACAGCAAATTTCATGTCGAATATTAGCTTAAGCATGGGCTATATTGAATCTTTACTGAAAAATGCGGAGTCTAGAGCTTATATTCGGACGAAATGGCCTGACAAACTTAATCGTTTTCCGTTTAATTTAATATCAAAATTACAAAAATTTATCCTCAAAGCCATCAACTTTCTGTTTAAAGACCAACGAGAAGTTAATTTTAATTTAATTCTTTCTTTAAAAGAATCCCTAACGATTAATCACCAACTGATAGCAGAAATCAAAACTCTAAAGACACAAATAGATGATTGCTTAATTACTGTGGATGCTCGCTTTCAAGCAGCAAATGAGCATTTGAATATTGTAGATAATAGCATTCAAGAACTTGATAAGCAAATAGTTGCTGTAGATACTCAATTTCAAGGGATGAATGAGCGTCATTTTAGAAATGACAGTTACCTCAAAAATGATTTAATGCAGCAGAAGCGATTGATATCCTTATTTTTAGAAGAAGCGCGGCAGCGATTACCAGAACCTTTTAATCAAGAACAACTGCAAACCTTTGTTAGTGAAGACGAACATTTACTAGATTCATTCTACGTTGCTTTTGAAGATCATTTCCGAGGTACTCGTGAGGACATTTCATATAGATTAAAAGTATATTTGCCCTTGATTGAAAAAGCAAATGTTGGTACACCAGACACGCCTATTTTAGATGTAGGCTGTGGACGGGGTGAGTGGTTAGAATTGCTAAAGGAATCTGGATATATCTCTAGGGGTTTAGACATCAACAGAGTTATGGTAGAGCAATGCCAGGCTAGAGGTTTGGAGACAATAGAAGCAGATGTCATTAACTATTTGCAATCTTTACCAGAAAATAGTTTGGGCGCTATAACCGGATTTCATATTATTGAGCATCTGCCATTTAAAACATTAATGAGGTTATTTTCTGAAACAGTCAGGGTACTCAAACCCCAGGGATTAGTTATTTTTGAAACTCCAAATCCAGATAATGTGTTAGTGGGAAGTAATACCTTTTATTTAGATCCAACTCATATTAATCCATTACCTAGCCCCACAATCAAGTTTATGGCTGAAATGTTTGGTTTATACAATACTCAAATCATCACACTACATCCCTATCCTGAAAATGCCAAAGTTGATGGTCAAAGTGTAGCTGAACGCTTTAATGATCATTTCTATGGACCACAAGATTATGCTGTGGTAGGGTATAAACATGAGTAAATATAAGATTGCAGTGGTAGTACCACGCATGATCACCGGGGAGATTGGAGGAGCAGAAAGGTTTTTTACAGGTCTGATAAATTCTTTGAATACTCCAACTACATCTGCGAATCTTGTTCAAGTTTTGGTTGATGAATCGAGTTTTGAGACAATACAAGAATCATATTTACGTTGCTACGATTTAGATGTTTCTGATTACGATGCAGTAATTTCTACGAAAGCTCCTACTTTTTTGGTGCGTCATCCTAATCATATATGCTACCTCGTTCATACTATTCGAGTGTTTTATGATATGTTTGAACAGGAGTTCGGTCATGGTAATCAAATTATAAGAACTCAAAGGGATACTATTCAAAAACTAGATACAGGAGCATTAAGTTCACCAAGAACTAAGAAAGTTTTTACAATTGGCAACGAAGTAAGTCAAAGACTACTTAAATGGAATGGTATTAAAAGCGAGGTTTTGCATCCAGCACTAGTATTGGATAATTTTCATCAAGGCAACTATGAATATATATTTATGCCGGGGAGATTACATCGTTGGAAGCGCGTAGATTTAGTAATTAAAGCAATGCGTCATCTTCAGCATCCTATTCGTCTGAAAATTGTCGGTACAGGTGAACAGGAGCAGGAATTACGCGAACTTAGTGGTACAGATGAGCGGATACAATTTTTAGGCAGAGTTTCAGATGAGGAACTTTTGGATTTATATGCAAATGCTTTAGTCATACCATTTGTACCGATACGAGAAGATTATGGCTACGTTACCTTAGAGGCTTTTGCTCATACAAAACCAGTAATTAGTTGTCAAGATTCTGGAGAATGCTTACAGTTCGTTAAAAATGGTATTAATGGTTTTGTGGTTGCTCCTCAAGCAAAGGAAATTGCCAAAGCCATAGAATATTTTATCAATGACCCCGAACAAGCAAAAGTCATGGGGAAAAGGGGAAAGCTTGACATAAGCCACATTAATTGGTCAAATATCTCTCAGAGATTATTGGATGTTCTGCGAGAGTGAAGTTAATAAATATGACTGAAAAACAAATCTTTCAAGTTACTGTCTTAGATATGCAGCCTATTGATCCACCTATTGGCGGAGGGAGACTGCGGTTGCTAGGCTTATATCATGGGATGGGTGAGTATCTTCCCACTACATATATAGGATCATATGATTGGCCGGGAGAAAATTATCGGCATCATCGATTGAGTAAAACTTTAGAAGAAATTGATATTCCGCTGAGTGAGAAACACTTTTCTGAGTGTGCTGAATGGCAGTCACAGGTAGGTGGTAAAACTATTATAGATTCTTGCTTTAATTTGCTAGGGCATCATTCAAGTAAATTTTTGGAGACAGCTAGAAAACAAATAGCTTTATCAGATATTATCATTTTTTCTCATCCTTGGGTATACCCACTAGTCAAAGATCTACTGCGTTCTCGTCCCCAACTTGTTGTTTATGATTCTCAGAACGTCGAAGGTTTATTAAGAACTAGTTTATTAGATGATGGTGATTTTGGCACGGAAATTGCTAAAAACGTAGTGAGTATAGAATACGAACTTTGCCACAATTGTGATTTAATTCTTGCTTGTTCCCATGAAGATAGAGAACTATTTCATAAACTATATAATATTCCTTTCAGGAAAATATCCATTGTTCCCAATGGTGTATTTACCGATAAAATTCAAAATTCAAGTGACAGCAAGCGGAGAATAGCCAGAAAAAAATTAAATATAAATATAGGGAATAGTCCACTTGTGATTTTCATGGGTAGTTCTTATGTACCCAACACTGAAGCAGCAAGATTTATTATTGATAAATTAGCGCGGGAAATGCCTGATGTTAAGTTTGCAATTTGTGGTGGTGTAGGCGATAAATTTAGTCAAGATGAACTGAGTGAAAAAAATATTGATAATGTTATTTTAACGGGTTTTTTAAAAGAAAGTGAAAAACTTAACTATTTAGCTGCATCTGATCTAGCTATCAACCCAATGTTTTCAGGGTCAGGTACAAATATCAAGATGTTTGATTTTATGGCTGCTGGCTTACCAGTAATATCAACACCAATTGGAGCTAGAGGTATCTTTCAAGGATCGGAAACAGCCATCCATATCTGCACAGCAGAAGAGTTTACCAGTAGTATCCAACGAGTTATTAATGATCAAGACTATAGCCAGGTTCTTGGTGAATCAGCTAGAAGTTTAGTAGAAAGAAAGTATGCTTGGCAAAAAATATCCAGCAATTTAGGGCTTTTGCTGCATAGAAATAGACTCAAGCTAGGGGATAATATTCCATTTTTTAGTGTGATTATTCCTACCTATGAAAGACATGACAAATTAGAAACATTGCTGGATTGTTTACAAAATCAAATTTCCCAAGACTTTGAAATTATTATAGTTGATCAAAGTAAAACATTATGGAAACAAAGAGAAAAGTATTCTGATTTAGATATTATCTATATTCATAGTGATATTAAAGGAGCAGTAATAGCTAGAAATACAGCATCTTATTACGCTAGGGGAAAAGTTTTAGCCTTTACAGATGATGATTGTCAACCAAAGCCTGATTGGTTAAATAATGGCAAACAATACTTTGAAGATAACGATATAGTTGGCGTAGAAGGACTGATTATTTCCGATCACCTAAAAGATGATAATTACCGTTCTGTAACCAACTTAGGGTTTGAAGGAATCGGTTTTATGACAGCGAATTTGCTGGTTAGACGAGAAGTCTTTATGGCTGTTGATGGATTTGATGAATCTTTTGACAATCCACATTTTCGTGAAGATACTGATTTAGGGTGGAGAATTTGCCAGTATGGACAAGTCCCTTTTGCTGAAGATGTTTGTGTTTTTCACCCTCCTCATCTTCGCACTGATAAAGGTGAAAGTTCGGCAGAAAGAAACCAGTTTTTTGAAAAAGATGTTTTGTTGATGCAAAAACATCCAGAACGTTACCGAGAACTATTTTTTATGGAGTCTCACTACAAAAATACTCCGGGATTTCGGGAAAACTTTCTCAGAGGAGTCAGGAAGTATAATGTAGAAGTTGATAGTTTTTACTTGGATTGTTTAGGCTCAGAAAAGCCATGAACCAATATTGAGTTATAGATGGTTGATCGTGTTGGGTACTCGCTGTTAAACTTTTCAAGTTATATAAATCTCGTATAAGAGGTTGTTTGAAAACTTTTTCGTGTGGGATCTGATCCCCCTAAATCCCCCTAAATCCCCCTTGAAAAGAGGGACTTTGAGGAATTTAGCCCCCCTTTGTAAGGGGGGTTGGGGGGGATCTCGATTAATTCTGATACTTTTCAAACATCCTCTAAGTAGGTGAACGGAAAAAAACCGTAGACGCGAAGCGGCTTCTCGAAGAGTAATATGTAACGAAAAGTAAAATCGCCCAAACCCTCTTCACTCTTGCCTCTTGCCTTGCCATAAGGACGATTTTCAATGCTAAACTACTTAGTAAAAGGTTGCTTATAGCGTGTTAATGCGATCGCATCTGGATGAATATCAAAAATCGAAAGACAATACCCATATATCATATTTGGTTGATCCTGTCAATGCGTAAACCCTATAAAATATTTATAATTAAAATATGGTGTTATATTTGACAAAATTGTGCTATTCAGTTAAATTAGTTGAAATCTACCGGGAGTGAACGTGAAATTATGACAGTAGCAAGCATCAATTCAGTTCAGGGTCTTTTTATTACCCTCCTGAAAAGTCCAGCAGATACCAAAAATTTGGCTGATTTGACTTCCCAACTGAACAAAGGTGTCGCTATCACCAAAATTGCCACAGACCTAATTGATTCAGCAGCAGGGAAACAACTATTTGGCACATTAAGTAATGCTGATTTGATAGACTACATTTACAGTAATGCTTTCGGTCGAGTTCCTGACAGTGCTGGTAAGACCTACTGGACTGGAAAGTTAGGAACAACACCAGACTCAGCAAAAAAAGCTTCAGTGGTTGCTGATATTATTAACTCTGCTGATTCTGCTGATAAACAGGTTTTCAACAGCAGGGTTGATACCGCTAAAAACACCACTCATCAGTTGTCCGTCCAAGAGCTTTATATTACATTTTTGGGGCGGGCGGCAGAAACAAGTGGTCGGGACTATTGGGTAGGACGTTTGAATAATGGTGCATCCATCGCCGATGTCACCAAAGATATTATCGCTTCAAAAGAGGCGCAGGATAAATATACCGGTTTAGTAAACAGTCAATTTATTGAGCTAGTTTATAGTAATGCCTTCGGTCGGTCAACAGACAAAGAAGGTTTAGATTACTGGGTTGGGAAACTAAATAGTTCAACAAGAGCAGCAGTGGCACTGGAGATACTGAGTGCTGCTAGTGATGCAGATAGAAAAACTTTGAACAATAAGGTGGATGTTGCTCAGGGAATTACTGACAATTTCCAAACACAGTTTGCTTTAACCAAGGAAACTGACAACCTTACAGGTACAAATGGCAAGGATTTGTTCACAGGCGACAATGGTAACGACTTCTTTGCCACTGTCCAACCTGGGGATAGAATTGACGGGGGTGCTGGTATTGATACCTTAAAATACTCCTACAGCAAGGGAATATTGCCTACTCTCCTTAATGTTGAAAAGGTAGAGTTGATTAATTTACTGAGTCCAGTAATTGACTTCAGCCCCGCTGCTGGTTCGGGTCTGGAGGAAGTCACCCTCAAATTTGACCCATTATTTGGTCGCACCGTCACTGGACTACGAGATATTAAGCTCGGTATTGACAACGTTACTAACGACAACAGTATCACTGGTAATTTTGGTAATGGAACAACTGCAAGTGTTTCCCTGACAGATTCTACACTGGATACACTCACCATTCAAGGTGATAAAGTCGCTACGATTGACCTTGATCTGGGAAGTGAGTTTACAGATGGGGTTAATAGGATTGCGACCCTAAATATTCCAACTCTATCTTCTACTGCTACCGGAAGAACACTGAATATTACTGGAGATGCTGGACTAGCTGGCACAGACATTAATAATCCCAACAGTTCTACAACGGTAGCTTTAAACTTAAATACTTCAAATCCTGATGCAGTAACAACTGTAAATGCGAAATCAAACATTGGTGGTGTGAAATTGTTCTTTACGGATCAAGGTAAGGTTAATTTCACAGGCGGTAAGGGTAATGATAGTGTTGGGTTTGCATTCGCCCAATTTGACGATAAAAGTATAGTTGACGGTGGTGACGGCAAGGATACGGTGAGATTTACTGGTGCTAACATTGATGCTACTACCGCCGTCGCAGTTACTGCTATCAACGGTGTTAAAAACGTTGAGGTCTTAGGCTTTGAAACTCCCACAGTCACAGTGGATGCAACTAAGATTACTGCTGTTAAGGAGTATGATTTCGTAGCCAATACTGTCAATCTCAGCGGTGCAGCTACAGGTACTACAGGTAACAAATTCACCTTGAATAATAGATTTAACGCTAACGCTGTTACTTTAAACTTGATAGGAAAGGGTCAAAGTGCCGATTTAACATTGAAAGGAAAAGTTCAAACCCTGAATCTAAACTCTAACGCGGGTACTGACACTGGGACTGAGAAAAATGAGATCACCAACCTGACCACAGATTTTGCTGGGTTAGCTGGTCCCCCTGCGATTCCCGCATTAACAGTTAATGTCACAGGTAACAAAGAACTGAAAATCGCCTCCCCCGTCCTCCCAAGCAACGCAGTCCAAGGCGTTACTATTAGTGCAGGCGCATTTACTGCAAAACTAGAGGCTACTGGTACTGATCAAGACGACACCTTCATAGGTGGTACTGTTGATAACATCTTTAATGGACGTAGTGGTACTAACACCTTCAATGCTGGTCCCGGCAAGAATAACTTTACAGGTGGTAAGGATAAAGACACCTTTAACTTTACCTTTGCCGATTTTAACGCTGATGATAAAGTTGATGGCGGTGACGGCATAGATACGGTAAGATTTACTGGTGCTAACATTGACATTAGTGCAGCCGCCGCAGTTGCTGCTATCAATGCTTTTAAAGGTGTTGATGTCTTAGGCTTTGGAACTCCCACAGTCACCACAGTCACAGTCGATGCAACTAAGATTACTGCTGTTAAAGAGTATGATTTCGTAGCCGATACTGTCAATCTCAGTGGTGCAGCTACAGGTAACAAATTCACCTTGAATAAGACCGCAGATAACGATGTTAATTTAAACTTGACAGGAAAGGGTCAAAGTGCCGATTTAACATTGAAAGGAAATGTTCAAGGAAGTGTTCAAACCCTGATTCTAAGCTCTAACAAGGGTACTGACACTGGGACTGAGAAAAATGAGATCACCAACCTGACCACAGATTTTGCTGGATTGGCCGGTCTTCCTAATGGTCTTCCTAATGTTGCTGCATTAACAGTTAATGTCACAGGTGACAAAGAACTGAAAATCGCCTCCCCCATCCTCCCAAGCAACGCAGTCCAAGGTGTTACTATTAATGCAAACGCATTTGCGGCAAAACTAGAGGCTACTGGTACTGATCTGGATGACACCTTCACAGGTGGTACTGTTGATAACATCTTTAATGGACGTAGTGGTAATAACACCTTCAATGCTGGTGCCGGCAAGAATAACTTTACAGGTGGTAAGGATAAGGACACCTTTATCTTTGCCTTTGCCAATTTTGACGCTGATGATAAGGTTGATGGCGGTGATGGCATAGATACATTGCAGTTCACTGGTGCTGTAACCGTAACTACAACTGCTCAAGCTAAAATTATCAACGATGCCGCCAAACTTATTGAAGTGTTAAGTTTGAATACTGGTACAGTAGATGTTGCGAGTATTACTGCTGCTAAAGAGTATGAAATTGGTCGTGGTGCTGCTGCTAACGTCACTGTTATCGGTGCAACGGAAAGTAATAAGTTCACTGTATTGACCACCGGTAGTACTCTGAATCTTAGCGGGGTAGCACAGAAAGTTGATTTGACATTAAAGGGTGCAGCAGTTACAAACCTAACTTTACAATCCAGCAAAGGAAATACTGATCCTGTTCCATTTAATACAGTAACTCAACTAAAAGCGGATGGTAACCTGAATTTAACAATTCAGACTGCCGGTAATAACCTAGATAGAGATCTCGTACTGGCTGCCCCGACCATCACGGAAGGTTCAGTCTTTAATCTTAATGCAACTGCCTTTACTGCCAAGTTAACTGCTACTGGCGGCGCTGGTAATGACATCTTAATAGGTGGTACTGTTAATGACAGCTTAACAGGTGGTGCTGGTAATGACAGCTTAACAGGTGGTATTGGTAATGACAGCTTAACAGGTGGTGCTGGTAATGACAGCTTAACAGGTAGTGCTGATAGTGACACTTTAACAGGTGGTGCTGGTGATGACATCTTCCGCTATGCCGCATTGACCGATTCTAATGCAGGTACTTTGACAGGTGCAATAACCTTTGATACTATCACTGACTTCAACAAAGGACAGGATAAAATCAGCGTTGTTGGACTAGGATTTAATGCTGCTACTGCTTTAGTTGATGCACAAGTAGCAGTTAACGCAACAAATGCAACAGAAATTAACGCTGCGGTTTTAACCGCTGCTGCTGGTGCAATTGGTGTGAGTAAATTAGGTACTTTTGTTTTAGGAGGTAGCACATATATCCTTGGTAATGACGCTGCTGCTGCAATTACTGGAAATGACCTACTGGTTAAACTTACTGGTGATTTCAGTGGTACCTCAATTCTGGCTACTACAGACTTCATATATGCCTAATTGCAGGCTATGGAGTGGTTGAATTGAATACAATCACCACCATCATGCAAAGGATATCTTTTCCATAGTTTTCTGTAGGGGGCATAATACTTTTATGCCCTTTTTTGTTTTGATACAGCTTTTGCTGAATTATTAATAGAAATTTTGGTAAAATTACCCTTAAGTAAAAATGATTTATAATTTGTTGAATGTTTAAAGTTATTATTGATGTTACTCCAATTGATTCTCAGCCCAGTGGTGTGGGTTTATATGTTTTTAATTTAGTGGAAGCTTTGTCTAAATTAGAACATACAGAATCTTTTGAATTAGGATTAGCTTATCAACCCGGATTAAAAAATTGGTTAAAAGGAAAATTAAATTTCCCAGATAATCTTCAGCCTTATTCAAATATTTATCAGATTCCTATACCTGTTCGTCTTTCTAATCTTTTCTTAGATTATTTACCTCAAATTTTTCCTCATTATCTTCAACCAATTTTAGGAAAACCTAATGTTTTTCATGGAACTAATTATACCGTTTATCCTTATAAAAATATTCAGAAAGTTATTACTATTTATGATTTAAGTTTTATTCGATATCCAGAATATACTAATTCTGTGGTACAACAATATACGAAAAGATTAATTAAATGCCTTCAATGGACAGATTTAATTATTACTATTTCCGAAAGTTCTAAACAAGATATTATTAATTATTTAAAAGTTCCATCAGAGAAAATTTTTGTTACACCCCTGGCTAGTCGGTATAATCCTAACTTTTTATCTATTTTAGATTTAGAAAAAGAAGTTAATAATATAAACTTTAATTTCTCCAAACCTTATCTTTTATTTGTTAGTACCATAGAACCCAGAAAAAATATCAATGCTATAATATCAGCATTTAATTTCTTAAAAAAGAGATATAAAATAGAACATCAATTAGTATTAATTGGTAAAAAAGGCTGGAATTATGAACCAATATTTACAGCTATTCAAAACTCTCCCTCCAAAGATGAAATACATCATCTTGACTACTTATCTAATGAATTAGTAGCATTATTTTACTCAAAAGCTGACGTTTTTCTGTATCCTTCCCACTATGAAGGATTTGGTTTACCTGTATTAGAAGCCATGACGTTAGGTACTCCTGTCATTACCTCTAATACTTCTTCAATTCCTGAAGTTACAGAAGATGCAGCTATACTCATTAATCCTGATGATTATATGCAATTAGCTGAAACTATTCTGCAAGTAATTAGCGATTCTCAGCTACGACAAAACTTGATTAATAAAGGAAAAATAAGAGCAGATTTATTTTCCTGGGAAAGAACAGCAAAAGAAACTTTAAAAGCTTATAAAAGTATTATTTAATAAATATGGTAGATTCTAATCAATTAATCATTAACTTATCTATTCTCTTCTCTCAACCAACAGGGATAAGCAACTATGCTAAAAATCTTTTCCCTTATTTAAAATCTCTTAATCCTACACTCTTAACAGCAGAAAATTATCCTGATTTTAACTGCTATCCAGTTCCAAATAATCTTACTCCTGCGGACGGTACAAAAGGACATTTACGCCGTTTATTGTGGACACAATTCCAACTCCCAAAAATCTATCAAAACCTCAAATCCCAACTTTTATTTTCCCCTATTCCCGAAGCACCTTTATATACCAAATGTCGTTTTATTGTCACAGCCTTTGATATGATACCCTTGCGTTTTCCTAAACGCTTTTCACCATTGACAACATACCATAAATACTATACTCCTGAAGTTTTTAAACAAGCAGAACATATTATTTGTATATCAGAATCAACAGCCAATGATATTATCCAATTTTACCAGATTCCTAGTCATAAAATAACACCAATTCTCTTGGCGGGAGATAACTCACATTTCCAATTCCTCAACCTCCCCACCCGCAATTACTTCCTATATGTTGGTCGTCAAGACCCTTACAAAAACCTGCAAAGACTAATTACCGCTTTTTCCGCACTACCTAACAGAAATGATTATGAACTATGGTTAGCGGGACCCTACGATCAACGTTACTCCCCATTATTAGAAATCCAAACTCAAGAATTAGGAATAAGTCATCTAGTTAAATTCCTTAACTATGTCTCCTATGACGAATTACCAATAATTATTAATCAAGCAATTGCGCTAGTTTTTCCTAGTCTTTGGGAAGGATTTGGTTTACCAGTTTTAGAAGCAATGGCTTGTGGTACTCCCGTTATTACCTCTAATGTTTCCTCCCTTCCAGAAGTTGCAGGAGATGCTGCTATTTTAATTAATCCCTATAATCCAGGGGAAATCACCGCAGCAATGACAACAATTATTAATGATTCAGAAACCAGAAAACAACTTTCAGAAAAAGGTCTAAAAAGAGCAAATCAATTTAGTTGGGAAAAAACTGGACTTGCTACAGTTGAAGTTTTAAAACAATATCTTTGAGTATAAGTACAATTGGTGTACATCCTGATTCTATTGCAAGAGATAAAATCCCCGACTTCTTATAGTAGTCAGATATATTGTTGTTTATAACCAATTTAGGATTGCTATATGATAGAATAGAAGAAATATTGACTAGTGTAACAAAGGAGAAACCCATGAACACCTCCATAGAACTTCCCAGCGGTAAAATCCTCAACATCACCCGATTTATTGCCCTAATTCCCAATAACAATAATATTGATAGTGATTATCAACTAATTTTAGAAGGATACCCTCATCCTATCAATTTAGAATCATCAGATGCTCAAAATCTGAAAATAATTTTGCAATCAAAACTAGATCAAAATACCCCAATTAGCACCCATAAATCAACATGGAATCAACAAGAACAACTCCAAAAATAGCAACTACAAATGTCAAACATTTAAGTCGCTTTGCTGAGGCAAAAAACTGGGTGGATATTCAATTTTAAAACCATTATGTAATACTAAAAGTAAGAATTTTCTTACTTGAGATCAAAACCATGAGAATTACATCCAAAGGACAAGTAACTATTCCCGTAGAAATACGAGAACAATTAGGACTTACACCCAACACAGAAGTAGAATTTGAAATCATCGGAGATGCAGTTTACGTAAAAAAAACCAAAGCGAAACCCAACCCAGGTAAAACTCTCATAGAAATGATGCGAGGTAAAGCTACAGTCAAAATGACCACCGATGAAATAATGGCATTAACGAGACAAGACTAATGAAAGAAATACTCGTTGATAGCAATATAATCTTGGATATTGTTACAGAAGATCCAAATTGGTTTGATTGGTCAGCTAATAAGTTAACTGAATATGCTGAAAAGACAAAACTTAACATTAATCCCATTATCTATGCTGAAGTCTCAATTGGTTTTCAAAAGATAGAAGAACTAGAAGCCATATTACCTATCAAGTTTTTTCACCGTTTAGACCTACCTTGGGAATCAGCATTTTTAGCGGGAAAATGCTTTTTGACACTCTCAGGTCTAAAGACACTGAGATTCTTTAATCAATGAGCCAACTTACAATTGCTGGATTACTCCAACAAAAACAGAGGTCGATTCTCCTAAAGCGTTAATTCCGGTATGCCCTACCGTACTCGATTTTTGTATTTCATTTTTCACCAAATTTAGCTTTCCTAAACTGCAATACTGTTAGGTATGACTACGCACTCAACCAAATTAGTTAAGTTTTTACGTTGTTTAGTTATACTTAAATTATGGAACTTTTAAAAGTATATCACACCTACTGTTACTAGTCAACGAGTTAGGCTAAATATTTTCGCCCGTGTCGCTTATATCTCAGCACGCTTTGTGACTGAGCTTTACGCTTACCGAGTAATCTTGTAAAATATCGTCAACAAGGTGGAACTAAAAAATCTCCTTTACCTGATTTCTACATAGGCGCTCATGCGGTAATTATGGATATGATACTTTTAACCAGAGATGTGAATCGTTACCGCACTTATTTTCCCACCTTAGAACTAATAGTTCCAGAATATTAATAGACATCTCCATGTTTTCGGGCGCAATTATGAGTAAAGACGTTCTATAGAACGCCTCTACCTTGTCCTCAGATGTCTATTTTTGAAATCCTAAACATCAATCTCACTCAATTCACGAGTGATATGATCAAAAGGCTCATCCACAAAAGCAGTATTAGCAATACCAGCAGCCGCTACCTGTTCCTTGACGATACCCTTCATTATCTGAATACCTTGAACAGTTGAACCAATGGGTACACCCAAGGAATTGTAAGTTTCCCTGAGTCCTTGTAATACACGCTCATCAAGAACATTCATATTACCAGCAACTAGCGCATAGGTAGCGTAGCGGAGATAATAGTCCATATCCCGCAAACAAGCGGCAAAACGACGGGTTGTATAAGCATTGCCACCAGGACGAATTAATTCTGGTAGTTCTTCAAATAACTTTGCCCCAGCTTGTTTCACAATTGCGGCAGCATTGGAATTAATCGCTGCTGCAGCTTGAACTCTAGCTGTTCCACTATCAAAGTAGGATTTGAGGGTATCAATGGCATTCCGGTCAAAATAACGCCCGGTTACGTCATAATTCTTAATTAAAGTTGTAACGGCATCACGCATTCTTTTTTCTCCCAATCATGAGTTATCTATGATTTGATATTAATTTGGTTGCCATGAAGCACCAACAAGATTCCGTGCCAATTCACATAAAATAGACACTGGCACAAAAACTATCCATCTGCTATCTAAGGATTTTATGCCAAAGTTGACCCCTGATCATGAATTTTCTAGTTTTGTACAGATTAAGAAAGAAAGGTTAACATAACCTGTAATCCAGACAATCTGTAACAAACATGACAAAATCATGTCAAGTTAACTATTTACGATATTCCAGGTAGTGTATGACAACTTGGGTTAGCGTAACAAGGTGAGGATGCTTGGGCAGACTCTGGGTTTATATTAGGTAATTGGCTACATCAGGAGTAAAGTAAAAATGACAACCCCAAAAGAAATCTTGAAGAAGATTCAAGACGAAAAAATTCAGATGATTGATCTGAAATTCATTGATACACTGGGAACTTGGCAACATTTGACCATGTACCAAGACCAGATTGATGAAAGTTCATTCTCTGACGGTGTACCTTTCGACGGTTCTAGTATTCGGGGTTGGAAAGGTATCGAAGAATCTGACATGACCATGGTGCTTGATCCTAACACCGCTTGGATTGACCCATTCATGAAAGAGCCAACTCTCAGTATCATTTGTAGTATTAAAGAACCACGTACTGGCCAATGGTACAACCGTTGTCCTCGCGTTATTGCCCAAAAAGCGATAGATTATCTAGCTTCTACTGGACTTGGTGATACAGCTTTCTTTGGTCCTGAAGCTGAATTTTTCATTTTTGATGATGTCCGTTACGACCAAACCACCAACTCCGGTTACTACTACGTTGATTCTGTAGAAGGTCGTTGGAACACTGGTAGAGAAGAAGGACCTAACCTGGGTTACAAAACCCGCGTCAAAGAAGGTTATTTCCCAGTTCCTCCCACTGACAGCTTTCAAGATATGCGGACAGAAATGCTGCTAACCATGAAAGATTGTGGCGTACCCATTGAAAAGCAACACCATGAAGTTGCGACTGGTGGTCAGTGCGAACTTGGTTTCAAATTTGGTAAGTTGATTGAAGCCGCTGATTGGTTGATGACTTACAAGTATGTGATCAAAAACGTGGCTAGAAAGTATGGCAAAACCGTCACCTTCATGCCAAAACCCATTTTTGGCGATAACGGTTCTGGTATGCACTGTCACCAATCTATCTGGAAAAATGGTCAGCCCCTATTTGCAGGTGACAAGTACGCTGGTATGAGCGAAATGGGACTTTACTACATTGGTGGTATTCTCAAACACGCTCCAGCACTGTTGGCAATCACCAACCCCACTACCAATTCTTACAAACGCCTTGTACCTGGTTATGAAGCACCTGTAAACTTGGCTTATTCCCAAGGTAATCGTTCTGCTTCTGTGCGGATTCCTCTTTCTGGAGACAACCCCAAAGCCAAGCGTTTAGAATTCCGTTGTCCAGACGCTACTTCTAACCCTTACTTGGCTTTTGCGGCTATGCTTTGTGCTGGGATTGATGGTATCAAAAACAAAATTCATCCTGGTGAACCCTTAGATAAAAATATCTATGAACTTTCACCAGAAGAATTATCTAAGATTCCTTCTACTCCTGGTTCTTTAGAATTGGCTTTGGAAGCTTTGGAAAATGACCACGCTTTCTTAACTGAAACTGGCGTTTTCTCTGAAGACTTTATCCAAAATTGGATTGACTACAAGGTTGCTAACGAAGTTAAGCAAATGCAATTGCGTCCACATCCTTATGAATTCTTCTTGTATTACGATTGCTAATTACAACAATTACTAACGTACAACTAGTGAATTTTTTAGCCACCCTCTGGGGTGGCTTTCTTTTTCACTTAACTCATAGTCGCTTGGCTACGTCCATAAAGCGTCTGAGTAGCTGCATCCATTTTACCTTGAATGGGATTCCAGTAGTGAGATATTCCTTCATGCAAATTAAGTTCCTGTGCAGCCCGCATCAACATGGATTGTTGACGATTCTTAGCTTGCTGATGTTGACGTACCATTGATTGACGGGCTTTTTCTTGAATAGACATGACACTACCTCCCTGTATTTATTTACTAAGGAATAATTTACTATTCCCTGCGATCTGATGATAACACAAAAATCTGTAGTTTACGCTACAGAATCTTAAATGAATAGGATTGATATGATTATATCTCCTCTATCCTGCTTGCATTTTCGATGAGAACATAAAAATCTGTAGCGTAAACTACAAAATGATATTTTTGTTATAAAACTTCATGAAATTGGTCAGTTGTCAGTTGTTAGTTGTCAGTTGCAAAAGAATATTTCTCTCCCCTACCCCTCCTACTCCCCTACCCCTCCTACTCCCCCTACTCCCCTACTCCCCTACTCCTCCACTAGGGATAAATCAAAATCTTATAAGTTTCCGCGGTGGGGGCGATCGCTTGGTCTACGGCTTGTGATAAATTTTGGAGGGGATAGCGATCGCTAATTAAGGCTTTCACATCAATGCGACGATTAAATACGATGTCCGCAGATAGGCTTTGCAGGCGGTAGGATGAGCTATAACTGCCCATTAAATCTATTTCCCGACGGTAGAGAGTATTGGGGTTAATGGGGATGGTTAACTCGTCTGGGAACTCTGCAAAGAAGAGAATTTTTCCACCTTTGCGAGTGCAGTCTAAAGCTTGGAAAAATGCTTTGTCACTGGGAACAGCTAACAAGGTGACATCAACACCCATTCCCCCAGTTAAAGCTTGAATTTTGGTAGATAAATCAGCGTCACGGGCATCAAAAGCCGCTTCTGCACCTACTTCCAGAGCCTTTTCAATTCTAGATGGTAAGAGGTCAGTAGCGATCGCTTTTGCTCCAAAATACTTCACCAACATCATAAACATTAACCCAATTGGACCTGCACCAGTTACTAATACAGTTTGTCCCGGTGCAATTTGAGCTTTTTTCACCGCTTTTAAACAGCAATTAGTGGGTTCAACAAAACTCGCCTCCTCAAAACTGATATCATCAGGAATGGGAATTAAGCCACCATTTTCGACAATGTGACCTGGAACTTTCACATACTCCGCAAAACCGCCACCACTGGCGTTAAAACCTGCGGTAGTCGAGATATTTTTATAAACATCGCACATGGAGAAATTATCATTTAAACAGTAAGCGCAACGCATACATGGTATATGGTGCATCACCGCTACCCGTTGTCCTACTGTCCACCCTTTTACCTGTGAACCAACAGCCGCAATAGTTCCAGCGGTTTCATGTCCAAATATGCGTGGCGGTTCATACAAAGGATAACGAATCTTTTTAATATCGGACTGACACAAACCCACAACCCGCACCTGTACTAGCACTTCGTCTGCTTCTAGGGTAGGAACTGGGATTTCCTCGTAGGATAATTGATTTACGCCTCTAAATACTTGTGCTTTCACGTTGGTTTTCCACTATTCAACGTTACTAGATTTAACATTTTGTGGGTGAGGTTAAGTTATGGAGTTTTATCTTTCTGTCTTTTAGCTTTTTCTAATTGTGTTTCTAAGCTTTGTTCAAAAATTTGGAATGCTTCAACATCTGCTGATGAAAGATATCCCCCGATTTCGCCATTTTCAAGTCTGAGAATCTCATCACGATTGTCTTTAGCAGTAATTGTTAAAATTTCCCCTTTTTGCCAGAGGCGATATCGCGTACCCTCATAGTATCGCCCACCCTCTGGTGCTACTATACCTAGTATATTTAATACTTTTTTGGCAGTTTGCACAATCTCGCCGGAATAAAATTGGCAGCGAATAGTATTCGTATAACTCCGCTTCAGCAGCACGCATCAAAGTATCACGTAAGGGCATGGGGTAGATGACACAGGAATCTAAAATTACAGAGAGTACCATTTTACTGATCTAATTCACTACTTTCATCATCATAGAATCCCTCTGCTTCCAAAAACTGAGTAAATTGCTTAATTCCTTCCCGACGCTTAGTATCTCGTTCTTCCTTATATTTCATTAAATCATCAAACCGGACACG
Organism: Dolichospermum flos-aquae CCAP 1403/13F; assembly: GCF_012516395.1. Lineage (GTDB taxonomy): Bacteria > Cyanobacteriota > Cyanobacteriia > Cyanobacteriales > Nostocaceae > Dolichospermum > Dolichospermum lemmermannii. The sequence continues at coordinate 4,000,951 of NZ_CP051206.1, forward strand.
CCGATGTGTTCCCACTCTAATACAAGGAATTTCACCTTGATCTAATAACTTAATCAGGTAAGGACGGGAAACTTTGAGAATGTCTGCGGCTTTTTGTGTTGTTAGTTCTCTATCCTGAATAACTACAGATATTACTTTACCTAATGCCAGTGCATGAACAGCTTGATGTAAAATCTGATAAACCGATTCGGGAATGGGAATTTCTTGACCGTCTACTCCTACTAATTTTGGTTGAGCGCCTTCAAGCTGGAGTATACTTTCAAGATGCTTGATAGATGATTTTTCCGGTTCTTGAGCCATAACTGACTCTAAAGGAGGGTTTTGCTCAGTGATAGTCTTCATAATGAATATATTTTTGATATATACATCATATATTTTATATCCTCTAAACGCAATATCCGCAACAGAAATCAAATAAAACATACTTTGTGAAACGTTGTGACAAAGCAATAGATTTTGGACAAGTTTATTTTTTGTACATTTTTATTGAGAAGCTAGATAAAATCTTGTAAATTCTCATCACAATTTGACATATCTGTAAACGAAAATACAGTTTAACAAATGATTTGTATGGGAGAATATAGGTAAGAAAATAATTATTTTCACCTAAAATATAACTGCAATTCTCAACCAAAATATACATCATCATAATAATGGCAAAATGCCGTTATTTTCCATTTCCTATGAGATATCATCAAAATAACTGGCAATAATATATCTTCTATGCTTGTGAATTTCCAGGTTAAATATAATTACTAATTGCTGTAGTCAAATCTAGGTTTATTTATAAATTTTATCATGCAGATGCACCATATAGATTATGATCTGCTGTCTAAATCCCGATTGTTCAAATCCTCAAAATCCAAATAATCATCAAATTTGTCAAACTTGTCACACTCCGTTAGTGCCACTTTTGAGAAATCGGTTTCGTGTACTCCGTGTTCTTTCTGATGAAGGCGGATTTGGCAGAACTTATATATCAGAAGATATTGATAAATTAAATGAATTATGTGTAGTTAAACAACTAGCACCAAAATTTCAAGGTACTTGGTCACAAAAAAAAGCAATTCAGCTATTCTCAGAAGAAGCAAGACGACTTCAAGAATTAGGAGAACATCCCCAAATTCCCACATTAATAGCTTATTTTGAACAAGATAATTGTTTATATTTAGTACAACAATTTATTGATGGTCAAAATTTATTTAATGAATTAAAATCTCGGAGAATTTATCAAGATTGGGATATTCAATCTATTTTATTAGATTTATTACCAATTATCAAATTTGTGCATCAACATGGGGTAATTCATCGTGATATTAAACCAGAAAATATTATTCGTCGAAAATCTGATGGGAGATTAACACTTATTGATTTTGGTTCTTCTAAACAGTTAACTGCACAAGTACAGCGAAAAAATGGTACTTCTATCGGTTCCCATGGTTATTCTCCCATTGAACAAATTAGAGATGGAAAAGCCTATCCTGCAAGTGATTTATTTGGTTTGGGTGCGACTTGTTTTCATCTATTAACAGGAATTTCTCCTTTTCAATTATGGATGGAATATGGTTATGCTTGGGTAGGAAATTGGCGGCATTATTTACGTTTTCCTTTGAGTTTAGAATTAGCAGAAATTATAGATAAGCTACTACAAAAAGAAATACAGGATCGTTATCAATCTGCTGATGAAGTAATTAGAGATTTGATGAAAAAGCATACTCATATTCTACCAGCAGCGAATCATACAATTATAGAATCACCTAGAAAAAATTCTCACCCACATTCATCAAAATATATTTGGGTTAGAAATTTAATTTTCATCTTGGGGATAATTGTTTTTTTTGCATTAGCAGAATCTGGTTATCGAGAATTTCGCAAGTTAAAAACTAATTTTTCTTTTAGTTGGAGTCAACCTCGCAATAGTCCACCAATATCTGAAATATCAGCAAAAAAATTATCTTTAGTCAATACTTTTTCTGGACATAAAAGCAAAGTTTTGTCAGTGGTTATGAGTCCAAATGGTAAACTGATTATCAGTAGTGGTGATTGCGAGAAAAGTAGTAATAGTCAATGTCATAATATTAAATTATGGGATGTCATAACAGGTAAAGAAATTACCAGTCTCCAGGGACATTCCCAAAATGTTAATGCAGTAGCTATAACTGCTAATGGGAAAACTTTAGTTAGTGGTAGTGATGATAAAACTATTAAAATTTGGAATTTAGAAACAAATCAATTAATTCACACCTTAAAAAGTCATACTGATGCAATTCATAGTTTAGCTATTAGTGGTGATGGTAAAACTTTAGTTAGTGCTAGTGATGATAAAACTATCAAAATTTGGAAGTTAACAACAGGTAAGCTAATTCGTACTTTAATTGGTCATAAATATTGGGTACGTTCTGTAGATATTAGTCCTGATGGTGTCACCTTAGCAAGTGGTAGTTTTGATAAAACTATTAAATTATGGAATATTAATCAAGAAGAACCGATTCAGACTTTAAGTACCAGTTCACAAACAGTCATAGCTGTGGCTTTTAGTCCTAATGGTAAAATTTTAGCAAGTTCCAGCCGCAACCGCACAATTAAATTATGGAATCTACAAACCCTACAAGAAATTCGGACTCTCATGGTAGAAGATAATAGTGTTAATACTATTGCTTTTAGTCCTGATGGTCAAATTTTAGCAAGTGCTGGACGAAATATTTCTGAAGAACAAATCTATCACACCATTAAACTCTGGAACGTGGCTACAGGAGAGGAAATGCTAACATTGACGGGACATAGTAATGCTGTTATCTCCCTTGCTTTTAGTGCTGACGGGAAGTTTTTAGTTAGTGGTGGTGAAGATAATTTAATTAAAATTTGGCAGATTCCAGTCAATAATGACGAAAATTTTTCCCGTCGAGGTTTGGTACTTGATAAAACTAAATTTCGGTAAGTAGGTGAACGGAAAAAACCAAACTGTGTAAAGAAACGTAAAATCGCTGAAAACTTCTTTACTCTTGCCTCAAGCCTAGTGCTATAACGACAATTTTCAACGCCAACCAAAAAAAGATTGTCGTCAACAGATAAACTCACTTATAGAGATAAATACTGGACGCTGATATCAAACCAGAGGCGGAAGGTAATTGAGCAGTAAACGTGATATAGATAATTGTGAGCAAAATTATGGCAGACTGGCAAATAATTACTGGTGGTGTGACAGCAGCGCGGGGGTATAAAGCTTCGGGAATTACAGCAGGACTGAAAGCTTCGGGATTACCGGATTTAGCTTTAATTGTATCAGACGTGGAAGCGATCGCCGCAGGTGTATTCACCACTAGCCAAGTTAAAGCAGCCTGTGTAGATTACTGTCGTCAGGTATTACAAGGGAAACATAGTGCTAGAGCCATCCTTTGTAATGCAGGACAAGCTAACGCCGCAACAGGTGAACAAGGGATTAAAGATGCTCAAGAAAGTGCAGATTTATTAGGTCAAGAATTGGGTATTAACCCAGAATCCATTTTATTAGCTTCCACTGGCGTAATTGGTCAACGGATTAAAATGGATATTTTGCGGGGTGGTATCCCCAAAGTAGTTGCAGAACTATCAGAAACAGGTTCAGACGCAGCCGCAGGAGCAATTGTCACCACAGATTTAGTGACAAAATCCATAGCCTTAGAAACCATTATCCATGACCGTCCAGTGCGAATTGGTGGGATTGCTAAAGGTTCAGGGATGATTCACCCCAACATGGCGACAATGTTAGCCTTTGTTACCTGTGATGCAGCAGTCTCTTCCACGCTTTGGCAACAAATGTTAACCAGAGCAGCGGATAGAAGCTTCAATTCTATAACAGTTGACGGTGACACAAGTACAAATGATTGTTTAATTGCTTTAGCAAATGGTCAATCTCGCACCCCAGCAATTACCGAAATGGGGGCAGAGGCACAGAAACTAGAAGCTATGTTAACTTATGTGTGTCAGCATTTGGCGAAAGCGATCGCTCGTGATGGCGAAGGTGCAACTTGTTTAATAGAAGTCCAAGTCACTGGCGCTCACGATGAATTATCAGCCCGACAAATCGCCAAAACCATTGCCGGGTCATCTTTAGTCAAAGCTGCCATTTTCGGTCATGATCCCAATTGGGGACGGATTGCTGCTGCTGCTGGACGGGCTGGAGTCCCCTTTGAACAAGAAAACCTCTCTGTTAAATTAGGGGATATTTTACTATTTGAAAATGGTCAACCTTTACCCTTTGATAAAGCCGCAGCTAGTGCATATTTAAAAGCAGCAGCTAATGGTGAATATCTGCAATCAGACACGGTGTTAATTTCCGTCGGTGTTGGTAATGGTCATGGAACAGGTCAGGCTTGGGGTTGTGACTTGAGTTATGATTACGTAAAAATTAACGCTGAGTATACGACCTAAAAAAATCGGCGTTGCTGCTTAACTTTTAGTTGCAACGCCAATAGTTCTTAATCTGAGTTGAGGTTTGACAATGCCGCTATAATATTTTTATTATCAGCAATACTCAACAGCCATGATTCAAACTTTATCTAAAGTTACTACCTTTGAAGAATTTGTCGCGGGGCTTCCTGAAAATTCCGGGGTACGTTACGAACTACATAATGGGAATATCATTGAAATGGTACAACCGGTAGGAGAACATGAAGAAGTTAAAGGGTTTTTAGGTGTAGAAATTCCCTTTGAAATTAAACGTCTGGGATTACCCTATGGTATTCCTAACCAAGTTATAGTTAGACCAGAAGGTAAAGATTCTGGTTATTTTCCAGATGTGTTGGTGCTAAATCGGGAAAATTTGGTAAACGAAAAATTATGGAAAAAAGAATCTATTCTGAGTAATGGTGCATCTATACCTTTGGTGATTGAAGTTGTCTCAACTAATTGGCGTGATGATTACCATTTAAAATATGCTGATTATGAGGAAATGGGAATTTCTGAATATTGGATTGTAGATTATGCAGCTTTAGGTGGCAGGAATTTTATTGGTAATCCTAAACAACCCACAATTTCTGTTTGTAATTTGGTTGATGAAGAATATCAAATTAGTAAGTTTAGAGATCATGAACGGATTATTTCCCAAACTTTTCCTGAATTAAATATTACAGCAAATCAAATTTTTCAAGCTTATTGACAATAAAATCATGAATAAATTTTTCCGTCACATAAGTAGGTTGGCGTTGAAAATGGTCGTTATAGCACTAGGCTTGAGGCAAGAGTAAAGAAGTTTTCAGCGATTTTACGTTTCTTTACACAGTTTGGTTTTATTGTGTTTACCTACTTAGATTGATTATTGGGTAAGAAAACTTCCGTTAAGTCGCACGGGTTACATACCATAAATTAACTTATTTGTCAACAGTACATTTTTCTCCCAGTCAACTTCCATAATTTCTTGGCTAATTTTTGTCTAAATCTCTCTCAAAAATTGCTGCTAATTTATGAAGTTTTGTATTATTTCTAGATATTGATTTCTGAAACGACTATAGATAAAGGGTTTTGAGGATCATATTGTCAGACAGATATAAAATTGACAATATAAGGCCAATTATGAAAATCTTCATGATTATAGCAAATCGCCGAAAGTATTGCAAGCTCGTTGCTAAATAAAAATAATTCTCAATTAATTATTAAGAAAATCTAAACTTGAATTGTGATGGGTTATGAATATTAAAAGTATTATTATATTTTTATAAGTTTTAATTATGATTTATTCCTAAAATAGCTTTAGCAGACTTTGATATCTATATCATGTAACACCAAAAATCAATAACTGGAAATTTTAGTCTTTGGGACTCTGCGCCTCTGCGTGAGGTAAAATTGTACTCGTGACATTCGTAAATTTCCAATCAAAGGTGTATTTTATGCGGTTACGCTCAATGCAGTTAATTTTTATAGCAGGACTAATGGGGTTACTTTCCTGGATATGGACACCCACAGCCTTAGCATTAACACAGATTAAACTATCTAATATTTCCTACCACGAATGTCCATCAGAACTCACAAGCGGAGTAGTGGGTAGTAGCGGTTCAAATTCTGCTAGTTGCTTCATAGTTACAGGTAAAGCGGAAAATGGCACTCGTAAAACTGTCTATGATGCGGATATTTTTGGGCGCATATATGATGCTAACGGTGATTCAACCTTACAAAATCGGACTCGTCTGGGTTTAATCGCGGAAGTTCCTCCCGGAGTTAGTGATTTTGAATTTAGAATCACTGTCCCCAGTAATCAACCTTTACCATTACAACTTAAACAATTTAAAGCTGCTGGATTTAGCGGACAAGTGAGAAGATAAGAGTGTAGAGACGTTCCTGGGAACGTCCTTACATTGAAAATCGTAATTTGGGGCTTAAAACCCTTGCACCAAGGTGGCGCGAGCTAAACTATCTAAAACACCACCAACTATGTTCAATGCCAAAAATGCCAGGATAGGGGAGAAATCCATACCACCCAAGGGGGGAATTATGGAACGAAATAGATTGAGGTAGGGATCACTAATTTGGCTTAGAGCCGCAAATGGTTGACTCGACCAGTCAACAGTAGGAAACCAAGTCAACAAGACTCGAATAATCAGCAAATAGCTGTAAAGGGAGACAAAGGTGGCTAGGGTTGTAATTAGTAAATTCATGGGTAACTTTCCTGTTAAATGTCAAACATAGATTCATGATTGATTTTAATTTAGCTCACGTCGCATTGTGTAGCTAATCAATATAACTAAGGGAAAGCTTAAGAATGCTCATTAACTTCCTGGGATGAGTTGCTGTTGACATTACCTAATTGCTTCCGCACATCATCAATTGTGGCATTAAGTTGGGCAATTTTATCTTCGAGCGATCGCCTAGTTGCTTCTATTTCCAAACTTTCATGAGCAGAAGCTCTCATTTGCCGTTTTTTAGCCCCTGTTTGGCTATCATTGTCCCCAGCAGTTAAACCGTCATTTTCTTCATCTGCAAATTTAGCATCTAAGCGCGAAGTAATCACTGCCCCTAAAACACCACCAACTACACCCCCAATCAATGAACCCAGTAGCAAACCACTAGCAAAACCATCTTGTTGACTCATATTTTTTACCGTCTTCTCGAAAATAAGCAACTTTGACAATACTTTAGCTATTTTCCAGCCTTAGCGGCATCCTAGCTTAAGTTCCAAAAATGCGATCGCCCGCATCACCCAACCCTGGTACAATATACCCATGATCATCAAGCGTTTCATCAATAGTAGCGGTGTAAAGGATTAAGCCAGGATAGACAGCAGCCAATTTTTTTAACGCTGGGGGAGCAACAACTACAGATATAATCCGAATTAACGCCGGATCAACACCTCTTTGGGTCAATTCCGCCATTACTGCCATTATAGAGCCTCCAGTAGCTAACATCGGCTCAGTAATTAACACCCGCGTTTCGGGGGCAAATTTTTCAGGTAATTTATTTAAATAACAACTAGGCTCTAAAGTTTCTTCATTTCGCACCAAGCCAACATGGTAAATTGATGCCAAAGGCAGTACACCCTGCGCTCCCTCCAACAAGCCTAAACCAGCCCGTAAAATCGGCACAACAGCCACAGGTATGTGAGGATTAATAAAAGTTGCTGAACAGGTAGTCAGAGGCGTTTGCACCGTTGTTTCTTGAGTCGGCAACCACTCCCTAGCAGCTTCATAAGTTAGCCACCTGCCTAACTCAGTAATAGCAGAACGAAATAATACTGATGGTGTAGCTACATCACGGGCAACTCCCAACCAGTGCTGAATTAAGGGATGAGGTGGAACATAAACACGGAGTTGTTGCGTCATAGCTAGAAAAGGGCGACTGGATAATTGTCTTTTTACTGGAACATCATAGCAGAATTCACCGAATCAGGAGTCAGGAGTCAGGAGTCAGGAGTCAGGAGTCAGGAAGAAGAAAGGAGAAAGGAGAAAGGAGAAAGAAGAAGGTAGGGGCGCAGGGTCTGCGCCCAGGAAGAAGTCAGGAGTAAATAGGGGTTGCTGATAGTTAGCCATATAAACCGAAAACCTAGATATATTAAGAGTTTCCGGGTTAAAAAAGTGAATTATGTGCAAGCCCTAAATATATTTATTGATAAATCTTCTCATTAATAGTTGACAAAGATTCTCAATCAGAGTTATATTATTCTCAAGTGTTCTCCTCTCTTTAAAGAATCGGCAGGCGGGATTAGTCAGCAGCAGCAGACTTTTCCCTCTTTTTTGGATTAAATTACAAATTATGAGTTCTGAATTATTTGATGTCATTATCATTGGTTCTGGTATTGGTGGTTTAGTGACAGCCACCCAATTAGCAGCCAAAGGTGCCAAAGTTATAGTTTTTGAAAGTTATCTTATTCCCGGTGGTAGTGCTGGTTATTTTCAAACCCACATTCTGCACTTCAATAAGTAGTATACAAAAACTACATTTATGACTAATGAAAAACTATAGCTTTTAAAAATCAAGTAGCCACCAATGAATAAATTATAGACACCAAAAATCCAGCTTTTTTATTATGTTTAAAAAGCTAGTACCGCAGGGCGGAAGTCAAAAGTCAAAAGTCAAAAGTCAAAACTAATATACAGTAGGCTTTTTGGCGATTGAATATGGTTGCTTTATTTACGCCGTGATGTACTAGTAAGACAGTTTAATTGGAATTTTTCAATCAGTTACAGCACTTTCCGGTGTTATGAGGTACATATCCAGCGGGCAAGACTTGTACTGAGCTTGCGATGCCCTGAGCCTGTCGAAGGGTCGAAGTATGCCCGCACTACAAGAGTTTCATGATTCAACTTTGTACCTCATAAGAGCGGAAACCGCTGTAAGTAGGTGAACGGAAAAAACCGTAGACGCGGAGCGGCTTCTCGAAGAGTAATATGTAACGAAAAGTAAAATCGCCCAAACCCTCTTCACTCTTGCCTCTTGCCTCTGGTTACTGAGCGAAGTCGAAGTATTGCCTCTTGCCTAGTGCCATAACGACGACTTTCAATGCTAACCTACTTAGTGGGCTTTAAACGACTTTAGCTTTTAGATAGGGAATAAATTCCCTGGCTTGAAGGGACATCAATTTACGTTAAGTTGACACCAATGGCTAAACCCCTACTACTACAAATCCAAGTTTTTTGTAATTTTGCAAAAGTCCATGTCCCAACCATATTTAGTATAACAACTGACCACTGACCACTGACCACTGACAAATTACATCACCATCCCGCCATCAACGTTAAATACTTGCCCTGTGATGTAAGCTGCTGCTGGATCTGATGCTAAAAAGCGCACCATGCCGGCAATTTCTTCTGGTTTACCAAAACGCCCCAGGGGGATATATTGCAGGATGCCGTCAGCTTTAATATCACTAGTCATGTCGGTGGTAATGAAACCGGGGGCAACGGCATTGACAGTGATGCCACGGGAAGAAAGTTCTTTGGCAACGGTTTTGGTAAAGCCAATTACTCCAGCTTTGGCTGCGCTGTAGTTGGCTTGTCCAGGGTTGCCCATTTGTCCGGCGACGGAAGCGATGTTAATAATCCGCCCCGAACGTTGTTTAAGCATAATTTTACTGACTACTTTTGTACATAGAAATACACCAGTTAAGTTAAGATCTATGACTGCTTCCCATTCTTCTAATTTCATTCTTAATAGCAGGGTGTCACGGGTAATACCTGCATTGTTGACCAAGATATCCACGCGCTGGAATTTTTCTAAGGTGGTTTTAATGAGTGTATCTACTTGATTTTCTTGAGAAACATCTGCTTGGAGGGCAATGGCTTCTCCTCCTGCTGCTGTGATTTCTGCTACTACTTCATCTGCTGCGGTGCTAGAACTAGCGTAGTTAACAACTACTTTTGCGCCTTGGGATGCTAGTTGGATAGCGATCGCTCTGCCAATTCCTCTTGATGCACCTGTGACAATTGCAACCTGATCTTTTAATAAACTCACTTGATTTTCCTCAATCTGTGGAGATACCTCGCTAATTATAATTATAATATCTGGCGGTAAGTGGGAAACTCAGGGGCTTTAGCCCTGAGAGTGTCAATAATTACCTTCAGGTGTGAGTGTTTCCGTCGGAATTGGTTCTTCCGTTGGGGTTTGTGAGGGCGTTTCTGTGGGTTCAGGTTCTGGTGGATTTTCTGCTGTTACAGTCAGTTGATAATCTACCGGTTCTGAGGCTGTGGAAACAACAACAAATTCATAAAATCCTTTTTCTGATAATGTTGCAGATATCGTCCGTTTTTGAGAATCTTCTAGCAATGGGTTTTTCCCAGAAGGAGAATAAATTGATAATAAAACTTTTGAATTTGCTTCTAGCTTAACTTCCATATTTTGATCTTTGGCTAGTCCAGCAATAAAAACTTTACCTCTTCCTGGTTGCAAACTTCCACTCACTGTTTTCCCGGTAGCACCTTCAGGAAAGACGATTTTTTCAAATATGCTTTTATCAAGAATAGCGTTAAATTGATCATTGACAAATGCGTACCAAACTTGTCCAATGGGTTGTTTAATAAAACTTTTACCCTTTTGTTCAGGAAATTCATGTAAAAAAGCTGCATCACCTAAATCATATAAAGACCGACTACCAACGTTGATTCTATTAATTTTAAATTGCCAGATTGCGCGTTCATTCCCAGTATAATTGCCCAGTTGACGGCGAGAGTCAGAGGTGATTGCAGATAGCTTTTCTAGAACTTCAGCGGCGGTTTTATCCCATTCTGCCCGTAAACTTTCATCTTCTGGACTATCGCTAAGAATACGCCCTTTTAAATTGGGATCTTTGTCCCGAAAAACTTGATTTACGAGTGTAACATAAAATTTATAATCTATACCTAATTCTTCACGGCTATTGCTCAATTTTTGTTTGCGTTGTCTTTCCTCTGGTGAAAAATTAATTTGGGGTTTTATTATTTCCGTGGGATTGGGACTAGATATAATTGTCGAGTTATTTCCCTGTAAATCATTGGTCGGGGTTTTAAATTTCTGCCAATATAAATAACTCCCAATAGTCAAGACAAAGACGAGAATCAAAACATTTGTTCCTGTCCAAATACCTGGGTGGGGAGGAGTGGGAATAATTACAGGTTCAGGAACTGGGGTTGGGGTTTTGGGAGAAGAAACAGCAACAGTTGCAGATGTGGGGGGTTGAGTTTGCTGATAGCTAACACTTTGAGGGTTCAGGACTTGGAGAAGTTGACGGGCTGTTTGATAGCGATTGCTTGCAACTGGTGATAACATTTTATCTATAATTTGTCCAAATGCGGAACTGAGACTGACTTCCCGCCGCCATTGCCAACTAAAATTATAAGTATCAATTAATTCCTGGGGCTGTTTACCTGTCAGTAAAACTAACATTGTCACAGCTAAAGCATATAAATCACTGCTGGTAGACACCACACCTGTTTGCATTTGTTCTGGTGGTGCAAATCCTATTTTTCCCAATAATGTGCCATTGATAGGAGAGGCAATTGCCCCTGTTTGGTAATATTGAGAAGCGACGGTTGCGGCTACTTGTTTAACACCTCCAAAATCAATTAACACAGGTAATTTATCACTACTACGAAGCATTAAATTATCAGGAGAAATATCACGATGAATAACACCAAGGGAGTGAATATATGCCAATACTGGTAAAATTTGCTGTAATAACTGGTAAATTTCTGCTTCTGTAAATTTTAAACCCTGTTTTTTACGACTATTTAATAAAGAATTATAAGTTTCACCATCTACATAATCTTGAACTAAAAAAAGACTTTCTTTCCCTTGTAAATTAAGGCATAATAGTTCCCGAAACCGGGGAATTTGAGGATGTTGTAATTTATAAAGAACACTTGCTTCTCGTTGGAAAAGTTCTTCTGCTTTTTGAAGAACATAACGAGTTTGTACTTGGGGAGAGAATTCTTTTAAAACACAAGCTTCTCGAAAGCGGTTAATATCTTCCGCTAAATAAGTTTTGCCAAATCCTCCTTGGCCAATTTGTCGAATAATAACATAGCGATCGCCTAAAGTTTGCCCTGGTTGAATCCCCTGATTTCCAGATGTCGGTACATTAGCAATTTTGTCTCCACATTGGAGACAAAACCTACTACCAGACGGATTTTGATGCCCTTGAGAACAATAAATATTAGTCATTGGTCAGTTGTCAGTTGTCAGTTGTTAGTAGGGGCGAAGCATTTGCAAGATAAATTATCGGTCATTGCCAAAAATAGTTCTCCAAATGCTTCGCCCGTACAGTTGTCAGTTGTCAGTTCTGAAAAATTACCCATTACCCATTACCCATTACTTATTCTCTACTTTATCAGATGCGATCGCATACCAAATTTGCAGAAAAGTTTTTTGATTTAGTTTCCCACGTTCTTGACCAGGAAACAATGGTTCAAATGTCTGATATGTATCTGCGCGTAAATCCTGGAAAGATTTATACTTACCCAATCTTCCAGCTTTGGCAAGTTGTTCCCAGCGTTGAGAATCTTGTTGACTATAACTACCTATTTTCTTTCTAGCAGTTTCACTTAAATTAGCCTTTTCTATATGATTTAACAACTGATCTGCAACATGATTCCATTGTTCCCGCAAAGCAGCATCTGCCGATTTCTCAGTTAACTGACGTTTATTTAATTCTGGTTTTTGGGTATAGAAAACTTCATTAACTGTATTATTAAAAAAATTCGCAGAAATTTCTAGCTTTTGCACACGACTGGAAATTTGCTGAATACTGCGTTTACCATTATTCCCATTTCCAGAATTATTAATAGATGGAATTTGAGGAACTTCAATTTGAGGAACTGTAATTGATGTTATCCCCTTAACTGCAAAATTTCCTAAAGCGAATACACCAGCGCCTGTTAACAACATTCCCGTAGTCATAATAAAGCTAACAGTAAAAGGCCGCAACCATATTGGCATCAGTATTTTCTGGACAAATAATGTCGTTTTGTTGTGGACACCACTATGAAGAGTCCGAGCGCGTTTTATACCTGGTGCTACCACCTCTGTTTTTAACTTAGTAATATAAGGATGGGGATTATTAGGAGTTTGCATAGTCTGTGGTGTAGATGAAAGAGATGGTAAAGGTAAATCTTTAATAACTTGTTCGGCTTTTTGATAGCGATCGCTCGGTTTATATGCCAACATCTTTTTGAAGACAGCCTCTAATTTGGGACTAACCTTAATTTCCTGACCCCAAAACCAAACGCCATTATAGCTATCATAAAGTAAATTTGGTTCTTTCCCCGTCATCAATACTAAAGCCGTCACTGCTAGAGAATAAAAATCACTGCTTTTATAGACTTTTCCCTGAAGTAACTGTTCTTCAGGTGCGTATCCCTTTTTACCTAATAAAGTTGCATTTACAGCCAATTGTGTCCGCCAAAAACCCTGATCAGCTGGTAACTGTTTGACACCACCAAAATCAATCAACACAGGTAAATTATCACTTTGACGTAAAATCAAATTATCCGGGGAAATGTCGCGGTGAACTATATCTAGAGAATGAATATAAGTCAAAATTGGGAGAATATTGTGCAGTAAATTAATAACCTCCTCTTCACTAAAAGACTTTCCCTGACTTTGACGCTGTGTAAATAATTGGTCATAATTATCACCCTCAATATAATCTTGCACCAAAAAGAAAAAATCCTTAGTCCCAATTTTTGCCTGAAAAGAAGCGTGAAAACGTGGAATTTGGGGATGTTGGATTTTTTTCAGGACATTTGCTTCTCGTTCAAACAGTTCCTTTGCTTTTTCTAACTCCTGCGGTTTGACAATATTGGGGGCAAATTCCTTTAAAACGCAGGTTTTACGAGATTTTTGCCGATCAATCGCTAAATAACTGCGGCCAAAACCACCTTGTCCCAATATTCGCGCAATTTCATAACGATTATCAATAACTTGTCCCACACTCAAAGGTAATGCTTCACCGCAATGAGTACAAAAACGATGACTACCATTATTTATGTGTTGTTGACTGCAATATATTTGCATGGTATTGGAGGATAAATGGGAAGTTATCAATGACTACAAAAGGAGTAAGGTAATTTACGTTTTCATCAATGTTTTGCGTTCTCAATGTTTGGACAAAACTGAATTTGCTGGTTTTCAAAACTGTAAGCTGTTACGCAGCTAAATTTGATCATCCTAATTTAGTAGGGGTAATTCATGAATTACCCCTATAGGCTAACTAACCTTTTCGACCCCCGCTAAATCCAAAATTGGTGCAATCAAATCTTCCCGCTTTACCGCCATCAGATGCACACCCTGACACAATCCTCGCGCAATCTGCACTTGTTCGGCGGCAATTTTCATTCCTTCTTCGAGAGGATGTTTCGCTTTTGCTAACCTCTCAATAATGTGTTCAGGAATATTCACACCGGGAACAGCTTTATTAATAAACTGGGCATTCTTTGCCGATTTCAACAGAAAAATTCCCGCCAGAATTGGTTTATTGTAACCTACAGCAATTTTATCCATGAACTTTTCTAGTATTTCAAAATCAGTAATTAATTGACTTTGAAAAAATTGCGCCCCGGCTACTATCTTCTTTTCAAACCGACTTTGTAAACCTGACCAACTTTGAGATTGAGGATCTACTGCTGCACCGGCAAATAAATCTAATGCGCCATCAGTGAGAGGTTTCTCATTAAAATCAAAGCCCTGATTCATGTTTCTAATTAACTGCAATAACCGCACAGCTTCTAAATCAAAAACGGCTTTTGCTTGAGGATGATCTCCTGCTTTTACAGGGTCGCCAGTTAAAGCTAAAATGTTGCGGATACCCAAAGCATGAGCACCCATTAAATCCGCTTGTAATCCAATTCTATTCCGATCGCGGCAAGCAAATTGACAAATCGGCTCAATCCCATTTTGCAATAAAATTACCGAGGCTACCAACGAAGACATCCGCATTACAGCACGGCTACCATCAGTAATATTGACAGCATGAACCCTTCCCTTAAGAGTCGCCGCCATTGCAAGCATCTGGACTGGATCTCCTCCCTTGGGAGGTGCAACTTCGGCGGTAATTAAAAATTCACCTGCAAGGGCGGCTTTACGGAAGTTATTAAAAGCACTAAAGCTATGGGTATCCTGCATAACATTATAATTTTGGTTTGCTAATCAGGTAAAACATCAGACACCTAAAAGCTTAAACCTTAAAGAGGAACAGTGAAACCCAAAGCAGCTTTAACATCTGCTAAAGTTTGATTAGCGATCGCTCTGGCTTTCTCCCCACCATCTCGCAACACTGACTCCAAATAGCCTTTATCCGCCATTACCTCCTGATATTTAGTTTGAATTGGCTGTAAAGCACAAATCGCCGTTTCTGTCAATAAAGGTTTGAATTGTCCCCAACCCATATCTGCACATTCAACCGCTACCTCTTCCTTGGTTTTTCCAGCCAGTAGGGTATACAGAGTTAATAAATTATGACATTCTGGGCGTTCTGAATCATCAAAGGTTAAACCCCTCACTAAATCAGTTTTACAGCGTTTAATCTTCTTATTAATCTCCTCTGGTGAGTCTAAAATATTAATCCGACTTAATTCTGAAGGATCTGATTTTGACATTTTCCGGGTTCCATCTGTCAAACTCATCACCCTTGCACCTTCCTTTCTAATTAAAGGATCTGGTAATTTTAATACAGGTGCTTTTTTCGCAAATTGGTGATTAAACCTATTGACGATATCTCGCGTTAGTTCTAAATGTTGCTTTTGATCTTCACCTACTGGCACTTTATCAGCTTGATAAAGGAGAATATCCGCCGACATTAGCACAGGATAATCTAACAAACCAACACCGACATTTTCCCCTTGTTTAACGGCTTTTTCCTTAAACTGGATCATATCTTGCAACCAGTTCAGAGGGGTAATGCAATTTAGCAACCAAGTCAGTTCACTGTGTGCGGAAACGTGAGACTGAACAAAGATGTGAGAATGCTGTAAATCAATGCCACAGGCTAAATATAATGCAGCAATATTGTAAGTATCAGCCGCTAAAGTGGCGGGATTATGCGGTACAGTGATGGCGTGTAAATCTACCACACAAAAGAAATTTTCATACTGGTCTTGAATTTCTACCCAGTTGCGAATCGCACCTAAATAGTTACCTAAGTGTAAATTACCAGTTGGTTGAACTCCCGACAGAACGCGCTGCTTACCCATAATTATCCGTTATTTATCTCCTCTTCCCCGCTTTGTAAATGGGGCGGTTACAAGACTCATTTTAGTAGTGATTGGGGATTAGTGATGAGGTTAATGAAAAGTATCTTTTCTCTTTTCTCGACTTTTGCCAGAAGTTTATAGAATTACCCGGTAAGTGTAAAACTCAGTTATGCAACTAAATAAGTAGGATCAATTTGAAAAAAAACAGCTAAATCTTGAATTTGGTTTGCTGTTAATTGGCGTTTACCATTAAGAATATCTAAAACTATGTCCCTATCATCTTGTGTAATATTTCTTTGATCTAAAATCGAATTGATTTGATTTTTGGTAGCAATTAATTCTTGCTCATTGGTAATTATTTGCATATAGTAGTGATTCAGTATTTTTAAATTACTTATCATTTTTCAGTTATCTTTATTCTCTTATATTATCTGTTTTGTTGCTTAAATATAAAACTAAAAAAATCTGTACCTCCAGAGAGATAAAAACCAACTGACCTAACTTTTATACTTCAGACTAAATAGGTTTTGATCAAAACACAACTCAGGGGAATATGCTTAATGAAAGCTTTATTAATCTGGCCGATAATGCCTAATTCATTCTGGTCTTATCAGGAAACCATTGATTTAGCTGGGTTACGTGCTACGAATCCCCCATTAGGTTTAATCACTGTTGCAGCGATGTTACCGAGTGATTGGGAATTCAGATTGAGCGATCGCAATGTCCGTCTAGAAACAGATGCAGATTGGGAATGGTGCGATATAGTCATCATCTCGGCAATGATTATCCAAAAACAGGATTTTGGCGACTTAATTAGAAAAGGCAAAAAGTTAGGTAAAAAAGTCGCAGTGGGGGGACCATTTGCCACATCTGTACCCGAATTTGTTCTCGAAGCCGGCGCAGATTATTTAATTTTAGATGAAGGGGAAATCACTATTCCCATGTTTGTAGAGGCGTTAGAAAAGGGAGAAGAAAAGGGGATTTTCCGCGCTACAGAAAAACCAGATGTTACCACAACGCCTTTACCCCGATTTGATTTATTAGACTTAAATGCTTATATAGCAATGACGGTGCAATTTTCGCGGGGTTGTCCATTTCAATGTGAATTTTGCGATATTATTACCCTTTTTGGCCGCAAACCCCGCACAAAAACACCTGAGCAAATTCTGGCGGAATTAGAAGTTTTATATAAGATGGGTTGGTGGCGTTATGTGTTTATTGTTGATGATAACTTTATTGGCAATAAACGCAATGCTAAAGTCTTTTTAAGAGCATTAATTCCCTGGATGGAAGAACGTAATTATCCTTTTGCTTTATTAACAGAAGCTTCTTTGAATTTAGCTGAAGATGATGAGTTACTAGAATTAATGGTAAAAGCTGGTTTTGTCCAGGTATTCATGGGAATTGAAACTCCTGACGTAGATAGTCTAGTAGGAATTAATAAACCACAAAATACTCGCAGTTCCTTAGTTGAATCTTGCCATAAAATTACCAAAGCCGGATTACAAATTATGTCTGGTTTTATCTTAGGATTTGATGGTGAAAAACCAGGCGCAGGTAAACGGATTCAAGAGTTTGTGGAAGCAACTTGTATTCCCCAAGCTCATCTTAACTTATTGCAAGCATTACCGAATACAGCTATGTGGACTCGCTTGCAAAAAGAAGGACGGTTAAGGGATGGTTTGGGTGAATTTATGGGTTCTCAAAAAGCCTTAATGAATTTTGTTCCCACTCGGCCAATGTCGGAAATTGCGGAGGAGTTTATTGATGCTTTTTGGAATTTGTATGAACCTATGCCATACCTGAAACGGACTTTTCGCCATTTTATGATGATGGAAGGTTGGCGAGCTAAATATCAACGGACTTTAACAAAACCAGAGTTTCAATTTTTAATGTCTATTTGTTGGCGACAGGGAATGCTCCGTTCTACACGGTTTGTTTTTTGGCAGCAATTAATAACAATGGCACGGCAGAAACCTCATCTATTATATGATTATTTAATTGCTTTGGGTACAGGTGAACATTTTTTCAAGTTCCGTCATGAGGTAAAGGCAGAAATAGAAGCAGAATTAGCAGAATTCCAGCAGCATGAACAGGAGCAAGAAGCCATAAATTTACAGTTAGAACCTGTGAGTTAAGTAGCTCCTTAATACCCAGATCCCCGACTTCTTAAAGAAGTCGGGGATCTATTCTGCGAGGGTCATGGGAAAATTAATTTTCCCGCTAAAATTACAAAAGTTATTTCCCCCGCTACTGTCTTTGTCCCTATGCACTGGAGTAGGCTATGGGTAGATGATGCGGAAGCTAACACTCTTACCTATTCAGAAGCTTTTCATAATTCCGTTCAAGCAGGATTAACAGCCTATGCTGTGCCATTATTACCAATTTCTGTAGAATCTACTTTTAAAAATTATCAATTTCAGTCCTCTCAATGGTAAGATATTAACTGTATTCATAAATTAGAAATGCACAAACAATTTAACCTATAGTTAATCATCAATAGTTATGATTATTTTTTTAGATATCCAAATTGTTAAAGCATGATCATGATTATTTTTAAAGGAATTTTCTTAAACTGCAAAGTTTGTGAAAAGAGAAAATATATTATGCTTTTTGATCCTTGAGATTTATTTATAGGATTTTTGTTTTATCTTCGTAATTTCCAAATTAATTTTAACCAAGGAGGATCAAATGAGAAAATTCATTAAAAGCTTTCTAGAACTTACCAGTGATAAAAGCTTCATGCACATGATTGAAGTTATTGAGGTAATAGTTGCAAAATTACTATCTCTACTTATGGTAATAGTAATTCTTGCAACACTTGGTGATTTAGCAATATTTATTTTTAATGAAATACTTTCTCCACAAGAAGGTAGTTTTAGCAAGACATTGTTTCAAACTTTCGGTTTATTTCTCAATGTTTTAATTGCTTTAGAAATACTAGAAAATATTACTGGCTATCTCAAAAAGCAAGTTTTACAAGTTGAACTAGTTATTGTTACTTCTTTAATTGCTATTGCCAGAAAAATTATTATTCTTGACGTGAAAGTTACTGAAGGTATCGAAATTATCGGTTTAGGTATTGCGATTCTTTCTTTATCAATTAGTTATTTGATAATTCGGAGTAATAATTCTCAAAAAGGGAATTAAATGCGGATTATTGCTATTAATCTATTATTTTTTTCAATTTTGTATTTTGAATGGGAGTAATGGTTAGAGAAGCTATGGTATATTCAGAGGTGGTGCGGCCGTGAATATGGCGAAAATTAACTCTACTAGCAGAAAATTTGATCGCGTGGCATCAGCCAGAGAATTTGTTTAGACACACTCAGTAACTCGATGACAGGCAAAAACGCAACACAGAATGCATTTCTGCGGTTGGTGTCCAGTAAGGTCGAAGTTTCCGAGTCAGCATCTCGCTACTCGTTGCTTCCTGGTAAAGAAATGGTAATTGGACGTGACCCCATCTGCCAAATTGTCTTGGATGCCATGATATACCGGATGGTATCTCGTCGTCATGCGGTAGTTCGTCCCCTTTCTTTAGTGACCAATAGCGGTTGTAGCTGGGTAATTTGTGATTTAAATAGCGCCAATGGCACTTTTTTAAATGGAGAACACTTAAAAGGATGTCAAGAATTACATTTAGGCGATCGCATTTCCCTTGGCTCTGATGGACCACAATTTATTTTTGAGTATGAAGTTATTGCTCAAAAAACGATAATTAATGTGAGTAAAGCGACAGTATTATCATCTATCAATAACCAAAGTCTGTCATCAAAGCAGGATTCTGTAAGCTTCACACAATTGTTTCCCATTATCTCTACTGGTAAGGATTTAACTCGCAAAGCCTACCTAATCCCAGGAATCCTCACGGTAGTTTTTGTGGTGTTAATGTTTGCTAGTGTGGGTCATCCTCAAGCCAATCAAGTAATTGTCGGATCTTATATCGCTTTTGCGGCTTACTACTTCGTTTATCAATTGTGTGGTAAATCTAAGCCTTGGTGGGTACTCATAGCTGCGGCACTGAGTACAATGTTAATTTTGCTGAGTCCTCTATTAGATTTATTCATCAAAGTATTCCGAGATATCTTACCTGGGACTTTAGATACGACATCTCCAGATGGTATTACCTTCACCGAATTATTCGTACGGATGTTTTTTGGGGCGGGGTTAATGGAGGAGTTGCTGAAAATACTACCAGTATTAGGGGCATATTGGATTGGAAATTCCTTACCTTCACCTTGGCGAGAACGGATTGGGGTTTGGGAACCCTTAGATGGCATTCTCCTGGGTACAGCTTCCGCTGTGGGCTTTACCTTACTAGAAACCCTTGGTCAATATGTCCCCTTAATTTCCCAAAATTCTAGTCAATCAGTGGGTTTACAGTTACTTATTCCCCGCATTTTAGGTTCTGTGGCTGGACACATGGCCTACAGTGGATACTTAGGCTATTTTGTTGGTTTGGCTGTGTTAAAACCCCTGAAAGGAAAGCAAATTCTCTCTGTGGGTTATTTGAGTGCTTCTGCACTTCACGCTTTATGGAATGCCACAGGTTCGATTAATGCTTTTTTCTTGGTGGTAGTTGGTGTTTTGTCCTATGCTTTTCTCATGGCAGCCATTCTCAAAGCCAGAGTATTATCACCAACAAGATCAAAAAACTTTGCAACCCGGTTTCTCGACCCAAAATAGCAGATAGCAGGGACAGGGAACAGAGTTAAAACTAAGTTTAAGAATCAGATTTTGAGAGATGTTGGAGGGCATAATCAGCGATCGCTAAAGTAATTTTTACTTGTTCTATTTCTGATAAATTTGCCCAATCTCGATGTTCAAAATCTCTAATTATAGATATCAATGTTTGTGGTTCACTACTTCGCATTGCATAAGCAAAAGGACGAGCTAAAACTAAGAGATCATCCATTTCCCAACTGGGTAGTAAGGCCTGGACACATTCCACTAATTTCTCACTAGCTGATTTTTCAAGAATAGAAACTTCAGCAGCTTTTTGAGCAATTGCCGTGAATAAAACTTCAGGCATAACCGAAAAAGCATTTTGCAAAGCTGACTGAAGATAATTAACTGTATTTTTACTAATGTTGTTATTTTCAATAACAGAAACTTGATCCCAAATTATATCTAAGTTTTGATAAAAATTATCGGCGCTGGTGATTAGTTCTGCGTCGGTGAAATCCTGCAAACCAAATTGTAGTTCTAGATGCTGAAAATAAGCCTCTGACGATTCATCAGCCAAATTCCAGGGATAAGTAGCATCTTCAGATTCTAGTAGTGCTTCTATAAATTCTAAATCCAGATTCGATGGGACAATATTCACAATATTTAAATCCTTAGGTTGGTTTTTCATGTTCTTTTCCCTATTAATTCATTGTTCTTGTTGACAGCTACAATCTGAAGAATTGGATTTCCGTAAAGTCATGGAAATAAACATCATCTCAATAAATTTTAATCCAGCAGGTTGCAGGTAAATTATATTCAACGGTTTTCAATCCTGACTCTTACTGCATTCTTCTGTGATAAATTCCCAAATGTCACCTTGAGAACTGCCAAACATTAACTGCATTCCCGATGTTAAAGCCACTTCTTCCCGCAGAATTTGTTGCCAACCATTGGGGCTTAAATACCAGGTAGTCCCATAGGTAGAGAAATCCTGTAGGTAATAAGTAATCATTGATGTAGTTTCATTGAGAGTATGCCGACATAAAATTTCCGCGTGCCGTTTAGAAATGTAAAGTTCGGGGATCACAATATCATTATCTTTCGTGCGACCGATGCGGGTAACACCGGGACGTAATAACCAAGTTTTCCCCCCTGGTGACAGTGATGGCTTTGCCCGCCCTAGGCATCGCAAATAAGCTGTATTCACCGGGGTAGCTATGCCAGAAATTGCCGGCTCTGGTAGTTCTGTAACTCCTTCATCTACGCCTTTAATCAGTTCTCCATCAAAATCAGGATGGAGGTAAAGAACTGGTAAAGTCCAAGCTGGTTGATTGAATTTATACAGTGTCAACAGTTCTTGTCTAGCTGCTGCTACCGCCTCATCAATTAATTTACGCGATCGCAAATTAGCAGCAAAAGTTTGAATAAAACTATAACTTTCTGCATCAGCAATTTGATCACGCATTCCTAACACCGCTGGCACACCATGACGAATTAACACTTCTGCCAAACTACTAGCAGGGATAGCTTGGTGATTAGTTGCTGCTGGTTGCGCTCCCCAACAGGCGTTAAAAACTCCCAATTTTATCCCTGTCCGCGTTAAGACTTGAGCTAATTCTATCCCATTAATTTTGAGTTCATTTCCTAAAAATAATGAGCCTCCATCTGGATCTGGTAGTCCATGTCCGGCATAAAAAAACACATTATAAACTTTAGTTTCTAACTCTTGAATTAACTCTGTCTTCGTCGGTTGCACCAATGTCTTTACTGTACAAGGTGCATAGCCAGCGGCAGTTTTGCCCACAGGACGACCTGCTAACAAGATTTTTTTCAGTAAAGATGCTTCCTGATCTAGTTGTAATTTATGATCATGTCCTAATACCAACAGAATATTTACAGCCCGGTCGGTTCGCAATTCTGGCAGAGGTTCAACTTCACGGATGGTGCGACTAAATAAAATATCCTGGGAAAGAGACATGGCTGATTGTCCGGCTTCTGGCTGCATAATTTCCCAAGGTAAAGCAATCAGATCAGGATCACGAATTTCTAACCGAAAGCGTAATTGAGTCTGTTGACCCATGGCCATCCCCCGACTCCGTTCCCAACTACTCAAAATCGCTCCATCAAATATCCATCGCCATAAATTGATGCCCAAGGATTGCATCAAACGACTACTATAGGGACTTGTATTTTGACCTTCAGCAGGTGAAATTACAGCTAAGGGTAATCCATTAACTAATGGAGATGTTGAACCGGACGTAACATCTAATAGACTATGACCAGCAAACATTTGCTGCCAATCTCGCCAAACCTGATTAAGTTCAGCGGAGAAAACACAATCACGGAGAACATAACCACTGGGATATGGTGCTTGGACTACCCAAATGGCGAAGTGATCTGTGCCAGTATTCACTAGACGGGCGATCGCTATACTCGCCGAAGGCATTGCCAAATTCGGGCTGGACATGGATTGGTAGAAACTAAACGTTCAAAACACAGATACAGATATTCTAGACAGAAGTAGCGAATTTAGTCATTAGTCATTAGTCAGTTGTCAGTTGTCAGTAGGGGCGAAGCATTTGGAAGATAAATTATCGGTCATTGCCAAAAATAGTTCTCCAAATGCTTCGCCCGTACAGTTGTCAGTTGTCAGTAGGGGCGAAGCATTTGGAAGATAAATTATCGGTCATTGCCAAAAATAGTTCTCCAAATGCTTCGCCCGTACAGTTGTTAGTTGTCAGTAGGGGCGAAGCAGTTGGAAGATAAATTATCGGTCATTGCCAAAAATAGTTCTGCAAATGCTTCGCCCGTACAGTTGTTAGTTGTCAGTAGGGGCGAAGCATTTGGAAGATAAATTATCGGTCATTGCCAAAAATAGTTCTGCAAATGCTTCGCCCGTACAGTTGTCAGTTGTTAGTGGGAAAATTTATTCTGTCACCTATTCACAAGGACTAGGTTGATTTGATTGTAAAATAGAAATATCCTTCCCTAGATCTTGCAGTTCGGAAAAGTTAAGTTGGACTATTTGAGAAGTTTCTAAGGCAGGATTGGATTTTTCACAGAGGCGCAAACGCACATCTGGATTATTTCCATTATTAGGATTAGTTTTTTTCTCTATAACTTGGAAAAAACTTTCAGCGGGAAAAGGTTGTTTATTTAAAGTTATGGAACTATTAGCTTGAATCACCCAATTAGGAGAGAGATTATCTAAAGTTCTTTGTATAGCCGAAGGTGGAGGCTGACTGGAAAAAGGAGTCGGAGAAGAAATTATTATTGTTGGTGATTTGAGTTGAAGTTTAAACCAATATCCCAACAAACCAGATAATAACGTTAATCCCAAAATAACAAACAACTGTAATGGTATTTGGGGAAGTTTGATAGTTTTATTTTCGGAAATAACTTGAGTTTTTTGATTATTAATAAAACTCTCACCATTGTTTGGATCATCTGATGAATATAATTCTGTGTCAGCTAAAAGATGAGAAATATCCGCTGTAATTCTTATATCTGGTTCAGAGTATTTGACATTGTAATGTACTAAAGCAATGGTGACATTATCATGTCCGTTTTTAGTATTAGCAATTTCTATTAATCTTTGGGCAACATTTTCTATACTTGTTTTTCCAGAGAGGAGAGGCAATATTTCTGTTTCCCAAGATTCCTCTACTCGGTCAAAATCGCTCAAACCATCGGATGTGAGTAAAAAAACAGCATCTTCGTCAATAATAAAGCGTTGAGAGGTAGGATGTAGTGAGGTACTTTTACTCATTCCCAAAGCCTGAACTAAGGAGCCAGAACCACTGTGTTGCAATGCTTCTCGGTAGAGAGCATAGCCTAAACGGACTTCACGGGACGCGACATCATCATCTAAAGTAACTTGATGACAACTATGGCGGGTAATCCAGTAGGCACGACTATCACCGACATGGGTAATATATATCTCATGGGCGATAGGTAAAGCCATGACAATAGTTGTTCCCATGCGTTGTCGTCCTTGACGATGTTCGCTATCATTACGCTGGCTGATTTTATCATTAGCGGTTGCCACTGCTCTTTCTAAATCAGAAAGTAGGAGTGAAGGATCTATGTCTATATTGTCTTTGGGAACTGAAGTAAGTTCTTTTATTTGTTGCTGAATGGTTTCAATTGCTAGGTTAGAAGCCACATTACCGCCCTCATGTCCACCAATACCATCACAAACAACTGCTAGGGCGTTATGCTGGGGTGGTTTAGTGATCAAAGTGTCGGCGGCAGGGTAACAAGCATCTTCGTTGCGTGGGCGGCTGGGGCCTGAGTCTGTTTTAGTATAGATTTTAATGGTGGTTGTTTGAGATTTTTCTAATTGGTTTAATCCTTGATCTAAAACTTTGATTAATTGTTCAGATGAGTTAATTTCCCCCTGAATTAGAAATTCACATACTTGTTGAATAAATGGGGCAATATTTGGTTTGGCATTTTTGAGCAGTTTCAGCCAAAATTCTCCCAATTGGGATAATGTTGGGGGGGTTTCTCCATCAAAACGCAATTCTAATAAGCGAATTAATACCCCTTCTACCCTTAATAGATAAGAGTCTAGAAGGCTAGATCCTACTCCTTCAATAGCTAGGGGCTGCCATAAATTAGCTAATTGCCACAGCCAATGAATTTGGCGGATTGATGAAGCTGCACTCCAAACAGTATCTAAACTGCTGCATAGATTTGCTTGAGTGATGGTTGCATCAGTTATTAATGGTGGTCTTTCTAATAGTAATATTTCTGTTTTGCTCTGCCCATTACCTAAATTGAGGATTCCATAAACTTGTGGTATATGGAGACGATAGGGAATTAATTTCAGGTAAGGTCTAATTTTCTCTAAATCATCTAATTCAGGTATTTGGGGCAATAACCCAGGTTTAATATCTAAAAGTATGGATTTATTAATAACTAAATAGCGATTGCTCCCATCGCCTAAAATAGATCCGGGATGACCAAAGTTGAAATCATTGCCCACAGCCCACAAATAACGCTTAGGTAAAGGAGTGGAACACTGCTGGCAAAATTTGTGGGTGAGGGGATTAGCAGATTGACAATATTCATTTGGGCAGCAGAGCGTTACCGCATCATTTTCCATAGTTTTCCCACCGATCAACAATTGGCATTTTTTTCCAGAGTATTTCGTGTCATTAGTTGCTACCGCGCATATTTTTGGCAACCCACAGGCTCATTATAACTTTTATTGTTATGGGAATATGTAGCAATAGCAGAACTAATTCTCTACCTGTCATTAAAACTTGACATAGCTGGCGAATATAATTCGCCAAGGCTAGGTAGATATGTATTCCGGTTATTGATTATTACTTACGGCAATTTGGGGTAATCCCATACTGTAGTTAGTAACCCGACTGGAGAGATTATAGCTAATTTCGCCTTTTTGAAGAAGCGATCGCAAATAATGCTCTAAGTCTGAACCAATACGGCGTAAGTTATAATCTGTTAGATCCGCGCCACTAGACGCTTCTACCAATTGATCAAACTGGCGATAAACTTTTTGCAGAGCATCTTCGTTCCAGTTAAATTCGTTATCTGGATCAATATCTAGTGTCAAAACTTGATTACTCGGAATCAGTTCATCTTTGTCCATTTCCGCCGCAAAAATGCGAACATGGCGGGTTGTGGACTTGAGCAGCATCAGGTTATCCATAAATTTGGGTGTAAGAATTTAGCTGAATTACACTGCAATTATTTTAACTGCTATGTTTGAGCTTACAGCAAAAATGACGGCGAAAGTCTAAAATTAGGACAGATGGGCGCAGTCAGAAGCAGGACTGGTGTTTGGGCTGTGATGTTAAGTTCGGATCTCATTTACCCGGAATGTGCCATATTCTTCTAAATTGATTCCGTCTCATGTATGTAATAATTCACAAAAAATTTTCTGATTTTTTGACTGATTCTGATTTTTTCTGATGTAAATGTACTCATCTTGTAGTGACTTCACTAGATTTTCTTCCAGTTAGTCAATTTTCCTACAGTTATAAATTGCATTTATCAAAGGAGCATCTTCAGTACAAATGCTTAATTGTTCTCATCCGAGAAAAGTAAAAAAAATAATATTTCTTGACGTTTTTAACAAGTTGATGTAAAAACCTTTAACAAGGTCTAATCAGTTCTTTACAAAAACTTCATGGTATGACATCTCAGAAATTGAATAATAGTTTATGGCTCGGATATGCCATAAATAGGAAAGAAACACCAAAAAATAGTAGAATCTAACTAAAAAAAAACAGGGGGAGTAAAATAAGATGCCAGTTTTATGGATGAGAAAAAATTCTGATCTTCAAAAACTTTGGATTCACAAAAGTACAAAGAAAGTATAAGAAATTTTTCTGAAGATCTAGAACCCTACCCGGATGACCACTAACTAAAGGAATCCTCAAAACTATGAACTCTAAAGCATTACCACGCCAAATAAATAATCCAGAAGTAGGTATTTATGAGTGCGAAATTCACCTCAAATTCCGCCTGATTGAGGAAAAGAGTCTATTAGGTGATCGTGAGCAACTGTTACAAGTATTACTAGAGGCTTTAACTGAAGGATCTGATGATTTTTTAGAAACCTTACAAGCATCTGTAAAAGCTCAGGAGATTTCGGAGTTTAAAGCCTCCCCACAAATGCGTCGCCAAATGATGCGTTTACGCAATTTCGCTGATACTATTCAATAGTTATTGGTGTAATTTTTGATAGTGACCAGTCTAATTCAGATTTTTCAATATTGAGTTGGAAAAGTTAGCCTTTACCTGTTTTTCTTAATAACGAGTTCGCTTGTAAACGTAAAATTACGTCTACAATATTTGCGTCTCAATGCTGGCAAGCTAGGAAAATTACAAGTAAAAATGTCTGACATTGTGTTACTATTTCGGCAGCAAAATTATCCAGGTGCACTTTACCATTTTTTTACCAAGTAACTCTCATCACAAGTAGAGTAGTTTACTTTGCTAGACCATGTTCTAAAGCAAAACGAACCAACTCTG
Organism: Dolichospermum flos-aquae CCAP 1403/13F; assembly: GCF_012516395.1. Taxonomy (GTDB): domain Bacteria; phylum Cyanobacteriota; class Cyanobacteriia; order Cyanobacteriales; family Nostocaceae; genus Dolichospermum; species Dolichospermum lemmermannii. The sequence goes on from NZ_CP051206.1 coordinate 4,028,757, forward strand.
TGCGGCTATTAGTACCAGTTTTACTAAATAGACGACTCACATATTTTTCGACATTGCGGACGCTGGTTTCCAAGCGACGGGCAATTTCTTTATTCATTAATCCTTCTGCTACCAAATTTAAAACACTTTGCTCTCTAGGAGTCAAATCTATTTTAAACGGGGCTGGCGTTTGGGATATGGCACTCCGATGAGTTAATAGTATTCTAATTTGAGCGATTTGATTAGCCAAATCGGCAAGATTTGGAGTTTCGCTGTTTTCCCCGGTTGAGGGAGTTTGGGCGCTGCGACGCGCTAGTAAGTTTTTAACTATGGCGACTAATTCATCAGGATCGAATGGTTTGGGTAAATACGCATCAACACCTGCATGATAGCCTTGAATGCGATCGCCTGTCATCCCTTTAGCAGTTAAAAATACCACTGGTAGAGCCTGAAAACGGGGGTCATCCCGCATTTGCTTGAGGAACTGATAGCCATCCACCTGGGGCATCATAATATCAGAAATGACCAAATCAGCGGTGTTTGCTTGCATCCAGTCCCAACCTTCACGGGCATTACTGACAGTTTGAACCCTAAAACCGCTTTCTTGTAAGTATTCTTTGACGGCTTCCCGCAATCCCGGTTCGTCATCTACCAGTAACAATTGTGCTGACATTGAAAATTCCTATTAGGTGTACCTTAATCTAATCTAGCGAAATTTGGTGAGTATTGACTACTAGGGCAGAGGAAATCCATTAATTCATCCGTCTTTATCTGCGTTTATCTGCGTTTATCTGCGGTCAATAATTCTTAAAATCTGATTCTATTCTCATCCTAACTTAGTATTATATATCGTATCAAAACCCAATGGTAAATTATTAAAAGTCAACAATAAATATGATTAAAGAAATAGGTAAAGTTTACCTTGTTGGTGCCGGTCCTGGAGATGTAGAATACTTAACCGTTAAAGCCTATCGGCTGTTAGCATCTGCTGAAGTGTTGGTGTACGATGCTTTAGTTGATAGTCAATTATTAGATTGTGTCCCTGTTGATTGCTTAAAAATAGATGTTGGTAAACGTGGAGGTAAACCCAGCACTTCCCAAAATGAAATCAACGATTTATTAGTAAAACATTGTTTAGAAAACAAACAAGTTATTAGACTAAAATCGGGAGATCCTTTGATATTTGGGCGCTGTATTTTAGAAATTGCAGCTTTAAAAAATGCAGGTTGTGAATTTGAAATCATTCCGGGAATTTCTTCCGCATTAGCTGCACCATTATTAGCTGGAATTCCGCTTACAGATAACCTTCTTAGTCGTTGTTTTGCAGTTTGTACAGCCCATGAACCAGAAACTTTAAACTGGGAAGCATTAGCAAGCTTAGAAACTTTAGTAATTTTGATGGGGGGAAAAAATTTACCAGAAATAATCCATCAACTGATAAAATATAGAAAATCTCATTCTACACCAATTGCTATTATCCGTTGGGCTGGAACACCTAGTCAAGAAGTCTGGACAGGAGAACTGGGAAATATCCTCCAACAAACCACTGGTTTATCTCTCTCTCCCGCAGTTATAGTCATTGGTGAAATTGTGCGATTACGCGATTACCTATGAGAAATCTCTTCTTTGCGTCTTTGCTCCTTTGCAACTTTGCGCGAAACCAAAAATTATTAAGACAACAAATTTAATGTCAACCGTGAATTACAATCTTTCTCCTTTAACTGGGAAAACCATTTTAGTTACCCGTTCTGTGGGACAATCCCATCAATTTAGCGATCGCTTAACCTCCGCAGGTGCTAATGTGATAGAAATGCCAGCTTTAGAAATTGGACCCCCTAGCAGTTGGTCAGCTTTAGATCAGGCAATTTTGCATTTATCAACTTTTAATTGGCTAATTCTCACTTCTAGTAATGGTGTAGAATACTTTTTTGAGCGATTAGAAAAATCCGGTCAAGATAAAAATGCTTTATCAGGTGTGAAAATTGCCGTTGTTGGGGAAAAAACCGCCCAAAGTTTACAAAAACAAAATATCCAAGCTGACTTTATTCCTCCTAACTTTGTTGCTGATTCCTTAGTGGAAAACTTTCCCGAATCACTAACAGGTAAAAAGATATTATTTCCTAGAGTTGAAAGTGGTGGAAGAGAAGTATTAGTAAAGGAATTAACAGCCAAAGGTGCAGAAGTAATTGAAGTTCCCGCTTATGAATCTTGCTGTCCTCAAGGTATCCCTCCTGCGGCTGAATATGCTTTAGTTAATAATACTGTAGATATTATTACCTTTGCCAGTTCTAAAACAGTCTTATTTTTCTCCCAATTAACAGCACATATATTTACCTATAACCCCGAAAATTTTGCCAGAGTTTGCATAGCGTCTATTGGTCCCCAAACTTCAAAAACTTGTCAAACTGTATTTGGGAGAGTAGATATTGAAGCGGAAGAATATACCTTAGAAGGTTTAACAAATGCCATAATTAAATGGACAAATCATAGCTGAATTTTCTAATGACTAATACCAACCTTATGTGAGGTGGCACAGAATCATGAAATCCATTAATTCATCCCTCTTTATCTGCGTTTATTTGCGTTTATCTGCGTTCAATAAATCTTAAAATCTGATTCTATGAAGATTCATCTTAATTTAGTATTATAACCAATGAATAAAAACTTAATTGGTTTAACTGGTGGAATTGCGACAGGTAAAAGTACAGTTGCTAATTACTTAGCTAAAACTTACAATTTACCGATTTTAGATGCAGATATTTATGCGAGAGACGCGGTATCTGTCGGTTCTCCTATTTTGTCAGAAATTGCTGAAAAATATGGTAGAGAAATCATATTAAGTGATGGTAATTTAAATAGATCCAAATTAGGAGAAATCATTTTTAATCAACCGGAAGAACGTTATTGGGTAGAAAGCATAATTCATCCTTATGTGAGAAATTGTTTTGCTAAAGCTATTAATGAATCATCTGCAAATACTTTAATTTTAGTGATTCCTTTATTATTTGAAGCTAATTTAGAAAATCTAGTTAATCAAATTTGGGTGGTATCTTGTTCTCCACAACAGCAACAACAGCGATTAATAGAACGCAATAATTTAACAGCGGAACAAGCAGCAGCGAGAATTAATAGTCAATTACCTATTGCGGAAAAAATTGCTCGTGCTGATGTGGTTTTAGATAATTCTGCTAATTTAGAATCGCTTTTACAACAGATAGATAAAGTTTTGTTGCAAAGTTTAACATAAAATTAATTGCATTTTTAAATAAAATATATTGTATAAAATACTTTTATATTATATAATGCTACATTATGGCAGAAGTCAGGAGTATAACCCTGTTGTAAACGGAGTTTCATTATCAATTTATGTCCTAACCATCTTGTCGCTTGCTATAGTATTATGAAAATAAAATTTTTTTAAGATAATCTGGATCTGAATATGTTAAATAACCATCAAGTGATTGATAAATGTCTGAAATTACTTTCTCAAGGTTTATATCCTTATGTTGAGCAGAAAATGAGATTGGTGTATGGTAATCAATGGCTTACTCAAGCTGGACAATGTTTGTCTCCAGATACAAATTTAAAACGAACTACAGAAGAAAGTTTACAGCAAGACATATCATCATTACTTTCTGTAATGACAAAAAGATGGGATAAAGCATTTAAAGATAAAGAGCGTTTATCTAATACTGAAAGGGCATTTGCAAATGAAATTATTCAGATTCGCAATAAATGGGCGCATAATACACCATTTTCTACCGAAGATGCTTATCGCGCTATAGATAGTATTTATCGTTTATTGCAAGCGATTGAAGCAGAAGAAGCACAAGAGGTTGAAAAATATAAACAAAAAATTTTTCAAGCTTTAGTGCAAGAGCAAAATCGTAGTCAAAAACGAACACAACAACTATCTACTCAAGAAATAAAAATTAAGGAACGTTTAGCAGGAATTCTTAATAGTATTCCTTTTGAAGATGTTACTTTGTTAGAAAGATCGTTAACTCATCGTTCTTACGCCTATGAAAAGCGAATCAATAAAGATAATGAACAATTAGAATTTTTAGGAGATAGTATTTTAGGTTTCTTAGCAGGTGCTTATATTTATGAAGTGTATGGAGATATTTCCGAAGGTGAATTAAGTAAATTAAAAGAACGACTAGTTGATAATCCCCAATTAGCAAAATTGGCCAATCAATTAAATCTGGGACAATGGTTATTATTAGGGAGAGGGGAAAAATTACAAGATGGTAGTAAAAAAGAATCTCTATTAAGTAACACTTTTGAGGCTGTTATTGGTGCGTATTATCTAGATTCTGGTATCCAAGCAGTCCAGGAAATAGTATATCCTTTATTTGCATCAGTAGGTGAAGATAGGATTCCTGAAAATATCAGTTTAGAGAATTTAGAAAATGCTAAGGGATTATTACAACAATATGCTCAAAAAAATGGGTTTGATATTCCTGTATATAATACTATTCAAGAAAGTGGAACAGATCACAACAAAGAGTTTACTGTTCAAGTTGAAATAAATGGTAAAATTTATGCTCAAGGAAAAGGTAAGAGAAAAATAGACGCACAAAAACAAGCAGCCACAAATGCTTTGGAGAAACTTAAGTAAAGTTGAAGGTCTACTAATAGCTGGTATCATAGTTTAACTCCAGTATTGATCAGGAAAATCCAAACTCTTAAACTTTGCGTCTTTGCTCCTCAGCGTCTACCCTGCGGGATCTCTAAGAGAGATTGCGCGAAAATAAATTCTCAACGCAAACAACGAATTGCTTCTAATAACCCTCTAGCTTTATTGAGAGTTTCTTCATATTCCTTTTCTGGGTCAGAATCAGCCACCAAACCTGCACCAGCTTGGACAGTTACCGTTTGATTATGTAATACCATAGTTCTGATAGCGATCGCACTATTCAATTGTCCTTCAAAATCGTAATACCCATACACACCAGAATACACACCCCGACGGCTGGGTTCTAATTCATTAATAATTTCCATCGCCCTGATTTTAGGCGCACCGCTGACAGTCCCAGCAGGAAAACACGCTTTGAGTAAATCCCATGCAGTTTTACCCGGCGCTAACTTACCTACCACATTACTGACAATGTGCATAACATGAGAGTAGCGTTCAACGATCATTAATTCATCAACCTTCACACTACCACTGCTGCACACCCGCCCTAAATCATTGCGTCCTAAATCTACTAACATGACGTGTTCGGCGATTTCCTTGGGGTCTTGAAGTAAATCAGCGGCTAAAGCGGCATCTTCCTTTGTAGTTTTCCCTCTGGGTCGAGTTCCCGCAATGGGACGGACTGTGGCGATAATTTCCCCTTCATCATTGCATTCGGCTTTGACCATGACTTCGGGGCTAGAACCGATAATTTGCCAGTCTTGGAAGTTAAAATAAGCCATGTAAGGCGAAGGATTGATTTGCCGCAGAGAACGGTACAAAGCGAAGGGATTGCCTGTATATGCTGTGGATAAGCGTTGTGAGATGACGACTTGGAAAATATCACCAGCTTTGATATGTGCTTTGGCTTTTTCCACACTGGCGCAAAATTCTGTCTGGGTAAAGTTGCTGGTATAGTCCTCTATGCCCGCTTTAGGCTTGTTTCCGGGGGCTGTCCAAGCTAATTTGGTGTTTTCTGGTGATAGGGGCAAAGATAGCTTCCTGACCATTTCCTGAATGCGATCGCTCGCCTTTTGATATGCTACCTCTAACCCTGCTGGATCACGTAAATCTGCGTAGGCGATCGCCCAAATTTTCCGTTTTACCTGGTCAAAAATCAATAATTGGTCTACCTGCATCCATAATCCATCAGGGATGTTGCGCTCATCTTGAGCATGAATTGGTACACGCGGCTCAATCCAATTAATTAATTCATAGCCCCAAAACCCAAATAAACCACCAATTCCTGAAGGTAATTCCGGTAATTTTACTGGGTGATATGGTGCTAAACATTCAGATAAAACTGTAAACGGATCACCTATAAAAACCTGTTGATCACCATTTCGATGGGTTTGGGTTGTTTTATCACCCCTAGCTTCCAAAATCCACAAAGGATCACAACCTAAGAAACTATAACGCCCTACAGTTTCCCCACCTTCCACCGATTCCAGCAAAAAGCTATAAGGTTGATCTGCACAAACTTTATACCAAGCGGATACAGGTGTATCTAAGTCGGCTATCCATTCCTGATACACTGGCACAAAATTACCTTGGACAGCAAGCTTTTGAAACTGGTCGAAATCGGGGAAAATCATAAATAATTAAAAATTGACAATTAAAAATTAAAAATTAACAACGAGCTTTTAGTCATGGGTAAGGGGGCAAAATTTTTCTTTTTTCCCTATTACCCATTACCCACTACATAACGATTAGTTGACAACGGCGTAAATCAACCAACAATTAAAAATCACACAAAAAGCTAGTTATTTCTGCTTTTTTAATTTTTAATTGTTAATTTTTAATTCCGCCCTGCGGTACTAAGCATCGTGAGTAGCTTTACCGCTGAATTTGATTTGTGCAGGGTTGGGGTTTTGACCGATTCTGCGGGGTACGTGACGCACCATAGAACGTCCAGCATTTACTTTTTCAGGGAAAACGCCATCAGCAGGGTGAATCATGGTAGTTTCGCCGCCGGGGAGAATGCGGTAAACTTTGTAGTCGGTGATTTTGAATTTGCGAAGTTGCGCGCCTAAAGCAATACCGTACTCTTTGCGAGCAATGTAAAGTAGGTTTTCGCCTTTTACCATTTTAGCCGCGCCACCTGTGGGCATTTCAAAGACTTGCTCTTTAGGGCTTGTCCAGGTGATAGCGTACTTTTCTTCTACATCAGCTTTTGTGAGTAATCCGCCAGTGCTGCCACCAAAGATTGGGGTTTTTCCAGTCAAAGTTGCCATAAACTGTCTCTTGTAGGTTTTTACGGCATACTAACATTGGAACTCGACTTATGTTGCGATCGCGTTATAGACTGTAACAGTTTTTAGTAATTAGTTGGTGGTTAGTTGTCAGTTGTCCGTTGTTTGTTGTCAGTAGGGGCGAAGCATTTGGAAGATAAATTATCGGTCATTGCCAAAAATAGTTCCCCAAAGGCTTCGCCCGTACAGTGGTTAGTTGTTAATTATTTTCCTGGCTGCCTTGGACGATGGGAATTGTAAAATGAAATTGACTGCCTTGATCTTTACCTGTGGATTCTGCCCAAATTTTTCCGTCCCAGCCGTTGACAATTTGGCGACAAATTGCTAAACCCAATCCAGTACCGCCGGTTGTTCGCCGTAACGCCCCTTCTTCCTGGTAGAAGCGGTCAAAAACGATTTCTAGGCGGTTGGGTTCAATTCCCCTTCCTGTGTCCGCTACGGTGACTTCTAGCATCTCCTGACTATTGCTAATGGCTTTAATAATAATTTGCCCAGAAGAGGGAGTAAATTTACAAGCATTATCTACAAGTTTGGCGATTACCTCCACTAACCAATCACCGTCAGCCCTGACTAAAGGTAGGTTGGCAGAAATTTGAGTTGTGATCTTGGGTATTTTTTCTTGGCTAGAGCGCGTCCGTAAGCGACTGAGGGCTAAATCTACACATTCTTGGATGGTTAATGATTCAGGATGCCATTCTACCCGACCACTTTCTAAGTTAGAAAGGGTTAAAAAGTCTTGTACGAGTTTCCGCATTCTTTCGGAGTCTGCAAGGGCTGTACTCAACATTATTTGTTGCAATTCCCAAGGCATATCCGGTTCTGTAGCCAGGCTTTCTAAACAAACTTGAATGGTAGATAGGGGGGTACGGAGTTCATGACCGGTAATGGCAATTAAGTTACTGCGGGTGCGGTCTAAGGCTTCTAGTTGTTGGTTGAGTTCTTCTAAATTGGCAAAAGATTCGGCTTGAATCAGGGCTGCACCAATTTGAGTAGCGATCGCCTTCACTAAGTCTAACTCCCCTGGTTGCCATTCATGGGGAGGAAAATGGCAATCGTGTAACTCCACAATTCCCAATAGTCGCCCTTGATATAATACGGGTTCGATTAACCAAGAACGCACGCTAAACTTCTTCACAATTGACGATAAGGCTGTTGATTTCTTTATTTTGGAGTCCCCCACGGTATCAGCTACACATACTCCCTCCTGTTGTCGTAGCACCTGCTGAAACAGGGGATTATTTTGTAACTCCCAACTTTGCCCCAGTACAGATGTAACATTAGAGTTCAAAAATTCATGTTCGATTATAGCTTTGGCATCTGTAGCTTGGGCGCGATAAATTAGACAACGACAGGCTTCTAAATGTTGTCCCAACTCCTGAGCCGCAACTTGGAGAATTTCTCGTGGATCAAGCGATCGCCTAATTGCTGTACTAATGGAATTTACCAACCGTTCTTTCCTTGCTTGATCCGCAATCGCACGGTAAGCTTTATGCAGCTTATACTGACTAGCTTGCAGATATGTCACCAACCTCTGCACAAAAGGATCGGTATCAATATCATCTACATATTTATGATTTAAATTAACTTTTAACTCGTTTTTTGATTCCTTAATATTTAACCGCTGCTTCACTTCATCAACTTTAGCCGCTAAATCTGGCCGATAAATCTCAATTCTATCTAATAACAATTGAGCGGCTTTTAAGCATACCCCTTTTTCCGATGTCCAAATCCCCTCAAATCTTCGCGCTGTATCCATATCCAAACTAGGAATCATCTCTGGGATATATTGATTTTTGGCCAGAGAACCCAGGCTTTCTCGACAGATTAAGCAAGTAGCATAGTTATCAGCAATTACTAGCAAATGCCATTCTTGCGCTAAAGCATCATCAGGCTCAAAAGCGACCTTTTCATAATATTCTGAGCTATTAGCAAACTCTGTTTCTGGTGCAGATAATACATATATTTGATTACTTTTTTGTGCAAGTCGCTGATAACGATGAGCTTCTTGCCGGTAAAATCGCTCTTGCTGGAAACTAGCAATGATCAAAGGACTGTCTAAATTGGCTGCTAAAACTTGATCTTCCATTGCATGGGAGAGAGCGGTTAGTGAAGCCTTAAAATATAATTGAGGTCGCAGATGGGGGAGTGAGTTTAGTAAATCACTCAGCACGGAAGTGGAAATACTCATTAGTCATTAGTCATTAGTCAGTGGTCAGTGGTCATTAAACACATATTACCTGTGATCTATTACCCTTATCTATTACCAGTCGCAAGAACATTTATCTATTTTTTTTAACCTCAATATAGGTTTGTTCGTACCTAATGTAGTCGGGGCAATGTATAAGCTTAACGGACTTGCTTGCATAATTTGGCATTTTGGAAATTCATATCCTCATTTTAGATTAGCCTAAAAAGACTGTTTATATTTGTCTTCCGTAAATCTAGGAATCTAGTTTTTGGTAAAATTGCCAAAAATATTAAATTTTAGTTAAAAATCACAAAATAGTCCCAATATAGGCTATTTAACTCTATAGCCTGTAATTATTGCCCAAAAAATTCTGTAAGTGTTTATCACTGAGATGAAATTTCCATCAATGCTAAAATTAGTCTCTGGCTTTATTTACAAAAGTTAATTTATTCAGGTCATCCCCATAATTCCTCCAGGTTAATAAAATGACAGATGCTCATATTCCCCAACTCGATAATTGTAGTTCCACAACCCTACTCAAATATTTTGAAAATTCCTGGGAACTGGAAGAAACCTTAATGAAGAGTTTGGTTAAAGAAGAAACATTTTATCTAAATCCCGATCCTTTAAGAAATAAATTAATTTTCTATCTTGGACATCCGGCTGTTTTTTATATTAACAAATTAATTCAAGTGGGATTAATAAAAAGTCGGATTAATCTCCAATATGAAACTCTATTTGAAATAGGAGTTGATCCAGAAACACCAGCAGAACTAGAGGTAGCCATTCAAAGAGTCAACTGGCCTGATATCAAAAAAGTTTGGGAATATCGAAACAAAGCCAGAGCAGAAATTACCACAATCATTAATAAGACTCCTTTAGATTTACCCATTCATCAACAGCATCCTATTTGGGCTTTATTAATGGGAATAGAACATAGTCGTATTCATGTCGAAACCTCTTCCATGCTGCTGCGTCAATTACCCGTTGAGAACTTAAAACGTCCCCAAGGATGGAATTATGCACCGACTAATGGAGAAATTCCCCATCATCAAATGCGAGAAGTTCCTGGTGGTGTAGTAAAATTAGGAAAACGCCAAGATGATTTAACTTTTGGTTGGGATAGTGAATATGGTCATTTAGAAGTTGAAGTAAAACCATTTTTAGCAAGTCAATATCTCATTACCAATGGAGAATTTTTAGAATTTGTCCAAGCCGGTGGTTATAATAATGTAAATTATTGGCATACTGAATCTTGGACATGGAAACAACTCTACAATATCCAATATCCCAAATTCTGGATACACCAAGAAAATAACTATCGCTATCGTGCTACATTTGATGAACTAGATTTACCTTTAGATTGGCCTGTAGAAGTTAACCATTATGAAGCCATGGCATTTTGTCGGTGGAAAGGTAAAAATACTCGGTTAATGACAGAAGCAGAATGGCATCAAGCCTTAAAAATATCTGAAGATTCCAGTTTAGCAAATAACTATAATCTTAACTTACAATTTATTTCTCCCACGCCTGTAGGAATGTTTTCAGAAAATCATCAATCTGGACTTTATGACCTACGGGGTAATGTCTGGGAATGGTTAGGGGAAACATTCAAACCCTTACCAGGATTTAAAACTCACCATCTTTATGAGGATCAATCTGCACCCTTTTTTGATGATAAACATTTTATGATGTTGGGTGGTTCTTGGGCAACGAATGGTACAATGGCTTTACCTTGTTATCGTAACTGGTTTCGTCCTTATTTTTATCAGCACGTCGGTTTTAGAGTTGCTGAAAGTTTGGATTAATAAAATCGAGATCTCCGACTTCTTTTTTTATTTTGTGAATAAATTATCAATTGATATCAGAAGTCGGGGATCTTATAATCACTCTAGAGGATTTAGAAAATGATTGCACAGCCTTTAACAGTTTTAGATCATCATTATCAAGAGTTAAGTATTGATGGCAAGGATGTTATTAAGGGGTTAACTGAAAAACTGAAAAGTTTACCTCCCAAATATTTTTATGATGATCCTGGTTCTCAATTATTTGAAAAAATTTGTGAGTTACCAGAATATTATCCGACTCGCACAGAAGCCTGGATTTTACAACAATACGCTGATGAAATTGCTGCAATTACAAATTGTTGTGAGTTGATAGAATTAGGTAGTGGTAGTTCTACGAAAACTCAAGCTTTATTAACGGCTTATCAAAAAATTGCTAATTCTTGTAGATATCTTCCTATTGATGTTAGTGGGGGTATTCTGAAAACTAGTGTTTTGCAGTTGCAAGAGAAGTATCCTGATATTGCTATTCATGGGTTATTAGGAACTTATGAACAGGCTTTGGTTCATCTAGAATCGAATTATTTACAATCACGGATGTTGTTTTTTCTGGGAAGTTCATTAGGGAATTTTAATCAGGAAGAATGTGATATTTTCTTAAATCAAGTTTCTCGAACCTTACAACCAGGAGATTACTTTCTGCTAGGGATTGATTTACAAAAGCCCCAGGATATTTTAGAAGCTGCTTATAATGATAGTCAGGAAGTGACTGCTGCTTTTAATTTGAATATGCTTTCTCATTTAAATTGGCGGTTTCAAGGTAATTTTGATATCAGTTTGTTTAAACATCAAGCGGTTTATAATCAAGTTGATCATCAAATTGAAATGTATTTACATTGCCAAAAAAGCCATTGGGTATCTTTAGAACTTTTGGATTTAAAGATTTCCTTTGAAGCCGGAGAAAGTATCCTTACAGAAATTTCTCGTAAGTTTAATTTAGCAACAATGGAAAAAAACTTGTCAGATAAAGGATTGAAAACTGTGAAAACTTGGACAGATGAAAAAGGCTGGTTTGGATTGATTCTTTGTCAAGTTGAATAATTTTGATTCTCATATCAGCATTCAGTTAAGAAGATTTAGGAAAATTTATAAAATTATGAATGCTGATTATTTACTTTGCAATTCCAGATTTTTTTTATTGTCAAATTAATTTCATTAATTTACTAGGTGAGTTATGAATAAATTTCTGCTGCCTTTATCAGATTTAGATAAGCAAAATTTTTCTAAAGGTTATTGTATCATAGATAATTTCTTGTCTCCTCAACAATGTCAAGATTTATTAGGATTAATTACTGAATATAGAAACAACCATAAAATACCAGAAGTTCTTAGAGATAAAGCACAAAAAGATAGCAGATCCCTTCATTACTTGGTTATTAATGGAGTACAGATAGAAACTCATTTATCAAAGATTTGGCATATATATCATGATGTAAATGATGTTGTTAAAAATTTAAGCGCACATCATTTAACAATTTTAGATAATAAACGAGTAGGACTAAATATTAATATTATGAAAGGAGGTTGTGAATATCGCTGGCACTATGATAGAAACGCAATTACAGTAATTTTGTATTTAAATGAAGTGCAGGGAGGAAATACTGAAGTTTATCCTAACTATCGCTTACATTTGGGAAAATATAAATACACTAAGCTGCAACAGAAATTAGACTTGTTACTACAAACAAATTTTATTTGGCGTTTATTTAGCAAAAAACATATAGTAGAACCACGTCAAGGTAGAATTTTAATTATGCAAGCAGATAAATGTTTGCATAGCGTTAGTTCAGTTGATGGAGATCAAGAGAGAATCAATATCATTATGGCTTATGACTACCTAAACAATCATTCTCCTATCGAAAAGCATCTTGATTCTTATCTTTATACTCAAGAAGAATCTGTTTACCAAGATCCAAATTATTTGGGGTAGCTGAGAATTTATATATTTTGTCAGTGATTTAAAAACTCATAGATTTAAAAGGAGTTTATAACCATGAAACCAAATCCTATTCCTCCACAACCAGGACAAGAATCTGTTTGGGACTATCCCCGACCAGCAATTTTACAGGATACTGACAAACATATAAAAGTGATTTTCAATGATATTATTTTAGCCGAAACACATCAAGCAAAAAGGGTTTTGGAAACCAGTCATCCTCCTAGTTATTATATTCCTGCTGAAGATTTTAAAGCAGAATATTTGATAGCCACACCTAGAAAAACTATGTGTGAATGGAAAGGTATATGTCAATATTACGATGTTTCTGTAGGAGATAAATATGTAAATAATGCTGTTTGGAAATATATTCAGACTACTCCTAGTTTTAGCTCAATTCAAGAATACTACGGTTTGTATGTCAGTTTAATGGATGCTTGTTATGTGAATGATGAATTAGTTAAAGCGCAAACAGGTGATTTTTACGGAGGGTGGATAACTTCTGATATTGTTGGACCATTTAAAGGTGAACCAGGAACTATGTGGTGGTAAAGGATAAATTTATCTGAGTTTATCTGCGTCTATCCTCTTCTACCTGTGGTTAATTCTTTTTTCGGTGTACCTCACTTGGATGAGAATCGCTATATTACTGGTTGTGATATAATAGTGTTTGTAGACCGAAACCCAATCATTTGAAACCAAAGGAATGATTTAAGCAATGAACAAATCACAGCTTAATTTGATATTACAAGAAGTTAAACAAGCTTTGCAAAAACTTTATCAAAACCAACTGGAAGCAATTATTTTATATGGTTCTCAAGCGAGGGAAGACGCTAAAGAATTTTCTGATATTGATATTCTGGTTGTTCTGAAATCAGAGATTAACCCCTATCATGAAATTGATAAAACCAGTCAAATAATTTCAACTATTTGTCTAAACAACGATGTTGTTATTTCTCGTCACTTTATCTCTTCAGCAAAGTTTGAAAATGAAAATACTCCCTTTAATTATAATGTCAAAAAAGAAGGTATTTTTCTATGATATCGGAGGAGCAAAAATTTATAAGAAAAGCTAAAGAAAGTTTACTAGCTTCTGAAATTCTAGCAGAAAATAAATTATATAACTTTGCTGCTTCCAGAGCTTATTATACCATGTTTTATATTGCCGAAGCCTTTTTGTGGCAGCAAGGGTTAACTTTTTCAAGTCATTCTGCTGTGATTTCATGTTTCGGTCGAGAAGTTGTTAAAAAGGGAATTGTTCCCCTTGAATTTCACCGTTATCTGATTGATGCTCAAGATAAAAGAACACAAGGAGATTACAGTATTGATGATACCCTTCAGTTGAGTGAGCAAAATGTGAGAATTTTGATTGAACAAAGTAAAAAATTTATTGAAATTCCCGAGAAAACCTTATAAAAAATTTTATATTTTTGAGAATCAAACATCTGAATATTATAATTGTTGAGATTTTAACCACTCACTGACAACTCTTTCCACTGGTTGAGATTGGTTATCTACTTGATAATTCATCTTTTGGATTGCAGTTGTAGAAATTTTACATCTCACTTCGTTCCATATGGCTAACGCCAGGCAACGCTTACGCAATGACATTGTGTAATTAATTCTGTCTCACTACTTAGTATTAGCAAGCGATCGCACTATAGTCTCTGAGTGAAAAAAGAACCAGAGAGAAGAAAATATAGAAATTCTGATCTTCTTCCCTGGTTAATGATCAATTCAATTCCAATACTTGTCGGTTATTGAAAAACAAAGTTGGTATTGATATCCAAACCGGTAACGCCATTAACAATAGCAACAGTTTGACCAAGTAACCCGATTTCCGTATTCCCATTGAGAACATTGAGAGTCAAACTGCTAGAGGAAATACCAAGAACACCGATGACATCAGTGCCTTTTTGGAAGTCAAGCACAGTATTAGCAGCTTTGGGTAGTTCAGCATTGACAATCCAGAATTGGTCAGCGCCAGCACCACCGGAAATTAAGTTACCACCACCAAGACTAACGTAGAATTTATCATTGCCATCACCGCCGAGGGCGCGACCATTAGAACCAAGGTAGAAGGTGTCATCACCCACACCACCTGAGAGGCGATAGCCGCTTACATCTCTCGCTTCAAGGTGATCATTGCCAGAGCTACCAAACACAACGTCATTATTGCCAGCGAAAATTGTGTCATTACCGCTACCAGAATCTATGCGGTTACGTCCTGCAATGGGAGAAGATACTGTTTGTGCTTCAATTTCATCATTACCAGCGCCAGTGAACACAGTATCATTAATCCCATCAAAGGTAGTATTAGCTGCACCAGCAATTAATATATCAGCACCAGTTGTTCCTGATACTACCTGAGTTGCTTGTTGAGATGCCGCAAATTCGGGTGTCACACCAAACATAGTTTGGTACATGACATTGTAAATCTCGGTGTTGTCCAAGGTGCTGGATAGTTTATCTGCATTCATCCCATGGGCTTTAGCAACAATGCTACCAGGGAAATCGGGAGTACCGACCCAAGCTACACCGAAGTTACCCATTGGTCCATCAATGCTGCTTTTAGCTGCGAAGGGTTTCCAAGGATCTGCAACTGTGCCTGTACTACCATTAACACCATCTAAAACTGCCTGATTTGTATTAGTTGTAGTGGGGTTAACACGAATAAATGGCGCACTAGGCTCAGTATCCGCTAGTGTAGGGCTAGAGGTAGAGTTACCAGCGGGACGGGTGTAAGGCTCAAATTGGAAAACTTGCAATCCACCAGCATCGCTATCTGCGGTTGTGATCACCAAAGTATTAGGATCTTGGGTGTTGATGTAGTTCATGGCTACACCGATCGCTGCATCAGCCCGGCGAACAGCTTCAATAGTGCCAACTGCATTGTTGTTATTAGCAAAGTTGTCACTACCTTCCTCTTCCACTACCACAAAGAAACCATCAGGGTCTTTGTTGAGGATTTTTAAAGACGCATCTAGCATCTCTGCTACTGTCGGTGCAGTGTTTAGGTAGAGAGGTAAGGGATTAGCAGTGTTTAATCCTAATTGTTCTTCCCTGCGATCGTCAAAGGTGTGGTTTGCAGCAAAAACTCCGAGTAACTTTGTGGAAGCAGTAGCACTTGCTACGGCAGTGTTCATTTGCGCTTCTGTGTAGACCACAGTATAGCCCAAGGATTTTGCTAAATCAATCAGGTTAGTGGTGGGACGATCTTCGGCATCAGCGAAAGCAGCATCAATTGCGGCGGTAACGTGAAAACCAGTAGTACCTTTAGGTAAGAGGTAAACTTCACCGCCGGCCATGATGATCTGAGTGCCAGAACGAATCACCTGTTCGGCAATTTCGGCGGTTTTATCACGGGCGCGGATGGTGTTGCCAACGCGGTTAGTGGTGGCAGCAGCAAAAGCGGCTGTTCCCGGTTCACCAATATGACCTGATTGAATAAGGGCGGTTGCTTTACCAGCGGCGATCGCTTCTTCTAAAATTGTGTAGCCAACTTTACCAGAAGCAGGAGTAATAATAGATTGGTCTTCATTCAAGCCAAAGGACTCGTTGAATACCTTCACACCGTTAGCATGGGTGACAGCCCCGGCATTGGAAGTACCAGTTAACTGGTTTTCCATGTGTCCTAGATAGACACCTGCATTGGACATCTTGTCCCAGTTGAGCCTACCATCAGGACCAAGATCAACATTGCGGGTTGCCATGTAGTGAGAAGGACTTGTACCATCTGGATGGATAAAAATCACATTCCCAGTTGACTTGGTAGCTTTGGGGGCTGGTGTGGGGTCAGGATTCCGAGATACCAATTCCTTATTGAATAGAGTCTCGTACATCAACTCATAGATCTTGGTATTATCCAAGGTTGCAGGTAATTTATCTGCATTTAAACCATGAGCTTTAGAAACAATAGAACCGGAAAAATCAGGTGTACCAGCCCAACCAATACCAAACTTGAACACATCACCACTAGCATCTGGTGCAGCTACAAAAGGCGCAGTGTTAGCACCAGTTTGACCATCTAAGGGTACGTTACGGTTCGTTGTAGTGGGGTTATTATTAACAGTACCTACGGTTGCACCAGTGCGGGGATCTACTACTTGCAAACCACCAGCATCACTATCAGCAGCAGTAACCATCAAGGTGTTAGGATGCTTTTTGATAAATTCCATTGCTACACCAATGGCTGCATCTGTGCGGCGCAATCCTTCTAAAGTTCCAGCCGCGTTGTTGTTGTTCCCGAAGTTGTCTGTACCTTCCTCTTCCACAATGGCAATAGAACCATTCTTGAAGTTGGGGTGTTTTTCCATCAACTTCTGGGTTACATCCAGCATCTCGGCAATGGTGGGTGCTGTAGCCAGATATAGTGGTAAATTGTTAGCTGCTAAAACTTCTTCAGGGCGATCGTTAAAAGTGTGAACAAGTGCAAATACACCTAATACTTTGGTTGGGGCTGTAGGTAAATTAAGTAAAGCTTTGAGTTCGTCTGCTGTATAAACAACTGTATAACCTTTGCTCTTTGCCAGTTCAATCAGGTTTTCCGTGGGGCGTTGCACAGGACTGGTGCTAATACTATCCATTTGAGCAGCAGTTCCGTGAAAACCATTTGTACCAACGGGCAAAAGGTTCAGTTCACCACCACCCATGATAAAGTCAACGCCTGAGTTAATTACCTGTTTGGCAATTTCCGCAGTTTGGGCGCGAGGTACGGTGATACTTCCATTACCGTTAGTAATTTCCTGTGTCTTAGCAACAAAGGCGGCTGTACCAGGTTCATAGATCGCTCCAGATTGAACTAGGGCGGTAACTTTACCTGCATCTCTAGCTTCTTCAACAATGGTTTTGGTAGTTCCAGAAAGGGATGTGATGGGTAAATTCCCTAGTTCATAACCAAAAGACTCCGCATAAACTTTAACGCCTGTAGCGTGAGTCACAGCACCAGCATTAGATGTTCCACCCAACTGGTCTTCCATGTGACCGAGGTACACACCAGCATTGGACATCTTGTCCCAATTTAAACGTCCATCAGGACCCTTATCTATAAATCTTGCAACAGCATAGTGAGATGGACTAGTTCCATCTGGGTGCATGAAAATGACATGATTACCTGTTGTCATAAAACCTCTCAATTGGTTAGTTCAGTTTTTGCAAGTAATATTCAAATAATCATGCTTATGTTAAGAAAGGTTACTGCAACAGGTTAACTTAAATTTATTTAGGGATTGCTAAAAAAAATGTAACTTATTATGCTACATAATGAATTACCAGAATATGGGATTAAACAAAGCAAAAAATTTATGGAAATTGCTGATAAAACTTTATAAGTTTTAAAAATCACAATTGTTGAGATTTTAACCACTCACTGACAACTTTTTCCACGGGTTGAGATTGATTATCTACTTGATAATTCATTTTTTGGATTGCAGTTGTAGAAATTTTACCTCCTAATTGATTAATTGTATCTGTTAATTCTGGATATTTTTGGAGAATTTCTTGATTAAAAATAGGTATGGCTTGATAAGGTGGAAAGTATTTTTTATCATCTTCTAAAATCACTAAGTTTAAAACTGGAATTAAACCATCTGTAGAACTTGCAGCAATAAAATCTACTTGTTTTTCTTTTAATGCTTGATACATTAATCCTAATTCCATTTGTTTAATATTGGCAAATTTTAAGTTGTAGGTTTTAGATAATCCTGGATAACCATCTTCACGTTCTAAAAATTCATATCCAAATCCTGCTTTCATTTGTGGACTATATTTACCAGCTTCAGAAAGGCTTTTAATTTGCCATTTTTTGGCATCTTCTTCTCTGATAATCATGGCAAAGGTATTCTCAAATCCTAAAGGCTTCATCACTGCTAATTTCAATTTTTGATCATAGTATTCTTTGACTTTTTTATAAACACTTTCAGGATCACTAATTGGTTTTTCTTTTAAAATAGTCGTAAATGAAGTTCCTGTATATTCCACGTACCCGGCAATTTTTCCCGCTTTTACTGCTTCATGAGCAATAAATGTTCCTCCTAAGTTAAAACGACGATCTACTTTTAATTTGGTATGATTTTCTATGTGTTGTGCTAATAGTTCTCCTAAAATTACTTGTTCTGTGAAATTTTTAGAACCGATAATAATTTTTGCTGGTGCTTGTTGATAGTTAAAAGCTATTAATCCTGCGATAATTAAGGTGATTATTCCCAAAACAATACCTATTTGCTGATTAAATTTACCTTTGTTTGCTATTTGTTTTGTAAGGTTTTTTTCTAATAATTCTAAACCGAAATCTGCACTCAAAGCAATTACAGCAGCGGGGACTGCTCCGGCTAAAATTAATTCATTATTAACTGTGGAAATACCGCGAAAAATAAATACTCCTAAACCACCACCACCAATAGCAGCAGCAATTGTGGCAATTCCTACGGATATAACGGTGGCTACTCTTACCCCTGCTAAAATGACTGGTAAAGCTAGGGGAATTTCTACTTGCAATAGTAATTGTTGATCTGTCATTCCCATGCCTATCCCGGCTTCTTTAATGGCGGGACTGATGCTATTAATGCCAATATAAGTATTGCGAATTATGGGAAGTAAGGCATAAAGAGTTAAGGCAACTATGGCGGGGATTTTGCCAATTCCTCCCAGAAAAGGTACGGAAATTAAAAAGCCGAAGATGGCTAAACTAGGGATGGTTTGAATGGCATTTGCTAAACCAAGAATGGGGGAAGCTAATTTTGATTGACGAGTGATCAGAATGCCGACAGGAAGACCAATGGAAATGGCGATCGCTAGGGATATAATGACTAATATTAAATGTTCTCCACTATGGAAAATTATTTCTGTACCGTATTGAAAGAAAAACATAGTTTTTGGATTTTTATCTAATTTTAATTAAGTTCTTCCCAACTGTTACCAATATTTAAACAAGCTAGAAATGCTTTTGCTTCTGGATGTTGAGATTGGAGAAATTCCCTTCTTGTTCCTAATACTACTAAATTTCCTTCACACATTAAACCAATTCTTGTGGCTAAAAAGAAGGCTTCTTGAATATCATGGGTGACAAATATCACGGTTTTTCCTAATTGTTGTTGTAAATATTGAAATTGTTGTTGTAATTCTAAACGGGTAATTGGGTCAAGTGCGCCAAAAGGTTCATCCATTAATAGTATAGGTGGATCTGCGGCTAAAGCTCTAGCAACTCCCACTCGCTGACGTTGACCTCCTGATAATTGATGGGGATAACGTTGAGCAAATTTTTCTGGTTCTAATCCCACTAAGTTTAACATTTCATAGACTCTATTTTGAATTTTCTGTGGTGACCATTTTTCTAAAGATGGTACAAGTCCGACATTTTCAGCGATGGTAAAATGGGGAAATAAACCGGTTTCTTGGATGACGTAACCTATCCGTCTTCTCAGTTTAATGGCATCCCAGTTAGTTGTGGGACGATTTTGAACTAAAACTTGTCCTTGGGTGGGAATAAGTAAATGATTAATTAATTTTAAAGTTGTGGTTTTTCCACTCCCACTGCGTCCTAATAAAATTAATGCTTCCCCTTGATAAATGCTCAGATTTAAGTTAGATAATAGGGGACGGTGATTAATGGCAAAACTGGTATTTTGAAACTCAACGGCAATTTCTGATGTTGTTGACATAATGGTTTCGTTAAACAAAATTAATGTGGTCATATCCCCGTCAGATCCCCGACTTCTTAGAGAAGTCGGGGATCTTATTTATGCTTATTTATTCAATATCAGTATGAAAAGAAACAAAGGTGGTGGGTATTTTTGATTCACCTCTTTCTACTTTTTTGAGATTTTATGCCTGAGTAAGTATTCTCTACCTCTAGCACCTCTCAATGTTTATGAAGGAATAAACCCTTGGAAAACAGCCAGTTTTCAGGCTTGACTTCTAATTAATAAGGTATACATTTATAGAAATTCATTGTCTTAGATTTAATTACTTTTGTTTTTTAAGAGTATTGATTTGAGCAAATTTACACCTGTATAGGTAACTCTGGCTAATGACACCGGATACATTGATGACTCCAGAAACAATTGTCCTCGACAACAGAACTTTTACTCCCGCAGACCAAAAAGAGATTTCCGAATGGCCTTGTGTTGTCAGTCAAAGACCACAGCCAACCATTACAGTTAAAGATGATGATTTATTCCTGGTGACAGATACCATGGGCAATATTTCCGATTGTTACCTTTATGGTAGCACTCCTAGTATGGGGATGTTTTGCCGTGATACCAGGTTTTTGAGTCGTTTGGAGTTACAGATTGAAGGGCGATCGCCTATACTACTGAGTAGTAACGCTGATAAGGGATTTGCCCTCTCGGTTTTATGTACCAATCCTGATTTAGAGAATCTTTTTAAGGCTGATACTGTGGGTATTCGTCGAGAACTGGTTCTCAATGGGGCATTATTTGAAGAAATAGAGGTTGCTAACTACAACACTACCAGCATTGTTTTTGAACTGAGTCTGAGTTTTGATGCTGATTTTGTGGATTTATTTGAGGTTAGAGGTCATCATCGCCAAAAACGGGGAAGACTTTTACATTTAAATGAATTAACATCTGATCATGTTGCACCCTCATCTCCTCAAACCCATAAAGAAGAATCTCTAACCCTTGCATATCAGGGCTTAGATGCTTCGATCATGGAGTCTTTAATTCAATTTCAGCATTTGCAACCAACTCGGTTTCACGGTTCTACGGCAGTTTGGCGCATAGAATTGGCATCTCATGAAACTAAGAAGTTAGGTTATCGGCTGAATATGTTCACTGACAATCAACCTAGCTCTACTATCAGTGCTGCTTCTACTTTAGCGCAAGCAAAAGCTGCTGAATTAATGGAAGAGCAAAATTGGTTGCAGCAAATTACCCGGATTAGTTCAGACAAAAGTCTTTTTAATCGCGTTATTTCGCGGGCTGAACAAGATATATATTTATTGCTTCAGTCTTTTGGTAAACATAAAACTGTTTCTGCTGGAGTTCCTTGGTTTTCTACTTTGTTTGGTCGAGATTCGATCATTACCGCGTCCCAAACCTTGATGTTGAATTCCAAAATTGCCAAAGAAACCTTGATACTATTGGCAGAATATCAGGGTCAAACTGATAATATTTGGCGGGAAGAAGAACCTGGTAAGATCTTACATGAACTGCGGTTGGGAGAAATGGCGAGATGTCAAGAAATTCCCCATACACCCTACTACGGTACTGTGGATGCTACGCCGCTGTGGTTAATGTTGTATGCTGAATATTACAGTTGGACTCATGATCAAGAAACCTTGGAAGCACTGTGGCCAAATGCTTTAGCGGCTATGGGTTGGATTGATCGTCAACTTCAAGAAACTGGTTATCTCAGCTATGCACGCAAATCTAAAGGTGGTTTAATTAACCAAGGTTGGAAAGATTCTGGTGATTGTATTGTCAACCGCAAAGGAGAATTAGCCATTGGGCCAATTTCTCTGTGTGAGGTGCAAGCTTATGTCTATGCAGCGAAAAACCGCCTCGCAGAAATTGCCAAAATCCAACAACGCCCAGACTTAGAAGAACTTTGGCAAACAGAAGCGAGACAACTTAGGGCTAAATTTAACCAAGATTTTTGGTTAGAAGATCAAGATTTCTGTGCTTTGGCTTTAGATGGAGAAGGTAAACCAGTAGATAGTATTAGTTCTAATCCTGGCCAGTGTTTAAATTTGGGGATATTTACGTCTGCAAAAGCCTATAGTGTAGCAGAAAGACTGCAGGCTGCGGATATGTTTAATGGTTGGGGAATTAGAACTTTAAGTAGTTTGTCACCGGCTTATAATCCCATGGGTTATCATACTGGTTCAGTTTGGCCTCATGATAATTCTATGATAGCAATGGGATTGCGATCGCTCGGTTTAATTGATCAATCTCTCGAACTATTTCAAGGGTTATTCAACATGACCTCCCAGCAACCCTATCAACGTCCTCCAGAACTATTTTGTGGCTATGAAATGAACGGTGATAATGCTCCAGTCCAGTATCCCGTTGCTTGTACTCCCCAAGCTTGGGCTACAGGTAGCATTTTTCAACTATTGCAAATGATGGTGAATTTAGTCCCAGACGCACAGAATAATTGTTTGCGAATTATTGACCCAGCTTTACCAGAATCAATTAACAATTTATCTTTTCACAATTTGCGTGTTGGTGGCACGATTTTAGATTTAGAATTTGAACGAATTGGTAGCACTACCGCTTGTCGAGTTGCGAAAAAACGCGGTAATTTGCGCGTGGTGATTGAAGCTTAAATTGAACAATAAGATCCCCGACTTCTCTGAGAAGTCGGGGATCTGACTCTGACACCAATCAAATAGGATGGCTATATTCTGTAGAGATTTATCAAAAATGCCCACACATAGCAAAAGTTAATTAAACTTTCATCTGTACTTGATGTGAGCTTTATTTTTCGTATGTTAGACTTGCCTAAGTTCTAGAAATTCAGCACCCAGTATTTTTTTGGGTACTCACATAGAGCAGGTTTTCAGGGATTTTGATGAATTTTATCCATCTAGGATGACTCAATCTTCAAGCATATCATCAGTAATCATTTGTCTGTCACCATCAAGCACGACAATTACAAAAATAATCTGGGATGTCAATTTACCTGGCTCAATAAATTTGAATTGAGCTAAATTTCTATAGCTTCATTGTAGTTTTGATGCTGAATATTTTTAGCATCCTACCTTAATCTGCTGAGTATTTAACATATCAAAAACATCTTTTCCAAACTATTGAGGTTGATTAATTCATGGTTACTAGTTTTAGAAAAACAGTTCGGGGCATAGTTTTTACAAATCGCCATCTAGCAAGACTTTACTATTTTTTGAGTTTTTCTCGTCCAGTTTTACCACAATGGGTTGGTGCTGATTACTACCGCGAAAAATCATCTTGGGGATTACAACCAGAGCGTTGTCCATGTGATCTTGAATTAGTTGAATACTTACAAAAGCATCATATCCAAGATCAAACTATCTTCCATTTTGGCACAGGCTCTCATCATATTCTAGGATTGGAAAATCAGAAATTTTCTCAACCAAATGAAATTATTGGGATTACTGCTTCTGCACCCGAACATCAAGAATATGTCCGATTATCTCTTAAAGATCGTCTACTGTCCAAGTATTACAAGGTTCTCTGTACAGATATATACACCTTGACAGAGCGTTCTTTACCCATGCTCGATGTAATTTCTTTGTTTCATCTAGGCGAATTTTATATGCCTGAAGAAGCACCTTTTTTACATCATAATGAAGAATCTCTTCTAGCGATGTTTCTTAGTAAACTGAATCCCAATGGCAAAATTCTCTTCTATACAAAATCAATTGGCTGGGGTCATGCTAAACCAATGATTGAATCATTTGTAAAACAGGGGAAAATGCACAAGATTGAAGAGTATAAGAACTTATTGGTATATACCAAGGGTAGCTAAACTCACGGTAATAGAGATTGGTATCATGTTCATTTAATTAATGCAAGAGTCAGATCCTCGATTTCTCTAAGAAGTGGGGGATCTTGTTTTTCAGGGCTAGATAGGGCTATACTCAATAAAATTAACCTAAATTAATCTCAGGTGGGCGATGACTTCAGAAACATTCAATTCAGTACCAGTAACCGTTTTAACTGGCTATTTAGGCGCAGGTAAAACCACTCTATTAAATCATATTCTTACCTACGAACACGGTAAAAAAGTTGCCGTTATTGTCAACGAATTTGGCGAAGTAGGTATTGATAATCAATTGGTAATTGATGCAGATGAAGAAATATTTGAAATGAATAATGGCTGTATTTGTTGTACAGTTCGTGGTGATTTAATTCGCATCATTGGCAACTTAATGAAACGCCGTGATAAATTTGACCATTTAGTCATTGAAACCACTGGACTAGCTGATCCTGCACCTGTAATTCAAACGTTTTTCGTAGATGAAGATCTACAAGATCAACTATCATTAGATGCAGTTGTCACAGTTGTTGATGCTAAACATATTTGGCAACATTGGGAAGCGGACGAAGCCCAAGAACAAATTGCTTTTGCTGACGTGATTTTATTGAACAAAACTGATTTGGTAACACCAGAAGTTTTAGATGAATTAGAAACCCGGATTCGGTCAATGAATGCAATGGCAAAAATTCACCGCACCCATAATTCCGAATTAGCAATGTCAGCTTTATTAGGAATTCAAGCATTTAATTTAGATCAGGCTTTAGAAATTGATCCTAATTTTTTAGGAGAAGATGCTCATGTCCATGATGAAAGCGTCTCTTCTGTAGCTATAGTCGCAGCAGGTTCTGTAAATGGTGAAAAAATCAATGCCTGGATGTCAGAATTACTCAGAACACAAGGAACAGATATCTTCAGAATGAAAGGGATTTTAAATATTGAAGATGAGGATACTCGTTTTGTTTTTCAAGGAGTACACATGATATTTGAAGGTAAAGCAGATAGACCTTGGAAAGTAAATGAAACTCGTAAAAATGAACTTGTATTTATTGGTAGAAATTTAGATGAAGCCAAATTAAAAGAAGACTTTTTTGCTTGTATGAGTTAAATAAACTAATTAGATCCCCGACTTCTTGAAGAAG
This sequence comes from Dolichospermum flos-aquae CCAP 1403/13F, assembly GCF_012516395.1. Lineage (GTDB taxonomy): Bacteria > Cyanobacteriota > Cyanobacteriia > Cyanobacteriales > Nostocaceae > Dolichospermum > Dolichospermum lemmermannii. The sequence goes on from NZ_CP051206.1 coordinate 4,054,254, forward strand.
TCGGGGATCTGGAAATCTGTAAATCTGTAAATAAAATATCAAAACCATGAACTTAACAACTAGCAAATCTCCAGAATTTACAAAACATTATTCCACAAAACTTGCAGATTATGTCACCGCTTTGGCTTGGTCTTCTCAAGGAGAAATACTAGCAGCTAGTTCGGCGGCTGGAGAAGTTGTTTTATGGGAAAATGGCGAATTAACAACCTTACAATCTGCTACAGATAAAGCAGTAAATTGTCTGGCTTTTTCCCATGATGGCAAATATTTAGCCATTGGTGGACAAGATGGAAAAGTAAAAATTTGGTGTGAAAATCAATTAATTAGCACTTTAGAAAATGCGCCTGTTTGGGTTGATCAATTAGCATGGAGTCCTACTCATAATCAACTAGCTTTTAGTTTAGGACCTTATGTGCAAATTTGGGATGCAGATACATTAGAAGTTATTGCTACTCTCAATTTTAATGATTCCTCAATTTTGGGAATTGATTGGCGTAAAGACGGCAAATATTTGGCTATTAACGGCTATAAAGGCGTAAAAATTTGGTCTACTCAAGATTGGGATGAAGAACCATTTATGCTTTCCATGTCTACCGTCAGTACAGCAATAGCTTGGTCTGGTGATGGTGAATATTTAGCATCTGGAAATATGGATCGGACTCTGACTGTTTTACAATGGGAAAACCCTGATCCTTGGGTCATGCGTGGCTTTCCAGGAAAAATTCGTCACTTAGCATGGTCAGAACTAAAAGCCCCTACAGGTGCGCCAATTTTGGCTGTTTCCAGTGTTGAAGGTATAGTATTATGGGAGAAGTCCCTAGATGAATCTATAGGTTGGGAAGCGCAAGTATTAACCAATCATGTAGATATTATTCAAGCAATATCTTATGCACCCCAAAGCTTGATTCTCGCTTCCGCTGGTGCTGACGGTTGGTTATGTTTATGGGATGAAAATCAAGAAGTATCACAGATTTTTACCGATACAGAAGCAGGTTTTTCTACCCTATCTTGGCATCCCCAAGGACAATTTTTAGCCGCAGGTGGTGAACAAGGTGAATTAATTATTTGGTCAACTTCTTTGGGGAATTAAAAATTAAAAATACCTTGAAATTTGCTAAGGTGTTAATTAAGGTTAAATATTTTTGGATAGGTTGTTTGGAGATAATACAGCACTTCCCGGTGTTATGAGGTACATATCTAGCGGGCAAGATGCCCGCACTACAAGAGTTTCATGATTCGACTTTGTACCTCATAAGAGCGGAAACCGCTGTAATAAATTATCACACCAGCACAAGAACAAGAAATCCTGAATTTACGGACATTAAATTTAACACCAAAACAAATAGCCGGAAAACTAGGTATCAAAGTATTAGAAGTTAATGCAACGATTCACAATCAAGCAGATTAGTAAAAGGAGAATTATTTTTTATGAGTCGGTTTTAACCGACTTTTGCTTTTAGACAGGGAATTTATTCCCTGGATATATTTGATGTTTTATTTTGTTACGCTATCTTATGCTATTTATACAAGATTCTTTTATACTAAAAGCATAACTATTGAGTAAATCAGAGTACATTAACCATGCAAGCATCAGAAACTAAGCTGCAAGAGATTATTGAAGGTAATAAACAGTATGTTGTTCCCTTGTTTCAGAGAGCCTACAGTTGGAAAAAATCTCAGTGGGAATCTCTATGGAATGATATTTTAGAACTATATCATAGCGATAATCGTCGTCCTCATTTTATGGGTTCTATTGTCACTATGCCAACTTCTGCTATACCTGAAGGTGTAAGTAAATATTTATTAATTGATGGACAACAACGTTTAACTACTATTTTTATCCTGCTTTGTGCTTTGCGAGATAAAGCTAAAAATATTCATGATGAGTTAGCCGCAGAAATTCATAATACTATTATTGTTAATCCATATAAAAAAGGTTTAGACCATTATAAACTTCAACCTACCCAGGTAGATAGACAGTCTTTTCATAGTTTAATTAATGGTCAAGATTATGTAAATAATTCTGGTATTACTGAATGTTACTTATTTTTTGAAAAAAAGATTAGACAAAGTAACTTAGATTTTTCTGATCTCAAGAAAGTAATCTGTAGTTATTTATCTATTGTGAGCGTTGTTTTAAGTACAGAAGATAATCCTTATTTAGTCTTTGAAAGTCTCAATGCTAAAGGTGAACCTTTAACACAAGCAGATTTAATTCGTAATTATTTTTTCTTGAGAATTAATACGGAAAATCAAGACGGTGCTTATAATAAATATTGGCTACCAATGCAACAAACTTTAGATATTAATTTAACGGAATTTATCAGACATTATTTAACCAGAGATGGCGTAGAAATTAAGAAAGATGAAGTTTATTTTCAGATTAAAGAAAGAATGATCAAAAGAGATGCTATTGATTATTTAAAAGATTTATATGAATTTTCGGAATATTATACAAAACTTTTAGATCCACTAAAAGAGAATAATTTAAAAATTCGTCGTTGTTTGGAAAGAATCAACCGTTTAGAAGTAGCTACTGTTTATCCTTTTTTACTTAATTGTTATCATGATTATGAAAAAAATAAACTTTCAGAAGCAGATTTTATTGCTGTTTTGCAGATTTTAGAAAATTTCATTATTCGCCGATTTATTTGTAACGTCCAAACCAGGGGATTAAATAGGATATTTTCTGTACTGTATTCTCAAGTTAGCAAAGCAAGTAATTTAGCTCATGCTGATTTTGTGGAAAGATTAAAACTAGATTTACAAAATCGAGATTATCCCAAAGATACAGAATTTAAAGATAGATTATTGGATGTTAAACTATATGGTACTGGACGTACTTGTAAAGGTAAATTAATTTTAGAATCTATAGAAGAATCCTTCTATCATAAAGAACAAGTATCTTTTACTAATCTAACTATTGAACATATTATGCCACAAACTATAACTAAATGGTGGCAAGAACATTTAGGAGAAGAGGGCGACATAACTCATGATTTATTACTGCACTCGTTGGGTAATATAACTATTACAGCTTACAATGGTGAATTATATAATGCTGAATTTATCCAGAAAAAAGAAATACTGATTAATAGTCATTTAGAAATCAATAAATACTTTGAAAATCAAGAAACTTGGAAAAGAGAAGATATAGAAAAAAGGAGTTTATATTTAGCAGAAAAAGTTTTACAAATTTGGCCTTACTTTGGTAATGAAAATCTTATGAATCCTGCGAAAACTAAGGTAAGGGGTACAACTCCCAAACAACTAAAAATTTTTAGTAAGGAATATCCTGTCAAAAGTTGGCGGGATGTTTTAGAAAAAACTTTAAATGTGATCGCTGATTTAGATCCTGATAAATTTAAGGATGTTATGGAACAATTTCCCCGTTTCATTAGTAGAGATGAAAAAGATTTTCGGGATACAAGAAAATTAGATAATGGAGTGTTTGTTAATGTCAACTTATCAGCTAGGGATATTAATGCTTTTTGTATTAAAGCTATCGAAACGGCAGAACTTTCTATAGAAGATTGGCAAGTAGAAACCACAAGTTAATTTATGTTAGGTATCATTTTCCAAAACCCTTATTTTCCTATAGGTTTGATATTATGAACTTAAAACCCATTAGAACAGAATCAGATTATCAACAGGCATTAAAAGAAATCGAACAAATTTTTGATGCTGAACCTAATACACCAGAATATGAGAAATTAGATATTTTAACGACTTTAGTAGAAGTCTATGAACAACAAAATTATCCTATTGATCCTCCATCTCCTATTGCAGCTATATTATATTATTTAGAAAGTCGTAATCAAGGAGTTTCTACTTTTATTGAAAATTTAAAACATCATGGGGTTAGTGAAGAAATAATTAATATAGCTTTAAATGAAATGACTCACTGATTATTGATTATCATGTCATCAAATAATTGCAGTCAGAGGTAAATTAAATCTATGACCATAACTTATCAAATAGACTTCAATATCTGGCTTGAAGAAACAGCCAAATTATTACTAGAAAATTGCTAGACAGAAATAGATAAAGAACATTATCAAATCTTCCCAATATTTGGACATCGTTAAACCTGCATTTAGATCCCCGACTTCTTTGATAAATTATCATTATTTACAAAAGATTAAATTAAGAAGTCGGGGATCTTTAGCCTGATTGAATCACCCTAGAGAATTTGTGATAAAAATTTCCTGGTTCTCTCTTCTTTGGGATTAGTAAAAAAGGTGTCGGGGGTAGAGGATTCAACTAATAAACCGCTGTCCATTAGCACTACTCTATCAGCAACTTCTCGCGCAAATCCGACTTCATGGGTAACAACTACCATTGTCATTCCGTCATTAGCAAGATTTCGCATTACGTCCAAAACTTCTCTTACCATTTCTGGATCTAATGCTGATGTCGGTTCATCAAATAACATGATTTTCGGTTGCATTGCTAATGCACGCGCTATGGCTACTCGTTGTTGTTGTCCACCAGATAATTGTCCTGGATATTTTTGTGCTTGTGCTAAAATTCCCACTCTTTCTAATAATTGCATTGCTAATTCTTCGGCTTTAACTTTGGATATTTTGCGGACATATATTGGTGCTAAGGTGATATTTTCTAAAACTGTTAAATGGGGAAATAAGTTAAATTGCTGAAATACCATTCCCACTTCTCGACGAATTGTTTCAATATTTCTTAAATCATGACTGAGGGTAATCCCGTCAATGGTAATAATTCCTTGTTGATATTCTTCTAAGGCGTTGAATGTTCTAATAAAGGTTGATTTTCCTGAACCGGATGGTCCCATTAAAACAACCACTTCTCCCCGTTCTACGGTTAAACTTACACCTTGGAGGGCATGGAATTTACCATACCATTTGTGAACATCTTTAGCAATAATTATCGGTTTTGATTCTGTCATATATTCCTTTTGTGTAGTTTAAGATTTAAATAGATATTTAGGAATGTTGGGTTTCCTTGCGTCAACCCAACCTACGATGTTAATTGTTTTTCTAAGTTTTTAGCAGCTAAGGACATTGAATAACAAAATACCCAATAAATCAAACCGATAAATAAATATACTTCTGCATATCTTCCTAAAAATTGCGGTTGTGCTAAGATAGAACGTGCCATTCCTGTTAATTCTACTAATCCCACTAATGATAAAAGGGAAGTATCTTTAAATAAGCCAATAAATTGACCAACAATTGCGGGAATAACTGCGCGTAAGGCTTGGGGTAATATGACTAATATGAGTAATAAAGGTGTATTTAATCCTAGTGCTTTTCCTGCTTCTATTTGTCCTCTGGGAATTGCTTGTAGTCCTCCGCGCACATTTTCAGCCATGTATGCTGCACTAAATAATATTAGTCCCACAATACCTCTGAGTAAACGATCTAAACGTAAATCTGCTGGTAAGAATAAGGGTAACATAACTTGAGCTAAAAATAGAATCCCAATTAAGGGTAATCCTCTAACAATTTCAATATAAAGAATAGAAAACCACCGCACTACAGGTAAATTGCTGGTTCTTCCTAATGCGAGTAAAACTCCTATGGGAAAGGAAAGTAAAATACTAATTATTGCCATTAATAGGGTAAGTAATAACCCATTCCATAAGTTTGTAGATACAGGTTGTAATCCTAAACCACCACCAATTAACCAAATAATTATGAAAGAAGATGATAACCAGATTAGAGAAAGCCAAGGTGTGATGATTTTAGTAAAATTTTGACCAATTATCAAACCTGCAAATATTAAACCTGTAATTAATAATAACCATAAACGGCTTGTTAATGGTATGGGGAAAATAAACAGTGAAATCCCCATAATCACAACAGCAATCAAAGAATTGCGGTTTGTGAATATTGCTTTTTTGGTAAATGCACTCGCTGTAATTGCAGTTAAAGTTGTAGATATTCCCAAAACAACCCAAATCCGCCAATATAAACTTTGGGGAAATCTTCCTACTAAAAATAAGTGTAAATTAACTTGGATTACTTGCCATTGTGCTTTAGTAATTAACCAAATTGCAAATCCTTGAACTAACCAAAATAGAAAGATAAAACAAACAACAGTTAGTAAACTATTGTACCAATTATTAAAGAGATTTTTTCTTAACCAAGTCAGGGGGTAATTATTCATGAGTTCTTGTTTGATGTCTTGCTTGAATTCTGTCAGCGATTGCTTTTTTGCGTACATCTCTATCTGACAAATCTCCTGATCCTTCTAGTAAAAATTTGGGATAACCACCCATTCGTTCTAAAACTGTTTTAGCTGAAATTGGATAATTGTTAACAGGTGTTTCCAATGATGAGATAAATTGTAATACAAGTGGGATTTGTTGATCACTAAGATTAGCGATCGCTTGTAAGAGTTCCTGGTGTGGGTTGGTGGAGTACATGGTGATTGATTTATGTTGTGATGATTACAATTTTAGCAAATAGGACTCATAATTTAACTATTTATCTTTCCTTAATCTGTACAGAACGATTAAATAAATTCATGGTGAAAGAAATTATCAAACACAAAGTCAGATAGGTAATCATAATTAACAGCATGACTTCTACCGCTTTCCCAGTTTGGTTAAAAGTGGTAGAAGCAACAAAATAAATATCAGGATAACCGATAGCGATCGCTAAACTGGAATTTTTTGTTAAATTGAGATATTGACTGGTTAATGGGGGAATAATCACCCGCAAAGCTTGGGGAAAAATCACCAACCGCATTGCTAAACCTGGTTTTAACCCCAGAGATTTGGCTGCTTCTAGTTGTCCTGTCGGGACTGATTGAATTCCCCCGCGCACAATTTCCGCAATAAATGCACCTGTGTAAAAAGTTAACCCCAATAATAAACTAGAAAATTCTGGAGACAAGGTAAACCAGGGAAATTGAATTCCATTTTGGCTAAAATTAGCAAACCCCAAAAAGGAAACTTTATTTTCGGCTTTAGGAAAACTCAAGAAAACTGCAAAATACCAAAATAGCAATTGCAATAATAATGGAGTATTCCGAAAAACTTCTACATAAACCAGACTAATTTTCCTCACTAACCAATTATCTGATAATCGCGCAATTCCCGCAGTAATTCCCACAATTGTGGTGAGACAAATTCCCATTATTGCTATTCTTAAAGAATTAACTAATCCTACTAATAAAGCATAATTATAGGCATCCGTTGGTTGATAATTAATGAGAGTTTCACCAATATCAAAAGATGCTTGTTGCTTGAGAAAATTAAATCCAAATTGAATTCCTAATTGCTGTAAATTTCGTCTGACATTCCCCCACAAGATAATAACTATAACTACTGCTAAAAATACAAAAATTAGCTGGATAGCATTTTGCCAAAAGCGATAATCACGCCACAAAGGAGGTTTTGAATTGGCCATTGGTCAGTTGTTAGTTGTTAGTAGGGGCGAAGCATTTGGAAGATAAATTGTCGGTCATTGCCAAAAATAGTTCTCCAAATGCTTCGCCCGTACAGTTGTTAGTTGTTAATAATAATAAAGTTCTTTTGCTTCTTTAGCGGAAAGGTGGAGAATAGAGTAATCCTCCTTTTGAGGAAATTTGATTTTGTCCGCGCGGGAGATTTAGTTTTGTTTTTGCTCCCAAATTGCGATCATAAATCTCGCCATAATTACCAACGTGCTTGATAATTTTGGCAGCAAAATCCTTTGTTAAACCAATTCCTTCGCCCAGGTTTCCTTCTGTTCCTAAAAAACGTTTAATATCGGGATCTTTACTATTAGCAAACTCGGCTAAATTTTGAGAATTAATTCCCAATTCTTCTGCTTTCACCAAAGCATAAACAGTCCATTTGACTATATCACTCCACTTACTGTCACCCTTAGCAACTGCTGGCGCTAGAGGTTCAGAAGAAAGAACATCATCTAAAATGATATTATCTTCTGGCTTAGGTAAGGTTGTCCGTCGAGAAACCAGTGCAGAACGGTCTGTGGTGACAGCATCACAACGTCCTTCTGCATAAGTGGCAAAGGTGATATTCACATCTTCAAAAACAACGGGTTTATAAGTAATTCCCCGTTTCCGCATTTGGTCTGCTAAATTTTGTTCAGTAGTAGTTCCAGTTTGCACACAAATGGCTTTGTCTTTCAGGTCTTTGATAGATTTAATATTGCTATTTTTACGCACCATGACGGCTTGACCATCATAAAATACCACAGGTGCGAAATCTAAACCTTGGGAAGTTGCACGGCTAAAAGTCCAGCTAGTATTGCGACTGAGAATATCTACCTCTCCAGTTTGCAAAGCTGTAAATCGCTCCTTAGTGTTGAGATTGCGATATTCTACCGCGTCTGGATTGTCAAATACTGCTGCGGCAACAGCCCGACAAATATCAACGTCAATGCCGCTATATTTGCCGTCAGTGCCGACAAAACTAAATCCTGGTAGTTCACCACTAACGCCACAAACAAGCTGTCCACGGCTTTTAATGCGATTCCAGAGAACGCGAGTAACTTGTCCTTGGGGGGTGCTAACGGGATTTTGTGTATTATTTTGTGGTTGATCATTACAGCCACTCAGAATTATGATTAAAGGGGCGATCGCTAAAGGCATCCCTATCCCCTGTAAAATGACAGATAATTTACTAAATTTCATAATTGTTTTTTCTCAAGAATCTTCTTTATAATTGAAACATTTATTGATACTCGTGGCAAA